>CAVGRW010000014.1:0-27487 GCA_963631735.1 Bacteroidaceae bacterium | reverse complement strand
ACGGCACGATGGATGCCGTTGAAATAAAGAATTTTTCTGCGCTCAGAAGCGGAAAATTCGGAATTCCCGAACCGAACGAGGACTGTAGAGCTGTTGAAAAAAGCGAAATCGATCTGATTTTGCTGCCATGCTTTGCCGCCGACGAGAGCGGAAGCAGACTTGGAAAGGGCGGCGGATTTTACGACAGGTTTTGCGAAGGAACCGATTGTGAAAAGATTATAATTTGCCCGGAATTGCTTTTGATGAAAAGCGGAGAAATCCCGACAGAAGCGCATGATATTGCTGCCGAAAATGTGGTGACGGAGAAACGATTTATCAGAGTGAGGCTATAAATATGGATATTAAGAAGAAATTTAACAGAGCAGTAACGAATGTTGTTCAGTTCTTTGCAAACGGACTTTCGCAAAGCGCAACTGACAGGGACGGCGAAGAAAAAACAGTAACTCCCGGCATGCCCGAGCTTTTGAGACGTGCGGCAGCAGAGGGTGCTGTTCTGCTTGAAAATAACGGCGTCCTTCCGCTGAAAGAGGGCACAAGGGCTGCACTTTTCGGCATAACGGGATATGAAAGCCATTATGTCGGCTACGGCTCGGGCGGTGACGTCAATAAGCCGTATGCTGTCAGCTTTGCCGACGGACTCAAAAACTGCGACAGACTTGAAATTGACGAAGCGCTTGAAAATAAATACAGAAATTGGGATAAAGAAAACCCGATAAATCACGGATTTTGGGCGCATTGGCCGTTTTATTTTCCCGAAATGCCGCTTGATAAGCAGACGGTCAAGGACGCAAAATCCCGAAGCGATGCCGCCGTGGCGGTCATAGGCCGCTCGGCAGGTGAGGATAGGGACTGTAACCTTGAAAAGGGCAGCTATTACCTTGCCGATGACGAGATTGCAATGCTCGACGCAATAGCCGATGAGTTTGATAATATCATTATTTTGCTCAACATCGGCGGCGTTACAGACATGAGCTGGGTCGAAAAATACAGGGATAAAATCGGTGCGATTCTTGTCGTTTGGCAAGGCGGAATGGAGTGCGGCAATGCGGCGGCGGATCTGCTTTGCGGCAAAGTTTCACCGAGCGGACGTCTTACGGATACGATTGCCAAAAGCTATGAGGATTACCCGTCCTCGTCGAGCTTCGGCGGCAAGGATTTTAACGAATACAAAGAGGATATCTATGTCGGCTACAGATACTTTGAGACCTTTGCCAAGGACAAGGTCCTTTACCCGTTCGGCTACGGTCTGAGCTATACCGATTTTGAAATTTCGTCGAATTCGGTCGAAGAAACAGACAAAGGCTTCCGCTTTGATATCGGCGTGAAAAATATCGGTCACGCAAGCGGCAAAGAGGTCGTTCAGCTTTATCTTCGTAAGCCGTGCGGCAGGCTCGGTAATCCCGAGAGAGTTCTCGCCGCTTTTAAAAAGACGGGCGAGCTTGCGCCGAACGAAGAAGCAAGGATTGAATTATTCGTCGAAAAATCTCAGCTTTCGTCGTATGATGAAAATATAAGCGCCTATGTTATCGAGAGCGGAAAATATGAATTTTTCCTCGGCAAAAACGTCAGAGAAAATGACTTGATTTACGGCTTTGAACAGACGGATGAAGAAGTAATGTGTCAGCTCGCTCAGGCGTCCGCTCCGATCGAAAAGTTTGACGTCATGACAGCCTGCGAGGAAAACGGCAAGCGAGTCATAAAACAAAGAACCGTCAGAGTGAGAGAATACGACCTCGGCAAGCGAATACTTGAAAATCTGCCGAAAGCAATTCCGCAGACAGGCGATAAGGGCTTGAAGCTCGGCGACGTCAAAAGCGGCAAATGCACAATGGAGCAGTTTGTCGCTCAGTTAAGCAACAAGGAGCTTGAAGCGATTTCAAGGGGCGATTATGTGATGAACAGTCCGCTCGGCGCAAAAGGAAATGCCGGCGTTTTCGGCGGAGTGCTTCATTCGCTGAGAGCAAAGGGTGTTGAACCGATAACGACTACGGACGGCCCGTCCGGTATAAGACTTTCTGCAAGCTGTTCACTTATGCCTGTAGGAACGCTTTTTGCCTGCTCGTTCAGCCCCGAACTCGTCGAGGAGGTCTATTCCGCAATTGCGGCTGAAATGAAAACAAAAGGCTCCGACGTCCTTCTTGCCCCGGGAATGAATATTCACCGAAATCCTCTTTGCGGCAGAAATTTTGAGTACTACAGCGAGGACCCGTATCTGACCGGCAAGACCGCTGCGGCGGCAGTCAGAGGAATACAGTCCTGCGGCGCATCGGCTTGTCCGAAGCATTTTGCCTGCAACAGTCAGGAAAAACGCCGAAATATGAACGACTCACGTCTTTCCGAGCGTGCACTGAGAGAGATTTATCTCAAGGGCTTTGAAATCTGCGTCAAGGAGTCCGAGCCGAAAAATATCATGACGTCGTATAACAGAATCAACTCAGTTTACGGTCATTATAATTACGAGCTTTGCACGACGATTTTGCGAGGCGAATGGGGCTACAAGGGTAACGTTATCACCGATTGGTGGATGAAAAGCGAAAGAAGCCCCGAGTTTCCGTCAATCAGAGATCAGGCTTACCGTGTAAGGGCACAGGTCGATGTGCTTATGCCCGGCGGCGGAAGATCGAAGCGCCGCAGAGCCGACGGAACGTTGCTTGAATCGCTTGGCAAGCAGGGGGGAATAACCATCGGCGAGCTCCAGCGTACGGCATACAATGTTTTAAGAGCAGTCATAAATATAAAAGCATAAAATACACTTGTGCAATCATATAATTTTGTAAGGCAAAATCCCGTTTAGGTTGATTTTGCCTTTATTCTTTGATAAAATATAAATGGAAATATTTTAGAGGAAGCGTTGTCCATGAAAAAATTTATTTCATTATTGACTGCAATTGTTATCGTTATAGGTTGCTTGCCCGTAGCTTCATTTGCGGCATACAATAACGGGGGAAAAGCATATTCAAAAAATACCGATGAGGTGTATTTCAGCGAGGGGTATGCTCAGGTCGGTGTGCCCATTAGTGTAAAGGTCAATGGAGCCGATACGGATATCCTCTATAAATGGTACATAAACGGCACAGAGATAAGCAACAGCGGCGACAGCTATACGCCGATCGAAGCCGATCTCGAGTCCATGCTGACCGCAGAGGTTTACGGCGCCGACGGCGAAAAAATCGGAGCGGCAAATATGCTTATAAGCAAGCTGCCCGTTGTCTATATCGAAACGGAAAACAGAGAACAGATAACCGTTAAGGATAAGGTCTTGAAGGCTCATATGAAAATTCAGGGCAATTCCGAGTTCAGTGACGCTTCGGTCCTTTATGACGGTGAAACGGATATAAAGGGCAGAGGAAATTCAACATGGCTGGCTAATAAAAAGCCTTACAAATTAAAGCTTGATTCAAAATCAAACCTGCTCGGAATGGGAGCAAATAAGCATTGGGTTTTGCTGTCCAATCCTTATGACAAGACGCTTTTAAGAAATAAGCTGACATATGACCTTGCGGAGGAAATGGGTCTTGATACCATGAGCTCACAGTGGGTTGACGTGGTTCTCAACGGCAAGGTTGTCGGCAACTATCTTCTTTGTGAGCATGTTCGCATAGGCAGCACCCGTGTTGACATTACCGATTGGGACGACATAGCCGAGGACGTGGCGAAGGCGATTTACAAGGCAAATAAAAAATCCATGAGCAAGGATGAGCGTGACGAGCTTGCGGCGCTTATGGAGAGCAATATGAATTGGGTGACCGACGGCTCGGTTACACATAAAGGAAAAACCTACATAATTTCGGATTATTATGAGCTGCCGAGCGCAAACGGAGGCTATCTCCTTGAGTGCTTTGGCTATGAGAAACCGGGGTTTGTCTCAAAAGGCGGATCCGGCGTTTGTATAAGCAAGCCCGAGGGTATCGGAAATGGCATGCTCAGCGAAATACAAGCCTATTATTCTGCCTTTGAGGAGGCGGCTCAGGCGGAGGATTTTTGCGCCGAATATAACGGAAAAAAGGTGAGATATTCCGAGCTTGCCGATGCCGAATCCTTTGCAAAGGGCATTTTGCTGAATGAAATTTTCCACAATCAGGATTTTATGTCCAGAAGCACTTATATGTATAAGGATGTTGACGGAAAGCTTATGTTCGGTCCTGTTTGGGATATGGACTTAAGCGCCGATAACTCCGCATATATTTATGCGCACAATACTTGGGTTTGCTTTGCCAGAGGAAAATTTTTGAAGATGCTCAGAGATCCTGCGTTTTTGAAGCTGGTTTATGACGCATACAGGGAATATCGTTATACAATAATTGAAAAGCTTGTTATGCCTAACGGCGATATCGACACGGCACACGAAAAAATCTACGAATCGGGAATTGCCAATGATATGCTTTGGAATACACATGCGAGCTTTAACGATGATACGGAAAATTTAAAGCTTTGGCTCAGCCGCAGACTTGATTGGATAGACAGCCAAACGACGAGCTTTGAGACATTTTACTCCTCCGTTAACGGCACAAAGCTTAACAATTCCGGCAGCACAACGCTTGAGCTGAACAGCTCACAGCTTAAAATAGTGATGAACGATACGGACGTTGCGACATGCAAGGTTATTGTGAACGGCACAGAGGTTAAAACACTTTCATATAATGCCACCGCTACAGTTAATCTCGGCTCGCTCACAGAAAACAGTGTTGTCAGCGTTATGAGCTATGACGCAAGCGGCGATTTCCTTGGCATGTCAACCGTGACGGGATATAACGAGCCTGTCAGCCTGAAAATGACAAAGGCACCGACCAAAAATGTGTATAATTCCGGGGATAAAATCGAGCTTGACGGACTTGAGCTCAAGGCTGTTTATGCCGACGGCTCGGAAAAAACCGTTGAACCCGAGGCAGTGCTTTCATATGTAAGCGATTGCATGGGTTCTCAGGAATCGGTTTACAACGAGATAACAGATAAAATCGGCAATACATATATATCGCTCAGATATCGCGGACTCAAGGTTGATTATAAAATAAATAAAAACCCGAACGAGGACGCCGAAAAGGTTACTAAGCTCATTGAAATGCTTCCCGTGAATAATTATGAAGATAATCTTGAAACGATTTTCAATGCGAAGCAGGAGTACGATACGCTCAGTGATGAGGCTAAGAAAAAGGTTGCAAATGCTTCTAAGCTCGAGGCGGCAATGAAGAAAATTGATGAGCTTTCGGAGAGCAGCGACACTCCGATCCTCGGCTGTTATATTGACCGTTATGCTCGTGTCGGACAGAAAAATAAAGTAGTTGTTATCGCTAAGGGCAAGCCGAACAAGATAAGATTTTTTGTCGGAGGAAGCACGACAACAATTCCAGTTGCAAACCGTGATTACTGCATTTCCGAGAAGCAGATCGCAGGCTACAATGTTATGACGATAGTTTATTATCTCGGCGGCAGTGATGTTGATGTCGGCGCATATTATAATCACATTCAAAAGGGTGAATTCTATCATTTCAATGTAAAAAAGGCAATTGAAAATCGCAGCGGAATGATAAAAAACATCAGCTACAACAAATCAACGGCTTCGGTCGGCGAGACTGCCGAGCTGAATTTCAGCGTGAGCAACCGTGTCGAAATGCTCACGGCTGTCTGTGACGGTCTCGAGTTTGTGGCTGTTCCCGAAAACGGCAAGGCAACGCTTGAGATAATCCCTGCCTCATCGGGAGCCAAAAGCATAAAAATCAATTACATTGCGGACGGAGAGCTTCATGAATACAAAACCGTTCCGCTCTATGTCAGGGAAAATAAGACTGCCGAAGCCTTTACGGCGCTCAAATTCCCGTTGGCTACTGCAGAGGACACGGCGGAGGTTTTCGTTGCCGCTTCGCAGAGCGTTAAATCCGTTAAGCTGGTTTCAAAGAACGAGACGCTTACAATGAAATCGGCTCAGAAGAACGGATTTAAAATTTGGCAGTGCGATGTCAAAATGGAGTCAAGCAAATCCTACAAGGTTTATGTCGATTCAAAGTATATCGGCAGAACGGTCAACATTCAAAAGCTCGATAAGCTTGTAATTGAAAACGGAAAGCTAATTGAGTGCCGTGTAAAGAGCGGAAATATCGACGTTCCGTACGGTGTAACGTCTGTTGCCGACGGCGCACTTGGAGGTTTTGCGGGAACGATTTATTGCTACAAAAATTCTGCGGCGCAAAGCTATGCCGAGAAAAACGGACTTAGGTTTGTAAATTACGGATATAAATTAAACATTCCCGATGAAATTAAAATGAAGTCGGGTGAGAGCGTTTCATTCACTCCCGTTGCCGACCCGATCATTGCCCCCGATTTCGGCATGACTATCACTGCCGATAATACATCGCTTATCTCACAAAGCGGAAACGGCTTCAAGGCAAACAAGGCAGGCTATGCAAGGGTAACTGTAAAATGCAATGACGGCATGCCAAAGACAGTCAAGCTGTATGTCGGAGGCGGCTGTACAGAGGGAGACGTTAATGCCGACGGCGTGATAAATTCCGCCGACGCACTGCTAATACTCAGAAACACAGTCGGTTTGGTTAAGTTCAGCGAGGACGAAATAAATGCCGCTAACATCAACAAGGACGGCACAATAAATTCTCTCGATGCGCTTATTGTTCTTCAAATTACAACGGGCATAAGCTCGATTTGGGATTTTGTATAAAACAGCATAAAAGAAATGAGCCACAGCACCAAAAGTGCACGGCTCATTTTTGTGTATTTATTTTTTGAGCTTCACAAGGTCACGGTAGCTGATGAGCTTGATGTTGTGCTCGTCAAATGCCTTGTAGATATCGGGATCCTTCATGATGAGGTATTCCCAGTATCTTCTTTCCCATCTTGCCGTGATGGCTTTCATCTCGTCGGTATCAAGGGCGGGGTGGATATATGTTTCGCAAATTCCGTCGGGGATATCCGTAAGATATGTGATGAAATTGTGCTTGAATTCCTCGTATGACTCTCCGCTCTCAATGCTCTCGGGGAAAATCAGATAATCGGGCATAGGAACGTGGTTTATCTTGCCGAACATACCTGAGAAGCGGCATGCTGCCTTGAACAGCCACATCGGTGTACCCGGAGGGCACTGCGACTCAAGCGGCTTTGAGAACATGCGGAAGGGATAGCCCTTTTTGCCGCATATCGCAAGTGTTTTCGGAAGCATTTTCAGCTTGCCGTTGAGTCCGTAAAGTGCGCCCATGTGTGAGTCAACGTGCGACGGCTTCATGCCCTTGTTTTCACAGTATTCGATCTGTGCAAGAGTTTCGGCACATGCGTCGTCATAGGTGCAGTGAGCTTCGAAATCCTCACTCTCGGGCCACATTCTGCCCTCGGGAGTTCTGATGCTCTTGCCGTCGGTAAGAGGACCCCACGGGAATTTGTCCATCCATTCGTTTGTATGGGTGAGGTGAACGCCGATGGCGTACTGCGGATGTGCTTTTGCAAATTCAATTGCTTCGTCTGCGCCGGGGCACGGAGCCATTATTGTTGAGGAAAGAAGATTTCCGCTCTCAAAAAGATCCATGCAAGCTTCGTTTGCCGAATGGCAAAGTCCGAAGTCATCGGCGTTTATAATAAGATACTTACTGATAATTATCACTCCTGTTTTTTCTCATTCGGAGAATGATTACATAATCATACATATTTTACTATATCGTACATAAAAAAGCAAGCACTTTAAATATACAAACCGCTTGAAAAATATAAATGTATATTATATAATTATAATTGTATTAAGTATTTTATAAAAGGGTGACAGCCATGCGAAAATATGACATAACCGCCCTCGGCGAAATTCTTATAGATTTTGTGCCCGACGGGGTTGACTCTGTCGGTGATATGCGTTTTATCCGTAAGGCGGGCGGAGCGCCGCTGAATGTGCTTGCGACTGCGGCAAGGGCAGGGCTCAAAACTGCTTTTATCGGCAAGGTCGGCAATGACTTGCCCGGTGAATTTTTGATTGAAACCGTCAAAGGCTGCGGCATCGACTGTGATTACCTTAAAAAAGATAATGAGCACAACACCACCCTTGCATTTGTTGAGCTTGACAAAAAGGGCGACAGAAAGTTCAGCTTTTACAGAACCTACGGTGCGGACAGATTTATTTATGAAACCGACGTCGACAAAAAGCTGATAGCCGACTCAAAGGTTTTTCATTTCGGCTCACTTTCGTTGACGGACGAGCCGTCGTATTTCTCGACGGAGATAGCCGTCAAAGCCGCAAAGGAATTCGGCTGTACCGTGACCTATGACCCGAACTACCGTCCGCCCCTGTGGGAAAGTCCCGAAAAGGCGACGGAGCGCATGGCGATTCTGCTTCCCTATGTCGATATCATAAAGCTTTCGGTTGAGGAGCTTGAAATGATAAGCGAGGGCAGGGGAACGGATTTCCTTTTTGAAAAGGGCGTAAGACTTGCGCTGGTAACGGACGGCGACAAGGGAGCAACCCTCTGTTTTAAGGGCGAAAAAGCTCACATTCCTGCGATTGAAGCAAAAACAGTGGACACTACGGGCGCAGGGGACATCTTTTTAGGCACTTTCGTCAGCGAATTCATCAAAAAGGGTAAAAATTTTGATGAGCTTTCGTTTGACGATGCAATAAATTTTACAAAAAAAGCCGTATTTGTTTCGGGCAAAAGCACTGAAAAATACGGCGCAATAGCCTCAATTTCTGATGTGATTATATAAACATTTCAGGCTGCCAATTCCTTCCGTCAGGGGTATATCGATATATGCAATACCGATATGAGAAAGAGGCAATTCCCAAAACGGGTAAACTTTGATAAAATAATAACAATCAAAGGAACGACGTACGTTCATGGGAGGTGTCATCTTGAAAGAGACGGAGATATCACGGCCGGCACTCGGCAGAATTCCGATGTATCTCAGATTTCTCAGGGGCTTACCCGAGAGTATGCAGAACATATCCTCAACGGTAATTGCCAAGGAGCTGGGACTCGGCGAGGTTCAGGTTAGAAAGGATCTCGGCGCATTGTGCGGCTCGGGCAAACCGAAGGTCGGATATCAGCGAGAGGAGCTTATCGAAAGTCTTGAAAAGTTCATGACGGGCGATAAGGTCGAGGCAGTAATCGTGGGCGCAGGCAGGCTCGGAAAGGCGTTGCTTGACTATTCGGGCTTCGAGGATTTCGGAATTTCGGTTCTTGCCGCTTTTGATAAAAAGGCGCTGGAGGACACGATTTCCGAGGGAGGCAAACCGATTATGCAGATGTCGGAGTTTTCGGACTTCTGCAAGGTGCATGATATCAAGATAGGTATTATTGCAGTCCCGTCGGAAGCCGCTCAGTCGGTGAGCAACCTCTTTTACGAGAACGGAGTTCGCCTGATGTGGTGCTTTGCACCGTGTCAGCTCTACAAGCCGGCAGACGCAGTTATTCAGTATGAAAATCTTGCGCTGTCGCTTGCACATTTGAAAATGCAGATAAAATGATCACAGACAAACCTGACCGACGCAAAACGGCGGTCATAAGAAACCGGGAGGTTAAGATATGGAAACGAAAGAAAGAAAAATCGTAGACAGTGTTGAAACACTGGAGGAAACACTCGCAAGAGTTAAGGAAGCACAGAAGAAGTTCGCTACCTACACTCAGGAGCAGGTCGACAAGATTTTCCTTGCCGCCGCAATAGCCGCTAACCAGGCAAGAATTCCTCTTGCAAAGATGGCTGTTGAGGAGACAGGCATGGGCGTTGTTGAGGACAAGGTCATCAAGAACAACTATGCGGCAGAGTATATCTACAATGCTTACAAGCACACAAAGACCTGCGGCGTTATCGAGGAGGATAAGGCATACGGTATCAAAAAGATCGCAGAGCCGATCGGCGTTATCGCAGCCGTTATCCCGACAACAAACCCGACATCAACGGCTATCTTTAAGTGCCTTATTGCACTCAAGACCCGTAACGCTATCATCATCAGCCCTCACCCGAGAGCAAAGCTTTCGACTATCGCAGCCGCAAAGCTCGTTCTTGAAGCAGCTGTTGAGGCAGGCGCACCTGAGGAAATCATCAGCTGGGTTGACGTTCCGAGCCTTGACATGACAAACCTTCTTATGAAGGAAGCTGACATTATCCTTGCAACAGGCGGCCCCGGAATGGTTAAGGCTGCTTATTCATCGGGTAAGCCGGCACTTGGCGTTGGTGCAGGTAACACTCCCGCAATCATTGACGAGACAGCGGACATCGTTCTTGCAGTCAGCTCGATCATTCATTCAAAGACATTTGATAACGGTATGATCTGCGCATCCGAGCAGTCTGTTATCGTTCATCAGAATATCTACGACGCAGTTAAGGCTGAGTTTGCAGAGAGAGGCTGCTACTTCCTTGATCCCGAGGAGACTGAGAAGGTCAGAAAGACCATCATCATCAACGGTTCTCTTAATGCTAAGATCGTAGGTCAGCCTGCGGCAAAGATTGCAGCTCTTGCAGGCGTAAAGGTTCCGGCAGGAACAAAAATCATCATCGGCGAGGTCGAGAGCGTAGACATCAGCGAGGAATTCGCTCATGAGAAGCTTTCTCCCGTCCTTGCAATGTATAAGGCAACAGACATTCATGACGCCTTCGATAAGGCTGAGCATCTTATCGCAGACGGCGGCTACGGTCATACATCTTCAATTTATCTCAACGAAGTAACGGAGCAGGCAAAGCTTGAGGAGTTCACTTCGAGAATGAAGACCTGCCGTATCCTTGTAAATACTCCTTCTTCACACGGCGGTATCGGTGATCTTTACAACTTCAAGCTCGCTCCGTCGCTTACCCTCGGCTGCGGCTCATGGGGCGGCAACAGTGTCAGCGAGAACGTTGGCGTAAAGCATCTTATCAATATTAAGACCGTAGCTGAGAGGAGACAGAATATGTTGTGGTTCAGAGCACCTGAAAAGGTATATATTAAGAAGGGCTGTCTCCCTGTTGCACTTGACGAGCTTAAGAACGTTATGGGCAAGAAGAGAGCATTCATCGTAACGGACAGCTTCCTTTATCATAACGGCTATACAAAGCCTATCACAGACAAGCTTGACGAAATGGGTATCGTTCATACAACGTTCTTCAACGTTGCTCCGGACCCGACACTTGCCAGCGCAAAAGAGGGCGCAGAGCAGATGAAGGCATTCCAGCCCGACTGCATTATCGCACTCGGCGGCGGTTCCGCAATGGACGCAGGTAAAATCATGTGGGTTCTCTATGAGCATCCCGAAGCAGACTTCATGGATATGGCAATGCGCTTCATTGATATCCGTAAGCGTGTTTACACCTTCCCGAAGATGGGCGAGAAGGCATACTTCATCGCTATTCCGACTTCGGCAGGTACAGGCTCCGAGGTTACTCCGTTCGCTGTTATCACAGATGAAAAGTCAGGCGTTAAGTATCCGCTTGCCGACTATCAGCTGCTCCCGAATATGGCAATTATCGACCCCGATTTCCATATGAGCGCACCGAAAGGACTTACAGCCGCTTCAGGTATCGACGCTGTTACACATGCTCTTGAGGCTTACGCTTCAATGATGGCAACAGACTATACAGACGGTCTTGCAATTCAGGCCCTCAAGGGAATCTTTGAGTATCTGCCCCGTGCATATGATAACGGTCAGACAGATATCGAGGCTCGTGAGAAGATGGCTAACTGTGCAACAATGGCAGGTATGGCTTTCGCAAACGCATTCCTCGGCGTATGTCACTCAATGGCTCATAAGCTCGGTGCATTCCATCACCTCCCGCACGGTATTGCAAACGCACTTATGATCGAAGAGG
Source organism: Bacteroidaceae bacterium (assembly GCA_963631735.1). Lineage (GTDB taxonomy): Bacteria > Bacillota > Clostridia > Oscillospirales > Acutalibacteraceae > CAG-488. Next base: position 15,721 of record CAVGRW010000014.1, on the reverse strand, counting down.
TGCTCCGCTTCAACGCCGCAGAGGCTCCCGCAAAGATGGGTACGTTCTCACAGTACGACCATCCGCATACACTTGCACGTTATGCTGAGGTTTCAAGAGCACTCGGCTTCGGCGGCAAGAACGATAAGGAAAGCCTTGAAAATCTTATCGACGCTATCAATGCTCTTAAAGAGAGAGTCGGAATCAAGAAGACGATCCGTGATTACGGCATTGACGAGAAGGACTTCCTTGACCGTCTTGACGCAATGACAGAGCAGGCATTCGACGACCAGTGCACAGGTGCTAACCCGCGTTATCCGCTCATGAGCGAGATCAAGCAGATGTATCTCAACGCTTACTACGGCAACAAGCATTTCACAGAGGAAGAAAAACCCACCGCTGCCGATTTTGAAGCTACAGACGACAAGCACGATTTCAAAAAGGCTTATCGCAGAGCCGAGAACGGCAAGAGCAAAGAGTAAGGAGGATTATATATGAATTTGGACAGAATTATTGCGGTCAGAACCGATAAGACCGTTTACCGTGACGGCGACCGCTGCCTTAAGGTCTTCAACGAGGACTTTTCAAAGGCGGATGTTCTCAACGAGGCTCTCAATCAGGCTCGTGTTGAGGAGACGGGACTTAACATTCCGAAAATTCTTGAGGTTACCGTTATCGACGGCAAATGGACTATTGTTTCCGAGTTCATCAAGGGCAAGACTCTTGCCCGCCTGATGGAGGAAAATCCGGAGAAGAAGGACGAGTATCTCAGCCTTTTTGTTGACCTTCAGCTCCAGATGCACAGCAAGACCTGCAAGGGTCTGACAAAGCTCAAGGACAAGATGAACAGAAAGATCAGCGAGACCGATCTCTCCGCAACCGTTCGCTATGACCTTCACACACGTCTTGAGTCCATGCCTAAGCACAACAAGGTTTGCCACGGCGACTTCAACCCGACGAATATCATCATCACAGATGACGGTACGCCGTATATCCTCGACTGGTCACATGCCACTCAGGGTAACGCTTCCGCCGACGCCGCAAGAACCTACCTTCTTTTCTGGCTCAACGGCGACATCGACGGCGCAAAGAAGTATCTTGACCTTTTCTGCGAGAGAAGCAACACCGCTAAGCAGTATGTCCAGAAGTGGATGCCGATCGTAGCGGCTTCGCAGACAGTCAAGGGCAATGAGGCAGAGCGTGAGTTCCTGCACTCATGGATCGACGTTGTTGACTACGAATAATTAAGGTAACATCGCACAAATTGATCCGCACATCTCAATTGAGCGGTATTACCTTACACAATTGACTTAAAATGACCGCCGCCGATCGGTTCAATACAGCAAGCACGGACCGTTCGGCGGTTACCTAAGATAACCGAACATAGATTATCAAACATAAAATAGGGGGATATTTCAATGAAGATTACGGTTTGTATCGGCTCATCATGCCACATCAAGGGCTCACGTCAGGTAGTTGAGCAGCTCCAGTATCTTATTCACGAAAACAATCTCGGCGATAAGGTCGAGCTTGGCGGAACATTCTGCATGGGCAAGTGCCAGCAGGGCGTTTGCGTTACCGTTGATGACGAGTTCTTCTCAGTCTCACCGGAAACAGTAAAGGATTTCTTCAACGAAAACGTTCTTGCAAAGGTGTGAAAATAAATGATCGTTCAAATTTGCGTGGGTTCGTCCTGCCATTTGAAAGGGTCTGAAAAATTAGTAGAGCTTTTTCAAAAGGCTATTGCCGAAAATAAGCTTGACAGCGAGGTTACACTTGCCGGTAGTTTCTGCACCGGCAAGTGCAATCGCGTAGGTGTGACCGTTACCGTAGATGACGACGTTTTCACAGGCGTTACACCCGAAAATTTCAGCAGCTTTTTCAATGACAAGGTACTTAACAAAATAAACGAGGAAAGGAATTAACGGAATGGAATGTCTGACTCTGAAAAAATCCAACTGTAAGAATTGTTACAAGTGTATTCGTCACTGTCCGGTCAAATCCATTCGTTTTTCCGGTAATCAGGCATATATAATCGGCAACGAATGTATAATGTGCGGTCAGTGCTTTGTAGTTTGCCCGCAGGACGCTAAACAGATCGTTGACGAGACAGAAAAGGTCAAGGTGCTTTTGCAGAGCGGCGATCCCGTTGTTGTCAGCCTTGCTCCGTCTTTCATAGCCAATTATGAGGGTGTGGGCATCGGCGCAATGCGTGAGGCGCTCAAGCAGCTCGGCTTCTACGACGTCGAGGAAACAGCCATCGGCGCAACCATAGTTAAAAATGAATATGAGAGAATGATAGGGGAGAAGAGCCATGATATAATCATCTCGTCCTGCTGTCATTCCATAAATCTTCTTATACAAAAATATTTTCCGGCAGAGTTGCCCTATCTTGCGGACGTTCTTTCTCCGATGCAGGCGCATTGCAAGGATATCAAAAAGAGAATTCCTAACGCAAAGACTGTGTTCATCGGACCGTGTGTTGCCAAGAAGGACGAGGCTCAGTATTATGAGGGCATTGTTGATGCCGTTCTGACCTTCGACGAGCTGACAAACTGGCTCAAGGCTCAGAATATCGAGCTGAAGCCGGAAATGGATCAGGATGAAAACAGCCGTGCAAGATTTTTCCCGACAACCGGCGGTATTCTCAAGACGATGGATACCGAGGACACGGGCTACACATACATGGCTATTGACGGAACTGAGAACTGCATCGCCGCTCTGCGTGACATTGAAAGAGGCGGTCTGCACGGCTGCTTTATCGAAATGTCGGCTTGTGTAGGTAGCTGTGTCGGCGGCCCCGTCATGGAAAAATTCCACCGTTCGCCGGTCAAGGATTATGCCGCAGTTTCAAGATTTGCAGGCAAAAAGGACTTTGAGGTTGACACTCCCGATCCACTTACAATCAAGAAAAACTTTACGGTTATTGAAAGAAAGCTTCAGCAGCCGTCCGAGGCAGAGATTCGTGACACGCTCCGCCAGATGGGCAAGATGAAGCCGTCAGACGAGCTGAATTGCGGCTCCTGCGGCTACAATACCTGCCGTGAAAAGGCGGTTGCCATTCTCCAGGGCAAGGCAGAGATCTCCATGTGTCTGCCGTACCTCAAGGACAAGGCAGAGAGCTTCTCCGACACGATCGTGCGCAACACGCCGAACGGACTTATTGTTCTTAACGAAAAGCTTGAGGTTCAGCAGATTAACCATGCTGCGCTCAAGATAGTCAATGTTCGCAACGCTTCGGTCGTTCTCGGCGATCAGGTTGTCAGAATTCTTGACCCGACCGATTTCCTCAGCGTTCTTACGAGCGGCAGAAGTATTCACGATAAGAGGACATACCTTGCCGAGTACGGAAAGTATGTCGAAGAGTCTATCCTTTACGATAAGGAATATCACCTTTTGGTTTGTATTCTTCGTGACGTTACCGAGGAGGAAAACCAGAAGGAGAAAAAAGAAAAAATCAGCCACCAGACCGTTGAAATTGCCGACCGTGTTGTTGACAATCAGATGAGAATCGTTCAGGAGATTGCTTCGCTTCTCGGCGAAACGGCGGCTGAAACAAAAATTGCGCTTACTAAATTAAAGGAGTCGATCAGCGATGAATAATCTTTGTGCTGACATCGGCTGGAAAAGTATAAATCACGAGGGCGAACAGCTCTGCGGCGACCATGTGGATATAGTTGAGCAGAATGAGAATTCGACCGTCATAGTGCTGGCGGACGGACTCGGGAGCGGAGTTAAGGCGAGTATCCTTTCAACGCTCACATCGAAGATAATTTCAACGATGATGGCGGAGGGTCTTTCCCTTGAGGAATGTGTTTCGACCATTGCCGCAACGCTTCCGATATGCTCTGTCAGAGGAGTTGCGTATTCAACCTTCACAATTATTCACCTGATCAACAATGAGACAGCCGAACTTATTCAGTACGACAACCCTCATGTGATATTGCTCAGGGAGGGCAAAAATTTTGACTATCCCAGAACTGAGCTGAATATAAACGGCAAGCAGATATATAAATCCGTTATCGACTTGCAGGAAAACGATATTTTCGTTGCTATGAGCGACGGCTGTCCCCATGCCGGAATAGGCATTGCCTATAATTTCGGCTGGCGCAGAGATGACATTATAAGCTTCATGGAAATGATAGCCGACCTCGGCTATACGGCAAAGACTCTTTCAACGATGCTCATTGACGAGTGCAACAAGCAGTACGGCTACCACCCCGGTGACGATGCGACGGCATGCGTGGTTCGCGTCAGAAAGAGAGAACCGATGAATTTGCTGTTCGGTCCGCCCCGCAACAGGGATGACTGCGACCGCATGATGAGCCTGTTTTTCTCAAAGGAGGGCAAGCACATTGTCTGCGGCGGCACAACATCGTCAATCGCGGCGAAATATCTCGGTAAGCCTGTCAGGGCAACGCTCAACTTTGAGCAGAGCGATGTTCCGCCGATTGCCGAAATCGAGGGCGTTGACCTCGTAACCGAGGGCGTTATTACCATAAACAAGGTTATTGAGTACGCCAAGGACGCACTGAGCGACAATGAGCTTTATGACCAGTGGAGCATCAAGCAGGACGGCGCATCGAGAATTTGCCGTTTGCTGTTTGAGGAAGCTACGGATATCAATTTTTATGTCGGCAGAGCGGTAAACCCTGCTCATCAGAACCCCGATTTGCCGATAAATTTCAATATTAAAATGAATCTTGTCGAGGAGCTTTCAAATTGCTTGAAACAAATGGGCAAGAGGATTAAGGTAAGCTATTTCTAAGGAGGAAAACAATGCTATACAAATTTGACACGAAGGTTCAGTATCTTAAATATAAGGTTCTCCGTGAAGTAGCCCGCCATGCATGGAACGATACACTTTTGGATAATCTTCTTGAAATCCCGAAAACGATTGTTCCGGGCAACACGCCGACGATGCGTTGCTGTGTTTATAAAGAGCGTGCAATTCTCGGCGAGCGTGTAAAAATCGCCATGGGCGGCGACAAGTCAAACCCGAATGTTATTGAGGTTATCGAGACCGCCTGCGACGAATGTCCGATGGGCGGCTACGAGGTAACAAACGCATGCCGAGGCTGTCTTGCGCACCGCTGTATGGACGCATGCCGCTTTGGCGCAATTACATTTGATCAGAACCACGTTGCACATATTGACAAGACAAAGTGTAAGGAATGCGGCGCTTGCTCAAGAGTTTGCCCCTACACGGCGATTATCAGCCGTAAGCGTCCATGCGAGAATGCTTGCAAGATCAAGGCAATCAAGATGAACGAGAACAAGGCGGCGGCGATCGACAACGAGAAGTGCATTGCCTGCGGTGCCTGCGTTTATCAGTGCCCGTTCGGTGCAATTACGGACAAGTCATATATTCTTGATGTTATTGATATAATCAAAAAGAGCAAGAATAATAAGAAATACAAGGTTTATGCCGTTGTTGCTCCGTCAATTTCGAGCCAGTTCAAGTATGCAAGGCTCGGTCAGGTTATAACAGGACTCAAGGAGCTCGGCTTCCACACGGTCATTGAGGCGGCTCTCGGTGCAGATATGGTCGCATATTCAGAGTCGAAGGAGCTTGCCGAAAAGGGCTTTCTGACAAGTTCATGCTGCCCTGCATTTGTAACCTATATCGAAAAGGCATTCCCACAGCTTTTGCCGCTTGTTTCGCACAACCTTTCCCCGATGGCGGCTGTTTCAAAGTATATTAAATCCCGTGAGCCCGGCTGCAAGGTCGTATTTATCGGACCTTGTACGGCGAAAAAAGCCGAGGTTCAGAAAGAATCCGTTGCTCCGTATGTTGACGTTGCAATGACGTTTGAGGAGCTTCAGGCGCTCTTTGACAGCAAGGATATCGACATCATGACCCTTGATGAGGGAGTGCTCGACAACGCTTCCTATTTCGGACGTATATTCGCACGCAGCGGCGGTCTTTCAGATGCTGTTGCACAGGCTCTCAAGGAGCATGACATCAAGGACTTTGAGCTCAAGCCATGCGCCTGCGACGGAATTGAAGCCTGCCGTGCCGCATTGCTCAAAAAGAGTAAGGACAGGCTCGACGCAAACTTCATTGAGGGTATGGCATGTATCGGCGGCTGTATCGGCGGTGCAGGCTGTCTGACCCACGGCGAGAGAAACAAAGCCGAGGTCGATAAGTACGGCAAGGAAGCCTACGAAAAGACGATTACCGACGCAATTTCAATGCTTAAATAAAACAAAAGACTGCAAGCCATAATTCTCGGTTTGCAGTCTTTTATTGAGCAAAAAACGGACATAAAGCGTAAATCAATTACACTTTATGTCCGTTACTTTTTACTAATTATTCTTCAACGACCTTGTACTGCTCCATGTCAGCCTTTATAGCTTCAAGGGACTCCATGTCGTATTTCTTAACGCCGAATTTTTCAACGAAAACTTCATAGGGAACGCTGTCAACGTATGTATCCTTGTATTTGACGGGCTTGTGCTGAACCTTGATTATGATGTTGATCGCAATGCAAAGCACGAATGCGGCAATTACAAGATAAATGCCGACCTTAACCGAGCCGTCGATGATTCCACTGAAAACGGATTCAATATTTGCAAGGAACTTCTTGTATGTAACGAGAGAAGCGACTGCGGAAACAATGCCGACAGAAGCGAAGGTGATGTTCCTTGAAAAACCGTGAGGCGAGCTTGAAAGGAAGCTGAAAATCAGCTCAAGCAATGCACAAAGAACGGAAACAACGATTGTTACAGCCGAGATTGCAAGGAACATGAAGCTTGTCTTGAGAACAGGTGAGCCTGCAAGAACAAACATTCCGTCAAAGTCAAGGGCTGAAACAGAGTTGTAAATCTCAAGAGCGTTGAGTGTGGTTGTTTTGTCAAAATAAGGTCCTACAGCATGGAATGTGGCAAGCGGAACAAAGAACATTCCGACGACCAAAACCAAAAGAACAAGTCTAACGATTGCAAGAGGTGTGCCGAACATTGCATCCTTGGCACGGTCAACTTTTTTCTGAGTCTTTGCGTGCTCAAGCTCAGCATTGATAGCGTCAACCTCAAGTCTTTCTTCAATTTTGTAGTAAAGAAGGTTGACTCCACAACCGGGACAGGTGGGTTTGATATCTGTAAGTTTAAGTTTTCTTCCGCATTTCGGGCAAACTGCCATAAGGATTTCCTCCATTTCAGTAATCACTTTAGCGTATAGGATATTCTAACACATATTTATCATAAAATCAAGAAGCTTTTTCTACAATTTGTATAAATAAATCCCAATCGGCTGACGATTAGATAAAAGCCCCGTCAATTCCGAGTGTTTGTCCAGTAATGAACGATGATTTTTCGTCAGCGAGGAAAAGTATTGCCCTTGCGACGTCCTCGGGAGTGCCTATCCTGCCGACGGGAGTTTCTTCCTTAAGCGCCTCCATTGTTTCTTTGTCGAAGCCGCTGTTCATCGGCGTGTCGATAACCCCGGGAGCTACGGCGTTTACGGTAATTCCCGATGGGGCAACCTCCCTTGCCAGAGCCTTTGTGAGCCCGATTACAGCCGCCTTTGAGGCAGAGTAATGAACCTCGCATGATGCGCCCGTGATGCCCCACATGGAGGAAACGTTGATAATTCTGCCATGTTTTTTATGAATCATATCGGGGAGCGCAAGCTGACAGCAGTTGAAAACGCTTTTCACATTGCAGTCAAACATGCGGTCATAGTCCTCGTCGGTGATGTCCGTAAAAAGCTTGATCTGTGCGACGCCTGCATTGTTCACGAGCACGTCAACGGGTCCGAATTCCTTTTTAGCTTCGGCAAAAAGGCGTTCGGCTTCGCTTCTTTTGGAAACATCGGCTTTGATCATGACAGAATTGCCGCCGCCGAGCCTTATCTCGCGACAAGTCTCAGCGGCTTCGTTTTCACTTGTATTATAATTTACGATAACGTTGTATCCCTCTGCGGCAAAGAGCTTCGCCGTCTGTGCGCCGATGCCCCTCGCAGAGCCTGTTATAAGTACATTTTTCATTAGCTCTTTTTGGTGATTGTGGTAACATCAGCTGAAGCCATTGCCTGCGAAAGCAGAGCTGTCATATCTGTGTATCCCTTAATTGAGAAAATGCTGTTATTAACCTTGCCTGAGAATGATTCGATTTCCATAATGGTAACCTCGTCACCGCTAATTCCCTCAATACGCTTCCAGTTATTATTTTTATCAAAATAATACTTAGTTACAGTTCCGTCACTGCTCTTGTATTCCTCACAGGTGTATTCGGTACCGTCTACGGTTACCTTTGTCGAGCCGACATATTTATCCTCGGTATTTGTAAGATTCGACATCATATCGTCCATGCTTTCAAGACCGAGATCATCGGTTGACATTTTAACATACCATTTAAGCGAAGGCAACAGGAAATAAAGGTTGTCACCGTCCATTATAATTCTGACCTGAGAGCCGTTCATTGTCATATCATATGCAAACTTTTTGTCGCTTGTAACGCACGTTACAGGGGTGTCCTCACCTGATGCAGCCTTAATTTTGGCTTTCAAAGTAAACTTTCCTGTTTTAGATGTTTTGATGATAACATCATCACGCAGAGATGTTTTTTTGGTAGATGTGCCGTCTTTGATAAGATCTTTCTTGTCAGACTTAATATCATTATCATCAATATTTGTGAAACCCGACATCGCATTCTCGGCTTTTGACGCAAGCTCCGAAGCGTTGGCGGTTGTTGTTTCTTTATTGTCCTTAGCTGCATTTTTGTCAGCCTTGGCTTTGTCCTTATCGGAAAGAACCGATGTGACCTCGTTGCCGTCCTTGTCTGTTACCTCGACATAAGCCGAACCGTTTTCGTCAACCTTTGTCGGCTCGTCGCTGACATTCTTCTTGCCGCACGCTGCGAACGAGAAGGCTATCATAAGAGCCGAGAGAACTATACATAAACCTTTTTTCATGATTGTTTACCTCCGTAATTTAGGAAAACGACTGAAGCAAAAACATTTTCCTTTGATATAAGCATACAACATTTTGCCCGATAATTCAAGTGAATTATTTGTTAATTCTTTTTAAAGGATTTATAAATCAAATTTTGCGGCGAATTTCGGGAACAGCGGCTTGAGGTCAACGCATTTGTCAAACAGCTTGTCAAACCAGCCGATTATAAAGCCGTTGAGAGCAGTGAGAATAAGTGTTCCGACACCTATTCCGACAAATCTGCGGAACAGAACAAGGGTGAGCAGGCATGAAACGGCAAGACAGGAGAAATCAAAAGCAATTTTAAACTTCGTTCTGTCCTTATTGAACCGTGCGCTGATGCCCTTAACAAAAAAGTCGTAAACCTGCGGATATAAATATGTTTTATAAAAGAGCATGACCGAGAACGAAGTCAAAATCATTCCGCCGATGAAAAGCAAAATGCGGACGGGCAAGCCCATTGAGCCGGGAACGGTGACATCGGGATTGAAAAGCGGAACAAGCTTTCGCCAAAGGTCAAGCACGGCACCGTAAATAAGGCAGGTTGCAAACGAGCTGAAATAAATAAGCTTAACCTTTTTCATGAGTATGCAGAAAACAATAAAAAGTATGCTTTGCACAAGATATTCGCCCTGACCGAAGGTGATAACGCCAAGTTTTTGACTGATTATGTAAGCGGGCGCAACGATCATCGAAACGCCGAAGTTTGCCGCACTGAGCATTGCAACGGCGAGCGAAAGCAGAAGAATTGCCGCAACATAGACGAATTCGCCGTGAAGTGTAATTTTTTTGGACATATAACCCCTCCGAGTTGAATTTCATATAATTATATCACAAAACGGATATAATGCAATAAAAAGGACTGCCGCCGTAAAGCGACAATCCTTAGTTTTTTATTCACAGATGTAGATTTCCTTTGAATATCCGTCCGAGCCCTTCGGAATACGGAAGGTCGGCATTTCGTAAGGCATAAGCTCAAAGCGGAAGCCGGCGTCGAGACGGTCGCACATGATGTATGCCGACTGCTCCTTGCCGCTCGTTTCTGCAACACGGATAACGATATCTCCGCTTCCGTCCTCGGCGAGCTTGACCTCGGTAAGAGCAATGCTTTCATCGCTGAGCTTGAAAGCACTTTCGTCGGGAGCCGAGCCGCCCGTAATGCCGTCGGCGAGCTCTCTTGCGGCTTCGAAGTCACCGTCAAAGTAGGCGAGCCATGCTTCTTTTATCTTAGCCGTTTTATCCTCGCCGTTAATTGCGGCAAATTTTTCCGCATCAACAAGAGTTTTTTCAATTCCCTCGGGCTTTACGCTGCCGACGGGGAGAGAAACGGTTTCCAAATCAAGGTGAGCTTCAAAGAAATTATCCGCCAAATCCTCATATGAGATGAAATCATTTTCTGAGATGCTGTCATCGTCAAGGTCGTTAACGTCAACGGTTTCGGCGGTCATGACGAGAGTTCTGAAATCGTCTGCGCCGTGAAGCCATTTGCTCTCGGTTTCGCTCTCAAGCACAACTGCATCGAAAAGTGATGAATAAACGATCTGCGGAAGCATATTGTTATAAAGCTTTTTGCCGTGGAAAACACGATATTTCTTGCCGAAATTATCGAGGAAGTATCTAACGGAATAAAGACAGCTTTTGATAAGCGCAATTTCCGAAAGCTCGTCGGTGTTTGTCCATGCGCCTGCATACGGAAACCAGCGGTCAGCCTTGATCATGTCGGAAATTTTTGCAAAAAGCTCGGGGTCAATAGCCGAAAGCTCGTTGAGCTGATATGCGTTGAGTCCGTTTACCTTGAGCTCAGGGAATGACTCAAGCTTCTGCAAAGCGTCCTTAACGGCTTCAATGCTGAATTCGTTTATTACTGCAATCTTGCTCATGCCTGTCCCTCCTCGTCGATAAATCCGTAGTATCTGCCAATCCAATAGGCATAGGTGTAAATATAGCAGCTTTCAATGCAGGTACCCTTGTTTTCGCCCTTGAAAAGGTCGTACGGGTTTCTGTCATATTTTGAAATGTGTCTCTCGTTCGGCATGAGCAGAGCCGAGATTTCAAACTCTCTCTTTTCGTCATAATTTCTGCCGAGCTTAACCGCAACGTCGTGACGCTCGGAATTGATTGAAGCAATCAAACGGTTAGCCTCAAAGTGGGTGAACCATTTTGCGTCCTTTTCAAGATCGATTTCAGCGTCGGGAACGCCGAGCTTGTACATGAAGTCGTAGCCCGGGGTGTGCTCACGCAGAATAAGTCCGCTCCATGATTTGAATGCGGCACGGTATTTTGCGAGAAGCTCCTCGTCCGTTTCAAGCGTGCAGAGCATCCAATATGTCATCAGCGCAAGCATGTTGTCGCCGTACATCAAATCTTCTTCGGGATTTACCTTTTCCCTCATTGCGCCCTGATAGAAGCGGTCGTAGTGCTTTGCACCGAGGTCGGCATAGCCCTCCGAGATGAGCTTATCATAGGTCTCCTGCCAAATTCCTTTTTCGCCTGTTATGTACATCGTAATCTTGAGATAAACAAGCATTTCCGAGGAATTGAGCGGAGCGTCAACGTAGCCGATGGGATCGTTATCAAAATAGCGCTTGCTCCATTTTGCCCATGTGGTCGGTTCGCCTGAGGACTCGCAGAATTCAAAGCCGTGGTCGATAATGTGCTTCGTTGTTCTCTTGCATGCGTCCTTGATGAGCTCATCAAGCTCGGGATCGTCCTCGGCAAGGAAGTCGTGAGCGATTTTCATTTGAAGGAAATGACCTGTAACCTCGTCGCTGGAGGTGTCGGCTTTGTAATAAATATCGTCGTCGGTGTAGCCGAGATCACGGTAAAGTGCGGCAAGTCTTTCGGGAACCGGGTAATCGCAGGGGATTTCTTCGCCGACTCTGCCTCTGCTCTTTGCTTCGGTCGTGAAAATGCAATGAGCCGTCTTGCCCTCTCTCTTATAGAAAATTCCGTCATCGGGAACAGGCTCGCCCGTAACATGGTACGAACGTGCAATGAAGCCCTCGGGTCTGCCGTGAACATACATAAGAAGCAGACAAGCCTCGCAAGCCTTTGTTGCGTTCTTTCTTGCGTCCCGGACTCTCGGGTGATCCTTGCCGAGCTTCTCCTTGAGCGTTGCATAGCGGTACATCTCGCCGATCGCATAGCCCGAGGTGAAAAGTCCGTCGTTGTCGCACGCGGCATAGGGATAGCGTGATTCGTAATCTCTGTATTCCTTGAGGTCACGCTGACTTACCATTCCGCGGCGCATAACATAATTGTTTGTCTCATCAAGAAGAATTTCGGCTTTTTCCTCAGCCGTGAGCATGATCATCTCAATGTGGGCAACCTTATCTCTGCAAAGTGCCCAGAGGTTCATTCCGTCGGCAAGCATTGCATCAACGGCATGATGAGGAAGGTGGCGGTGAGCACTGAAATACATGATTTTATCCTCCATGCTCTCGCCGTTCGGGTCATAACGTGTGATACCTGTTTTTCCGCCGTACCACATGACAGAGTCCTCGCCCTTGGCATAGCAGGTGTATTCACTCTTTGCCGAGGGGAGGGGGTAGGGGAAGCCCGAAAGATCGGGAGCCTCGCTCACTGCGCTGAAAAGAGCGGCAGGAACCTGAGGATCGTTCTTGTCGAGAAAAGTTATTTTTCGTGTTAAATGTTTTTTGAGTATGTATGGGGTCATTCAAAGTCTCCTTATAAATAATCTCTGTTAAAGCGCTGTCTGAATCCGATTTCGCCGTCCTTGTCCACGTCGATCATTGTAACACCCTGCATCCAATCCTTTTCGTCCCAGCCGAAGTTGGAGCCCATTGTGTAGGTGTTGTAGCCGTCGCACTGAGCGTAAACAAGGTAAATACCGTCGTATTTGGCGCAGAAATCGTTGACATGGTCGTGACCGACGATGACTGCCTGTGTGCTGCCGAGCTCCTTGATGGCGTCGAACATTCCGCTGTTGAATTCGGAACAGCCGACTGATTCGTACATTCCGCCGTAAAGAATCTCAGCTTTGCCCGTCGGAACATAATTACCGTTTTCGTCAAGCTGCATTACGTTTTCGTATTCGCAAAGAGCAATGTGCATAGCCATTATTGACTTGAACTTGCCGTATTCGCTTTCAAGGTCAATAATCGTTTTCTTGTACCAATCGATTTGATCTTTTTTCAAAAAGTCGTAGCATTTAAGCTCGGCATGCGCACCGTTTTCAATGTTGTGCGTCGGGCTTGTGTTTCTGCCGGAATCAAGCATTACGATGCTCTGCTGAATTGAGGTAGGCGAGGAAAGGATATTGATGAAAAAGTTGCCGTAGCCGAAAAGCGACGGGTCGCCGAACTTTGAAAGGCAATGCGGGAAGCTGATGAGGTTTTTGAGCATGAAATATTTGTGATATTCCTTCTCGGCTCTTGCCTCGTGATTGCCGAAAACGTAAGCCCAATAAATGCCCATCTTTTCCATGAATTTGCCGAACTGAACGCAGTCAACCTGCTGATAATCGGTCAGCACAACGTCGCCCGTGAAAAGGATAAGGTCGGGCTTCTCAGCTTCAACATGCCTTGCGAGCATGGAAAGAGACTTGTTTATAAGCTCCTGATCGTCGCAAAGGTGAAGGTCGGTCGTTACAAGAATTTTAAAGGGCTTGTTGACTATTCTGCCGCTTGTGTCGCATTTTGCAATAAACGTCGAATCGTCCGTTTCCTTGATTATTCTGACGTCCGTGCCGATAAATTTCGGTTCAACGTCAAAAAGATTTTTGCCTATTTTGCCCTTTGATACGGCTTTTAATCCGCTCTCTGCAGCAAGCATGGCTTTAATTGAATTGTGTCTGACAAAAGTTGTAATCGGTCTCATAAGGAACTCCTTTATTTGGTCGGGAAGGTTATTTCGCCCGATTTGATTTTTGCAATAAGGTCTGTAAAGATGAGCTTGAGGCATCTGATTACCATTTTTGTGCCGTGAACAAGTCTTTCAATAAGAGGTCTTCTCTTTTCAACATTAAGTTCGATTTCGGGGCGGACATAGTCTGTTGAAGTGACCTTGAGCTCGCAAACCATCATGTTGTGGTCGGAGACAGGCTGACCGGCAAGCTCGTTATAATCGTCATATCTGAATTCCGTAACCTCGAAGCCGACGCTTGAATTTCCGCGATAAAGAAGCTTTTCCGCCGAGTCCCAACGACCCCACGGAGCTCCGCCGTAGATTTTTTCAAGCTCCTGACGTTCTTCCCATGTAACATCATGGTCAAAGTAAACGCCGTCATGGCAGAACATTGTCCATGCCTCGTCAAAGCCTTCACCGGCGATAAAGATTTCATAGAGACCCGTGCCCTGCTGAGTATGGGTATAAACATTCATGTCGCCTGTGATTATAACCGGGCGGTCAGCCGAGTTCTTGTCAATGTAGGCGGCAAGCTGCTCATTCTGTGCATGTCTCGCCTTTGAGTCCTCGAGAGAGCCGTTCGCATCGTTGTGAACATCATAAAGGTCAATGAGAATTCCGTTGTAATCAACCGTGCATTTCATGAAACCCTTGGGAGTAAGGCCGTCGTTTGCGGCGTCAAGAATTCCGTTGAATACCTCCCATGCGACACGTTCAACGTTGTAGATCGGGTACTTTGAGTAGATATTCATACCGTCGCCTACAGGAACGCCGCCACTTGTAAAGGTCGTGTAGGGATATTTCTTCATTTGAGCGGCAAAAATTGCGTGATATTGGAAATCCTCCTGAACGCAGACGATGTCAACACCGCTCTCGTTGAGAAGCTGACCGAGAATTTTCTGAGTTTTCGGAACGACCTTGCCGTCTTTATCAAACTTGGAGGGGATAGGAAGTCCCGCAACATTAGCCGATATTACGGAAAGCTTGCTTTCAGTAATATTTGATTCTTCGTCCTCGGCAAATGCGGCTGTGCCGACAGAAATCAGCATAACGAGCGCAAGCAAAGCCGAGAAAAATATTTTAAAAGTCTTTTTCATTATATAAGCACCTTACTTTATTGTAATTTCGCCCGACTTGATTTTTGCGATAAGGTCGGTGAGAATTCTGTAAATACATCTTGCTGTGAGCTTGACCGTGCGAACGATTCTGTTTGCAAGCGGCTCTTTCTGCTGCTCGTTAAGCTCAATTGCCGGAGCGACGTAATCTGTTGCCGCAATTTCCATTTCACAAATCATAACATTATGGTCCGTAACTGCGCCGTGACCGTCACGGTTATTGTAGTCCTCATAGCGGAAGTCGGTCGGGGTGAGCTCAACGTTACTGCTGCTGCGATAAACAACACGCTCAACGGAATCCCAACGGCCCCAATAGTAGCCGCCGAATTTTGCGTCATATTCGGCAATCTGCTCGGCTGAAAGTCGATCCGTGAAATAAACACCGTCGTTGCAATACTCCGACCATGCGTCCTTGAATCCGCCGTTTTCAATCATGACGGGATAGAATTCGGCATTTATATCAGCGTGTGTCGCAATATTCATGTCACCGGTGATAATAACCGGCATATCCTTTGAATTTTCATTTATGTAAGCCTTGATCTGCTCAAGCTGAGCCTTTTTCGCTGCGCAGTCGGCAAGTGAGCCGTTGGCGTCGAAGTGAGTGTCATAAACATCGACGAGAACGCCGTTGAAATCAACCGTGCATTTAAGGAAGCCCTTGGGAGTAAGACCGTCGTTTGCAGCGTCAAGAATTCCGTTGTAAACCTCCCACTCAACACGCTCAATGTTGTAGATAGGATACTTTGAGAAGATATTCAGACCGTCGCCGACAGGAACGCCGCCGCTTGTGTAGGTCTGATACGGATAGTTTGTCATCTGCTTTGC
>CAVGRW010000013.1:0-28533 GCA_963631735.1 Bacteroidaceae bacterium | reverse complement strand
CTTTGAAGCCAACGCAGAGAATGTCCTGTTAAAAGAAAAGAACCCGCCCAGCGGTAACTGAACGAGTTCTAAGAAAGTGAATATGTGTCACTATTCGCTTTCATTATATCACAACAATTAAATTTGTCAATGAATGAAAGGATTTTATGAATGGAAAAGAAAAAAGGTTACAAGGGCTTTAAAAAGGGTCTTATATGCGATCCGACAGGCAAAAATCCGTTTCAGTATGCTGAGAACACAATGTTTGAAGAATCGGACGCAAAAATCTGTAATTGTGGATTGCACTTCTGCGAGAACCCGTTTGATGTTCTTGATCATTACGGCTTTGTCGGCAATGACGGTACGCTGAACGAATTTGCGGAAGTTGAGGCTCTTGATGAGTGCTTGACTGATGATAATAAGAAGTTTGTCACCAAGAAATTACATATCGGCGCAAAACTTTCTATCGCCGGACTTGTTCAGGCGTTTGTTGATTTTACTTTTGGTAAGGTTGCTTGGAAGAACGGTGTGGCAACGAACACAGGCGATCGGTCAGCTGCAACGAACACAGGTTATCAGTCAGCTGCAACGAACACAGGCAATTGGTCAGCTGCAACGAACACAGGTTATCAGTCAGCTGCGGCAGTAGAAGGTAAGGAGAGCTTTGCTATTGCAACGGGTATAGAGGGTAAGGCGAAAGGTTCGCTCGGTTGTTACATAGCTGTTGCGGAATACGAAGAGACTGAGGAAGGCTATCGCCTTGTTGATTTTAAATCACATATCGTTGACGGCGAAACAATCAGAGCCGATACATTCTATATGCTCAAAAACGGTGAGTTTGTGGAGGTAGAATGATGAATTATCAAGTAGCAGACGAGCTTGCCGCCGAAAAGGGAAAAGACGTTCCTTTTGAAATGTCTCAGAGGCAGGCGGAATACATCAATAAAAATATAAATACACTTTTTCTCATAATGAAAGGAGTACACAATGAACCTTTACGAAATGACAGCCGCAGCAAATGAGCTTTATGCTCTTTTGACCGCAGATGAAATCGACGAAGAAACAGTAAAAGACACACTTGAAGCAATGGGTGCAGAAGAAAAACTTGAAAGCTGCTGTGTGGTTATCCGAGAGCTTGAAGCAGATGCGGAAAAGTTTAAGAAAGAAAAAGAGCGCCTTGCGGCAAGACAGAAAACAGCCGAAAACGGCGTTAAGCGTATTAAATCTTCAATTATTGATTTTATGCAGGCAACGGGAACGCAGAAAAGCAAGGCCGGAGTGTTTGCCCTTGCTTTATCTTCAAGCAAAGCCGTCGTAATCAATAATGAAGCTGATATTCCTACTCGATTTCTCATTGAGCAACCGGCAAAGATAGACAAAGCTGCCATACGCTCTGAACTGATGGCAGGCGGCGAGGTTGCAGGCGCAGAATTACAGACGAATACAGGAGTGAGGATCAAATGATTTTCAGAGACTTAACGGCAAACGAAATTGATGCACGTATCGGAACGGTTAATGAAAAGGGATTGACACTGCTATTATATAAAGATGCCCGGTGCGATATGGCAATCCTTGATGAAACTGTCGGCGCTGAAAATTGGCAGCGTGAGCATTACGAAGTGAAAGGCAATTTATATTGTCGTGTCGGTATAAGATGCGAAAAAACTTCCGATTGGGTATGGAAAAGCGACTGCGGAACAGAAAGCTACACAGAAAAGCAAAAGGGCGAAAGCTCTGACAGCTTCAAACGTGCCTGTGTTAATTGGGGTATAGGCAGAGAGCTATATACTGCACCGCTTATTTACATACCGGCTGCAAATAACGACGGTGCAACAAACTATAAAGCGTTCGAGAAAAACGGAAGAATGACCACATGTGACAAATTCAAGGTCACAAAAATGACAGTTGAGAATAAGCGTATAACAGAGCTTGAGATTATAAACGCGAAAATGAAAAAGCGTGTTTTCGCTTATTCGGACAAGCCTGTATCCAATTCGGCAAGCTCTCAGAGAACAGACCCTCGAAAGAAGATGATTGATGAGGTAGACAAGCTCGTTTCAGAGTTTGCACAGATGAGAGGCAAGACAAAAGCTGAGGTTATGGCTTCTCTCTATGCATCACAGAATGTGTATGTTAATCCCGGTACAGAGTTATCCGATTTCACTCTTGATCAACTTCAAAAGGCAGGTTCTGTACTTACAAAATGGATAAGGAAAGCAAATGAAAGTTAAGACAACAAAAGGCAAGTGGTTTATTGATTCAAGCGGTTCATATCTTATGCTGCCTGTTCAAATTGAGCAGGCACGAAAGATATGCGACTCAATGAATGGCGGAAAGACATATACCGCCGAGATAAAAGAATACAGAGAAAAGAGGAGTCTGAATGCAAATGCGTATTTTTGGGTGCTTCTCACCAAACTTGCCGCAAAACTTAATATACCAAAGATTGAACTTTACAGGGAGTTTATCAGAGGCATAGGGGATAATTTCTATGTTCTTCTCGTTAAAACATCAGAAGTAACAGCAGTGATTAAAAGCTGGCAACATAACGGGTTAGGTTGGATTGCCGACGATTTAGGACGATGCGACGACGAATATTCATATGTTATGTTTTATAAAGGCTCATCAACCTACGACACAAAACAAATGTCAAATCTGATTGAGCTTGCCGTTACAGAATGCAAAGAACAAGGCATTGAAACAAAAACACCCGATGAAATTGCTCGTATGGTGTCGCTTTGGGAGGCGGAAGATGCACAAACAAACTAAAGCTACATCAATTTCTAAGGATGTTAAATGCGCCGTGTATGAGCGTGACGGCTATTGTTGTATTATTTGCGGAAGCTCGCAAGGACAGCCTAACGCCCATTATATAGCACGGTCACAGGGCGGACTTGGTATTGAAGAAAATATTGTTACGCTTTGTCCGAGCTGTCACAGAGAATATGACCAGTCAGACAAGCGAGCAACTTACAAAGAATTTATTAGAAACTACCTTATGAAAAAATATCCCGCATGGGACGAAAACAAACTTATTTACCGAAAATGGAGGTTTTAAAATGATAAACAATGTTGTGCTTATTGGTCGCCTTGTTGCGACACCTGAGCTTAAATACACACCGCAGCAGAATGCCGTTACAAGCTTCGCACTTGCTGTCGAGCGTTCATATGCTCGTCAGGGTGAACAGCGTCAAGCTGATTTCATCAATTGCGTTGCATGGAGAAAGACGGCTGAATTTATTACAAAATATTTTCAGAAAGGTAATATGATTGCCGTTACCGGTTCTATTCAAACACGAAATTATCAGGACAAAAACGGAAACAAGAGAATAGCTGTCGAAGTCATTGTTGAACAGGCGAGTTTCTGCGGAGAAAAAGTAAGTGCAAACAATGCTGAACCTAACTATACTCAGGCAAATTCCGACGATTTTGAAGAGATAACCGGTGATGATGATCTCCCATTCTGAGGTGTGAATTATGGAAGTTTCAATGAAACATCACGGAAGGATTGAACAGTATGTTCTTGTTCCTTTTAATTGCTTTTACTGTCAGTATTATATGCACAGAGAAACAGGAGCAGTTTGCCTTAAAGACTGCCACGTTATAACGGATTTGACGACATGTGAAGAAATTAAAAGACAACTGAAATTCGGTTATTAAGGAGGACTTATGGCAGAAAAAAAGACGAGCTTCGTTTTGCCTACAGATTGCATTGAAGACCTCGAAGATTTTACTGATGCGGAAGCGGGGGAGCTTTTTAAGGCAATTCTTATATATGCAAATGAACAAAAAGAAGCTGGATTTTCTGATAGAGCAATGAAAATGTATTTTAAACGGATCAAAAAATACATAGATAATGCAAATGAGAATTATGAAAAGGTTATACAGGCAAACAGACTTAACGGAGCAAAGGGCGGCAGACCAAAAAAAGAAACCGAAGAAAACTCAAAAAACCGAGCGGTTATTGAAAAAACCGAAGGGTTTTCTGAAAAACCCAAAAAAGCCGATACTGAGTCTGATACTGAGTCTGATACTGATACTGAGTCTGATTTTAAAGAGAGTACCAGAGAAAGCACGCCCCCGCCCAAGAAAAAATACGGCGAAAACGGCAATGTTATGCTGACTGATGACGAATATAAGCGTTTGGCTGAGCAAATGGGTGTAAGCAAACGCAATGAGTATATCAGAAATCTCAGCGATTACATGGCTTCAACGGGGAAGACCTATCGGAGCCATTATGCGACGATTCGAAATTGGTGGAGACGTGACGGCGGCGATGAAAGAAAAAAGCCTAGCTATGACATGGACGAGATCATGAGACGAGCGGAAAGGCTACCTGTATATCCGGGGAGGTAAAAATGAACGAACGTGAAGCACAGAAGAAGATAATTCTTGAGCATTTGGCAGCAGGCGAAAAGCTGACACCTGCCGACGCATTCAGACTTACGGGGTCAACACGACTGTCAGCTCGCATATATGACCTTCGGCGAGACGGATATGTTATCAACACCGAAATGATAACGGTTCGCAACCGCTTTGGCAGAACGGCAACTGTCGCACAATACAGCATGGAGGCGAGCTCTGATGAGTAAGTACAATAACCAAAAAGTCAGAGTAGGCGGAGAAGTGTTTGACAGCAAGCGTGAATATAACCGTTGGTGTGAATTGCGCTTGCTGGAGCGCTCGGGTGTAATCCACAACTTACAGCGACAGGTAAAATTCCGACTGATTGACAGTCAGAAAACATCGGAGCGAACAGAACGTCCATGCGATTACATAGCCGATTTTGTGTACTACGAAAACGGTAGCCGTGTTGTTGAGGACTGCAAAGGAATGAGAACCGACGTGTATAAAATCAAACGTAAACTTATGCTTGAAAAATATAACATCTCGATTAAGGAGACTTGACTATGAAATCAGTAATAAGAACGGAATGTCTGCCGAAGGAGCAGAGGGTGGCTATTCGGAGGGCATGTCGGGACGAGATAAAGAACCACAACAGGCGAATGCTGAAGCTGGCGTGTATCGCACTGCACCGGCGATACGGCTTCGGACGTGAACGGCTTTTCGCCTTTATCGAAGAAATGTCGGAGCTGTCAACCGGCAGAACAGACGACCCGGTCTATTGGCAGCACATAGATAAGCTTCTCATCGAAACACTCAAAATGGAATGGGACGCCGAGAACTACGAAGAAATGGGGGAGTAGATATGGATAGTCCAATGAAAACAAAGATTTATATTGCCGGCAAGATTACCGATGATCCGAATTATAAAGACAAATTTGCAAACATGGAAGCAGAACTTTTAAAAACGCCTGAAACGGTTGTAATTAACCCCGCAACACTTCCGGAGGGATTGAACCCGGTTGATTATGCAAGAATTTGTTTCGCTATGATCGACTCATCGGATATAGCTGTTTTTGCTCCGGATTATAAAGAAAGCTCGGGAGCATTGCTCGAGATGCAATATTGTAAGTACATAGGAAAGAAAACTCTGGATTTTGAAGAGTATATACAATGCCAAGCTTTGCAAGTGTCGCAGCTCCCGTTATCCGCAAAAATCGTCAACGAACATATTGACAATATCAGAGCTGACATAGCTGCAGCATACCGCACGAATTACAAAATTATTGGGAGGTAACAGCATGGGATTAAAACAGCTGCCGAAGTGTAAAGATAAGTCGTGTCAATTTTGCAACGGCAAGTATTGCACAATTTTAAAGCAGAAGCCAGATGTGTGCAGATTTTATAAAGCAAAGGAGATAAAGCAATGAGCAGATATATTGACGCAGATAAAATTAAAGAGGTTATTAGAAACGATGTGCCGCTTAAATACTTTATGACGAGCAGTTATGATGTTGCTATAATAAACGCATTAAAAGTTGCAGAAATTCTCAATGATAAAATACCTACCGCCGATGTAAAAGAGGTAAAACACGGCGAATGGATAGAGGATAAAAAAGATAGCAGTAGCCAATGTTCTGTTTGTGGCTGGTACACAGATTATGATTATGACTATGTTACAAACAATGGATTAGGTAACGAAGATTTCCTCTTTTGCGGTCATTGCGGTGCTCGAATGGACGGAGGTGTTAAAGAATGACGGAAAAAGAAGCAATTAACGTAATAAGAAAAGAAATAGACAGTTTTTGTGAAAGCAACGAAATCGACTGTTTTAATTCTGATTGCGATAACTGTAAAATTATAGTAGCGTATGAGATGGCTATTAAAGCCCTCGAAAAGCAGATACCGAAGAAGCCTTATGATGTCGATACAGAATGTAAAACTTTTGACTGTCCTGCTTACAGAAATTATTGCCCTTGTCGGGATTACGATTATGTTGAATTATGTAAATTTGCTGAAAAGGGGAGTGATTGACAGTGACAGCGAAGGAATATTTGTCGCAGATACGTAAGATTGATATTATGATCAACTATAAGCAGAAGCAGCTTGACGAGTTACAGCACACGGCGGATTCGATTACGGCAAATGCAAGCTCCGAGAGGGTTCAGAGTTCAGGAACGCAAGATCGTGTCGGTCAGATTGTTGCAAGAATAGTTGATTTGCAGAATGAAATCAATCGAGATATTGACCACTTGGTTGACGTTAAACGTGAGGTAATGGCTGTCGTGGATCAGCTTGATCCTACTTGCATTGAGCTTCTCACAAAGCGGTATTTTGATTTTAAAACATGGGAACAGATCGCCGCAGAGATGGGATATTCTTATCAATGGGTTTGCGGAATAGTTAATGGAAAACCCGGCTTACATATTCAGGCGTTGGGAAAAGTTCAAAAAATAATTGATAAAAATTGATTTACTTGATAGAACTTTAGTATCCACCTGTGGTATCATATAAACTGAAAAATATGTCAATGAAGCTGTCGCACATCGCGGCGGCTTTTTTTATGGTGGAAAATATGAAAACACTCGCCGAGCTTGCGGAGGAATACCTCGCACAAGCAATTTACTTGAAATCCGAATTGAATAAGATACCTAAGGGTACAGACAATTACAAGCTGAAATACAAGCGTGCTGTGTTTGAAGACATGTATAATGAGGCAATGAGCAATTATAATCAGCTGAATAACTATTATGAAAAATAGCGGCGCAGAAATCTACGCCGCCGAAAAAATTATTTTTTTATCCTTATTGTTATTTCTTTCTTATCAAAATCCACGATTTTTTCAAGCTCTACATTATCGGCAGTAAAGCCACATTCACGAGCTTCGGCAGAACCGATATTCACAGTATAACTTGTTACGTGACCGCCGTTGCCTCTTTTTTTAGAAAGCTTTATCGGCTTAATAATCATTTTCAAGACTCCTTTTTTAGCAGGATAAAAATAGCGCACACACTGCATATAACGGCGCACACACTGAGTATAGTGTCGGGAACTTTGCTTACAAAGTTAGATATACATTGAAACAATGCGCTTGCCGAAATGAATAATGCTGCAAGACTTGATTTTTTCATAATAATAGCATATAATATGAGTGGGGTCGGTGTGAGTGATTTCTCACCCACACCATTGTGATCACTTCTTTTTGAAAACTGCTATAATTGCCGTTATAGCAGTTATTATCGCACAAATTGAAGTTATCCACTCATGAATTGACATATGCGTTACTCCTTTCATAGACTCGTAAGTTCTTCCCTTACTGTGACTATATTATACCATAGAGTAACGCTATTGTCAATACTTTTTTGTATAAATTTTAATAATCCGTTGCTTTTTGACACCTTTTTGAGGTGTCTTTTTTTATTGAAAAATAGGATATCAAAGGGTTCAAACAAAAAATGAATTGTATAAATTTGGATAAAAGGAGGTAACGCATGTGAAAAATTCAAAATGGCAAAAATGTATTGAAATGATGATTTTAGGAAATATGACGCAGAAGCAGATCGCAGAAGAATTGCACGTTTCCGAAAACACAATAAGCAGCTGGAAAAAGAATGAAAACTTCGTATCCGAATACACAGCCGCCTTGAAAAGCAGCATGAAGGAGGTTGCCGCCAAAGCCTTTTTGACAGAAACAAAGCTGCTGAACGCAAGAAGCGAAATGGTTCGACTGCTTACGGCAAAAGATATTCTTGACCGGGCGGGATTTAAGGCTGATGAAAAAATGACGATTGAAGGGGCTGTGCCGGTAATAATCACAGGGGAAAATGAACTTGAAAGCTGAGGCAAACAAGGTTTATCTCCCCGACGTGGTCGGCAGGGGATACAGGGACTTTTGGAGCTTTAAAGGCAGATACAGAGCCGTCAAAGGCTCCCGCCGTTCCAAGAAGTCAAAGACAATGGCGCTCTGGACGATCTACAACCTGATGAAGTACCCGGAGAGCAACATGCTCGTTGTCCGCAAAACATATCGAACGCTTAAAGACAGCTGCTTCACGGAATTGAAATGGGCAATTAGACGGCTGAGGGTTGAAAAGCAATGGAGCATAAAGGAGTCACCGCTTGAAATGACATATATTCCTACAGGGCAGAAGATATATTTCCGTGGTCTTGACGATCCGCTGAAAATTACTTCAATAGCTGTTGAAGTCGGCGTTTTATCTTGGATGTGGATTGAAGAAGCATACGAGATCACCAAGGAGGAGGACTTTGACACCCTTGCCGAGTCTATGCTCGGCGACTGTCCTCCGGGGCTGTTTAAACAAATCACATTGACCTTTAACCCGTGGAATGAGAAAACGTGGCTGAAAAAACGCTTCTTTGATGCTCCCGATGAGGATACATTGGCGATCACAACGAATTACAAGTGTAATGAGTGGCTTTCTGAGGCTGATCTGAGCGTTTTTGAAAAGATGAAGGAAAGAAACCCACGGCGATATCAAGTAGCCGGATTGGGAGATTGGGGTATTGTGGACGGTCTTATATATGAAAATTGGCGAGAGCAAAACTTTACTCTTGACGGAATTAAAAACTGTAAATCGGCATTTGGACTTGATTTCGGCTACACGAATGATCCAAGTGCCTTTTTTGTTGGTTTTGTGGATCTTGATAACAGGCGGCTGTATGTATGGGATGAATTCTACGAAAAAGGAATGTCGAACAGGGATATATACGCAACGATCGCACATTACGGGTATTCAAAAGAGAGAATTATTGCCGATTCGGCAGAGCCAAAGAGTATTGACGAGCTAAAGGGCATGGGTTTGAGGATATCCGGGGCGAGAAAAGGCAAGGACAGCGTTCTCAACGGTATTCAATGGATTCAGGACTTTGAAATTATAATCCATCCTCGGTGCGTGAATTTCATTACCGAAATATCGAATTACACCTGGGATACGGACAAGTTCGGAAATAAGCTGAACAGACCGATTGACGCTTTCAATCACCTTATGGACGCAATGCGCTATGCTCTTGAATCGTACATTAAACAGAAAGGTTGGATTTCATAATGGACGAAAAAATAAAAGAATATTTCAAAATCAATAAGCTGTCGAAGCCGAACGTTATCAACTATGTCGGAAGCTGGGCGCACGGGGATTGCTACGCTGTTACCTGCGGTTGGTTCAGAATAAAGAAATACTGCATTTATTGCATAAAAGACGAAATTCATTCAGTACGGCGGAGGTGATCAAATGCTTGAAAACAGCGAGATTATAAATTTCATAAATGAGGATCGGACAAGTCAGAAAAAGCGCTTTGCTCAAGAGGGCGAAAAATACTACGAAGGTGAGCACGATATCAAAAATTATCGTATTTTTTACTATGACGCCGACGGAAATGTTGTTGAGGACAAAATCAGATCCAATATCAGAATATCGCACCCGTTTTTCACCGAATTGGTTGATCAGCAGGTGCAGTATATGCTTTCGGGTGACGGCGGATTTGTTAGATCCGACAATCCCGAGCTTCAGAAAGAACTTGACGCATATTTCAACGAAAATGAGGACTTCACCCAGGAGCTGTATGATACGCTGACAGGGTGTGTCTCCAAAGGCTTTGATTATATGTATGCTTACAGAAATGCAAGCGGTAAGCTCTCTTTTCAGAATGCCGATTGTGTCGGTGTTGTTGAGGTTGAGGCTAAATTTGCGAGCGACGGCAAGGACCACATAATCTATTGGTACATAGAGAGGATTGACAAGGACAAGCATTGCGTTAAGAGAATACAGGTTTGGGACGATTCTCAGACCTATTACTACACACAGATTGAGGACGGAAAGCTTGTTCTTGACGAATCAACCGATGAAAAACCAAACCCACGTCCGCATGTTATCTACAAAAAGGACAATGATGACGATACGTATTATGAGGGCTTAGGATTTATTCCGTTTTTTAGATTGGATAATTGCCGTAAGCAGTTCAGCGGATTAAAGCCGATAAAGGATCTTATTGATGATTATGATCTTATGGCTTGCGGATTGTCAAACAACCTTCAGGACGCCGCCGAATATTTGGTGGTTGTCAAAGGCTTCCAAGGTGACAACATGGAGGAGCTCATCGGAAATATCAAAAAGAAGAAGCACGTCGGCGTTGATGAAAACGGAGATGTTGATTTCAAGACGGTTTCCGTGCCGTATGAGGCAAGAAAGGTAAAGCTGGAGCTTGACGAAAAGAATATTTACCGTTTCGGCATGGGCTTTAATTCGGCTCAGGTGGGCGACGGAAATATCACAAATATCGTTATTAAATCCCGTTACGCCCTGCTTGACTTGAAATGCAACAAGCTTGAAATAAGGCTGAAGCAGTTTTTGAGGAAAATCTTGAAAATCGTTCTTCAGGAGATCAACGACACAAACGGCACCGATTATCAGCAGAAGGACGTTTATTTTGAATTCAAGCGTGAGGTTATGACAAATGCCCAGGACAACGCTCAAATCGAATTGACGGACGCACAGACCGAACAAACAAAGATCAATACGCTGTTAGGACTTTCGGCTGTTCTCGGTGACGAGACCGTTGTCCGGCTGATCTGTGACATTCTTGATATCGACTATGAAGAAATCAAAAGCAAACTCCCCGAAAAGGACGATTATTTGCAGACAGCATTAAATGAGGTCGAAACGGATGAACAAACGGCAGAAACAAGTAATCCAATCACAACTGAATGACGAGAGGACAACGCTGAACAAGCTGAAGGGTATTTACAAAAAGGCTCTGGACGATGTAAATGACCGTTTAGCGGCGCTCAAGGGCAGAGCAGAGACGGAAAATCTGCAAAGTGTGATTTATCAAATTCAGTACCAGGAAGCCCTCAAAAAGCAGATAAACGGAATACTTGATACCTTGAACGGCGATCAGTTCAGCACGATATCAGAATATCTTGCCAAATCTTACGAAAGCGGTTTCGTCGGAGTGATGTATGACATTCACGGACAGGGTGTGCCGCTGATATTCCCGATAGATCAGGATCAGGTCGTTCAAGCCGTAACTCTCGATACGAAGCTGTCAAAGCCTTTGTATAATAAGCTCGGCGAAGATGTAAATTTGCTGAAAAAGAGGGTTGCTAACAATATCTCACGGGGTATTGCACAGGGGCAAAGTTATTCAGATATTGCAAGGAATATCGCTGTCGGTATGGTCGGAAATTATGCAAGAATGAACGGCGGCGCATTGTATAACGCAATGAGAATAACGAGAACCGAAGCACACCGAATCAGTCAGCAGGCGGCGTATGATGCACTGAAAAAGGCAAAGGATAACGGCGCCGATGTCGTGAAGCAGTGGGACGCAACACTCGACAAGCGAACAAGACCGTCACATGCAAGAGTTGACGGTGAAATACGGGAGCTTGACGAGCCTTTCTCAAATGGACTTATGAAACCCGGCGATCCGAGCGGAAGGGCGTCGGAGGTCATAAATTGTCGTTGTCAGCTTCTTCAGCGTGCAAGGTGTGCGCTCGACGAGGACGAGCTTGACGAGCTGAAAGAACGTGCGGCATATTTCAGACTTGATAAGACCGCTAATTTTGAGGAATTCAGGCAGAAATATATACCTGCAAGTATTGCAAATTCCGAAAATAGTGGTATAATAGAAGCAGAAAAAATCTTTAATACCACGGATGATCCGATGAGGGAAATCTTTGGAGATGGACTAACGTCAAATCCGGATGAAATTGAACGTATAATCGTTGATTTGCAAAGAGCGAATGTCGAAATCGAACACAGGGATAATGTAATGTGTTACCAACCTGGCTTATCTAAGGGAACTCCTGGAAAGCTTATTATTGACAAAAAAGCAAGTTATAGCGCATGGTTACATGAATATACGCACTTTTTGGACGATAAAAAAGATGGGTTCATAGGTATGAGGGTTTTTGAAGACAATGCTAAATGTATTGAGAGAGAAATACGGGCATATGATGCAGAAATAAAACTTGCTCAAAAACATAACAGACCTGATATGGTGAAAAGATTAGAAGAATTAAAGAAAAAGGAGGTTTCTAAGTATGAGCATACAACAGACGATTGATGAAATGAAAAACGGAAATGTTTCTGAAATAAAAAGAAGTATCTCATCTGAAACTCCGATTTTAATAATGAATTCTTTAATTTTTGGAGTAAAAAATAACTTCATTGATGATGATTATATTGACAAGGTTAAGAAATTATGCTCAGATGAGACTACGTTAATGGGATTCAAAATAGGCAGTGTAGCGGAAGCTGCTTTAAGTATTCTTACTTGTACGAAGTACACGGGGAACGATTTGGTTACAAAGTCGCTAATCGAAAATAATTTCAATATTTAAGCACCCTGAGAAATCAAGGTGCTTTTTTCATGCAACAAAATAATGATTCAAGACATCTGAAGGGGTGTCTTTTTTCATATCTCCACTTCAAAAGTCAGTGGTAAAAGAGAGTAATTCAAATACAAGATGTAACTTGTAAAAATCATAATTTGAAAGGACGGTCATTGAATATGACACTACAGGAAATTTTAAAGGCGAAGGGCCTTTCGGACGAGGATATCGAATCTGTTATCGGCGAAATGAAGCAGAATAAGATTTTTACCGCTGCAGAGGAAAATCTTGATATTCGATACGGAAAGCTGAAAGGTGAGCACGATACGCTTGCACAGCAGTATTCACAGGCAAATGCGCTTATTGAACAGCTGAAGAAAGGCACGAAAGCCGACGAGGGGCTTCAGGGCAAAATAACAAGCTATGAAACACAGGTTCAGAGCCTGCAGGAGCAGCTTGCCGAGACGAAGCTCAAATCCGCTCTCAAGGTGGCGCTTCTTTCCGAAAAGGCGGAGGATGTTGATTATCTTACATTCAAGCTGGAAAGCAAGCTGAAAGACGAAAACAAGAAGCTTGAGCTTGACGAAAACGAGAATATTAAGGGCTGGAAAGATATTGTTTCAGGTCTTAAAACACAGTTCCCGAACCAATTCGGAAAAACAGCCGATAAGAAAATCATTGAGAACAAGCTGCCTAACAATTCGGACGATAAGGTTCTTACAAAGTCGGATGTTTTGAAAATGCCATACACCGAAAGAGCAAAATTTCAGTCGGAAAATCCGACAGAGTATGAAACAATAATGAAATCTTAAAAAGGAGACGAAAAATTATGCCAAACACAACTATGAACGATGTAATCAATCCCCAGGTAATGGGCGATATGATATCAGCAAAAACAGAAGCTATGCTTAAAATCACACCTTATGCAAAGGTCGATACCACTCTCCAGGGTGTTCCCGGTGACACAAAGACTGTTCCGTCCTGGAAGTATATCGGCGATGCGGAAGATGTTACAGAGGGCGCTGAGGTGGGTCTTACCTCAATGAAGGCGTCAAGCACTACCTTTACGATCAAAAAGGCGATGAAGGCAGTCGGAATTACTCAGGAGGCAATCAACAGCGGTTACGGCAATCCTGTTGATCAGGCGGAGACTCAGCTTGCAAAGGCTATTGCCGGCAAGGTTGATAATGACGTCTTTGCGGCAGCGCTCAAAACAAGTCAGGTAAGCGGCGACGGCTCGTCGGCAATCGCATATTCTGGCGTCGTTGACATTGTTGACGTTTTTGAAGAGGAGGAAATCACCGACAAGGCTCTTTTCATCAATCCTAAGCAGCTTACAAAGCTCAGAAAGGACAACGAATTTATTTCCGCCGATAAGTATAACAACAATGTTATGGTTTCGGGTGAAATCGGTATGATCTGTCAGTCAAGAATTATTCCGTCAAAGAAGGTGCCGAAGATCACGGCAAAGGTCGGCGTGTCGAGTGATCAGGGTGCAGTGAAGATCACTGCTGACAATCAGAAAACGTATGCCGGTCATGTTTGGGACGAGACAAACAAGGCTGTAATTACTCCTGCCGTTGACAGCTATGTTGTTCCCGAGACAAATGCCTATTATCTTTGCCCGTGTCTCAAGCTTGAGCCTGCCGATGCGGAAACGGAATTCACGGAAACCGAGCTTCCTGCGGTTACAATCTTCCTCAAGAAGGATACACAGACCGACCACGAGTGGCTTCCGAGAAAGCAGACACACGAAATCACAACCGCAAGGTATTACGGCGCTGCGCTTACCAACGAAGCAAAGGTCGTTGTCGGAAAGTTTAAGGCTTAAAGGGGGCTGCCCTTATGATTTTGACCGTTGCAGAGCTTAAACAGCTGATAACAACGGATGAGCCCGAATTTGCCCTTCAGGTTATGCTTGAGGGGCTTGAGGAGCTTATTATCAAGTACACAAACAATAATTTCCGTAATCGTGTAACAGGAGAGCTCGAATATCCGTCGAGCATTAAGTACGCCGTTGCCGAGATAGTGGCGTGGAAGCTCCGAAACAATGCCATGAATTCGGATAACACGGAGCGCAAGCCGATACAGTCTGAGACGATTTCCCGTCATTCAGTGACCTATGCGAGCGACAATACCGAAAGTGATATTGACGAACGCTTCGGCGCACCGAAAAAATACACTGCCGTTTTCAATCAGTATATGAGGGCGAGGTTTTGACATGAAGAAAATCAAGGGTAATATTACTGCTCTGCTGCAGACAAAGACAGGAGCGGTTAAAAATGAAATCGGCGAGGCTGTTCCGAAATGGGAAACGGCTTATACTCTCGTCGGTTTTCTTGATCTTTCATCAGGCGATTCAAAATATTCCTCATTTAATGCCAAAATTCAGGAATCGACACATATTTTTGTTTGTGATTATCAAGAGCTGACAGCTGTTACGGCTGAGAACAGCAGACTGATGATCAACGGCAAGGTATATGACGTTATGCTGATTGACGATCCGATGGAGCTTCATTATCAGCTTGAATTTTATCTCAAATTCACAGGAGGTCAGTGATGTCGGACGTTGAATTTCAGGATAATTCCTTGCAGGTCAAAGCTACCATTGAGAACGCTTGTGTTGCCTGGCTTTACGAGTGGGCAGGCGAAATTAAATCACGAACACAAAGAAACGCTCGTGTTGATACGGGGCGAACAAAAGGAAAATGGGATTATTTTGTTGATGCCAACGAGAAAAAGGCTGTTGTCGGAAATCCTCTTGAAAATGCAATTTGGGAAGAGTTCGGAACAGGTCAGTATGCTTTGAACGGCGACGGCAGAAAAACACCGTGGTATGTTCCCGTTGACGGATATTCGGGCAAAAAGAAGCCTACATATCAAGGAAAAGTAATCGTTGTGCATGGAAAAGACGGCAAACGGTTTTATAAGACCGACGGCAAAAAGCCGCAGCGAAATTTGCAAAAGGCTTTTGACAGTCTCAAAAACAAAA
This sequence comes from Bacteroidaceae bacterium, assembly GCA_963631735.1. GTDB lineage: Bacteria > Bacillota > Clostridia > Oscillospirales > Acutalibacteraceae > CAG-488. Next base: position 12,865 of record CAVGRW010000013.1, on the reverse strand, counting down.
TGCAAAAAAACCTCGAATCCCGTATGAAAGGAATTGGTTGAATGTCTGTTTCAACATTAAAATTTATATCCGATAAACTTGAAAGGCTGAAAATACCGTATGCTTTTGAGGAATGGACGGCGAATGAAGTACCTGATCCGTATTTCGTCGGTGAATACAACGAGGTTGAAAGCACAGAACGAGAGGAAAACGGCTATCAGGAAACGACATTTATCTTAACGGGTACGGGGCGAAAATGGCTCGGACTTGAGCAGGCTAAGGAAATTATTGAAAACAACATAACAGAAACGGCGATTCTTCCAAACGGTAACGGAATTGCCGTTTTTTATTCCAATTCATTTCCTGTTCCGACGGGAGATGCGGAATTAAAACGAATACAAATCAATTTAACAATTAAAGAATGGAGAGTGAACTGAATATGACTATTGGTTCAGAGTTTAAAAGCTCGGGAATTACCGAAAATACGCCGAAAACCATAATGCTCGGCGCAGGAACGATTCATAAAGGCTTGGTGTTCGGTTATACCTTGCTTGAAGCACAGCCCGAGGATTGGGAAACGGGCTTTGCAAATTATTATTCAAAGAGCACATCGGACGGCAACGACACATATACGAAGCTCATGTCGAAAACAGCTTGGGCAGCTAACAAATATTACCGTCCGGGTTGGAATTTCAAGGAATCCCTTATATGCGCTACTTCGGGCGGTTCAAAGGTTTCTATTACTCCCGAATTTTATGATGTGCCCGTTGACGGCGCACTTGTTAAGGTCAAGGGCTTGACCGTTAAGACGGGCGAAACCGCAAAAATGGAGGTAAACCCGATTGAGCTTACTCCTGCAATTCTCAAAATGGCTCTTATCGGCGACGAGAAGGTATCGGATATTGCTACGGGCTACAGTGAGATTACTTCGAGAGCTATCATCAATGAGGGCGATTATCTCACGCACATGGCATATGTCGGAAAGACGATCGAGGGCAACCCGATCATCATAATTTTTGACTATGCGCTTTGCACCTCGGGTCTTGAGCTTGAGGGCAAGAATAAGGAAGCGGCAGTGCCGAAGTTCACGTTTGAGTGCTTCGCCGATCTTACACCCGAAGCTGACACGCTTCCGTATCATATCTATTATCCCACGCCTGCGGCGTAAGAAAGGACTTTGAACAATGAGTGAAAAAAACTATGAGTTCAGAAAATTGAATTCCACAGACATTTTCCCTATGGCAACCCTGATTAACAAAATCGGTATCAGACGTTTCAAGGAGGCGTTTCAGAACGACGAGTTCAGAGATGCTCTGAGCGGTGAGGACGGCGACAACGCCCTTGAAAAGGTAGGAATCAGCGTCGCTTTTGACGTTGCGGGTATCGTCCTTGAAGCTCTCCCAAACTGCAAGAACGATATATACGGGCTTCTTGCCGACGTGTCAAATTTTGAGCGTGAGGAACTTGAAAAAATGGAGCCCGCCGCTTTCTTTGAAATGATCATTGATTTTATCAAGAAGCCTGAGCTCAAGGATTTTATGAAGGTTGCCTCCAAATTGTTCAAATAAGCGATATAAAATTTATGGACTTGCTATTCAGACGATATGCAAGTCCTTTTTTATTGCTTGATGAAGTTATTAAGAATAACCGCCTCTCGGAATTTGTTACTGAAGTGATGAAATCAGAAAACGAACGTCAGACCTGGGAGTTTTATCTCCATAAGATATTCGATAAGTCGTATTCGGATTTTAAAGAAACGCTCGGCACTGTGGAAGGTACGGAGCCTCCTGAGGCGGATTTGGAAGCAACAGTAAAATCATCTGAAAACATTTTAAATAATTTCAAACCGATATAAGGGTGGTGAATTGATGGAATTATTTAAGTTATTCGGCACTATCGCCATTAAGAACAGCCAGGCAAACGAAGCTATTGACGAAACAACAGGCAAGGCTGCTCAATCGGAAAGCAAAATGTCAAGCGCTTTTAAGAAAATCGGCGCGGCGGTAACGACATATTTTGCTGTTGATAGAATAGTTGATTTTGGAAAAAAGATTGTTACAGTAGGCGAAAATTTTGATTCAGCAATGTCTAAAGTTGCTGCTATTTCTGGAGCAACAGGAACAAATTTTGACGCATTACGGCAAAAGGCTAAGGCTATGGGTGCGGCAACAAAGTTTACAGCAAGCGAAGCTGCAGACGCATTCACTTATATGGCAATGGCAGGCTGGAAAACATCTGATATGCTCAGCGGTATTGACGGTATTATGAATCTTGCTGCCGCCTCTGGCGAGGATCTTGCTACTACTTCTGATATTGTAACAGATGCATTAACTGCATTTGGATTAAAAGCCTCCGATTCGGCACACTTTGCGGATGTTCTTGCGGCAGCATCAAACAATGCAAATACTAATGTTTCTATGTTGGGCGGATCATTTAAATATGTTGCGCCTGTTGCTGGAGCTTTGGGATATAGTATTGAAGATGTTTCTGTTGCGCTTGGTCTTATGGCAAATAGCGGTATAAAAGCTGAGCAAGCAGGTACGTCTATGAGGGCAATGCTGTCACGATTAGCAAGCCCTACCAAAGATGTAAGTGACGCTTTTAGTCAAATAGGCATTACAGCCAAAGATGCTTTGACAAACGCAGACGGTAGCATGAAGCCTTTATCGGAAACTATACAGATTTTACGTTCCAAAATGGCGGGTCTTGATGAAGCAACAAAAGCATCGGTTGCATCCGGAATTGCCGGTCAAGAGGCAATGTCAGGTTTGCTTGCTATAATCAGTGCGTCTGATGAAGATTTCAATAAATTAACATCTGCAATAAACAAAGCCGATGGCACCGCACAAAAAATGTCAAACACAATGCTTAATAATTTAGGCGGAGATGTCACAATAGCTAAGTCTGCTTTTGAAGGCTTCCAATTAAATCTATATGATAAATTTGAACCAAGTCTCAGAAAAGTTGTTCAAGCATTTACGGATTTTATCGGTAAGCTGACAAATGTAACAAACAAGGTTTCTGAATTTATAACTTGGTTTAACAGTGGAAGTGAAAGCGCGGCAAAGTTAAAAGAGACTATAAAAGCAGTTGCGGGTGTAGTAGGAGTTTTAACAGCAGCCTTTGTTGGATTAAAAGCCGGAATGATGATACAAAAGGCTGTTAATGGCTTTCAGACGGCAAAAGTCACATTAAGTTTGTTTGCAATGCAGGCGAACGGTGCTTCATTTGCACAAGCTGCGTTGAACGGAACTTTGACGTTGGGAGAAACAATCGTCGGACTGTTGACCGGAAAAATCACATTAGCTCAACTTGCAACAGGACTTTGGGCAAAAGGGCAGGCAGCACTAAATGCAGTTATGTCTGCAAACCCTATTGCTTTTGTCATCGCTGGTATTGTGGCTTTAATTGCAATTTTCGTACTTCTTTGGAACAAGTGCGAGGGATTCCGTAATTTTTGGATCAACTTGTGGGACAAAATCAAGACTGCGTTTGCTCCTGTAATAGAGTTTGTTAAAAGTTCATTTGAGAGTTTTAAGGAAAAACTGCAAACGGGAATTGTGCCGGCATTACAAGACTTGTGGGCGGCGATCAAAGAAAAGGTACTTCCTGTACTCAGCTTAATATGGGACTATGTTCAAATTTACATACAACCGGCATTTGAATGGCTGAAAACAGGTCTTGGAAACATTAAGATCGTGTTCCAAACTATTTTCACGGTTATAAAAACAATTGTTTCTACAACGTTTAACAATATAAAGATTATAATCACAACTGTATGGAATAATATAAAAATTATAATTTCGACAGTTTTAGATGTTATAGAAAATATAATTAAACTTGCAACGTCTGTTATTAAAGGCGATTGGAAGGGTGCTTGGGAAGCTATTAAGGGCATATTTTCATCAATTTGGAACGGTATCAAAGGAATTGTTTCTAATGTTTGGAATGCAATTAAGAGTATTTTCTCAAATAATCTTAATGCCATAAAAAGCAGCGTGTCAACCGTGTTTAACGGTATAAAGGCTGTTATTCAAAACACGATTAACGGCGCAAAGAATATCGTAAAAAGCGGATTGGACGCTATTAAGAATTTTTTCTCAAAGTTAAAATTAAAATTTCCAAACATCAAACTTCCGCATTTCTTAATCGAAGGTAGCTTTAGTCTGAACCCTCCGTCTGTTCCTAAGTTGGACATAAAATGGTATGCAAAGGCGATGAAAAATGCTATGCTTTTGAATCAGCCGACTATTTTCGGAGTAAATCCGAACGGTAATCTTATGGGAGGTGGAGAAGCAGGTCAGGAAGTTGTTGCCGGTTCAAGCACGCTTATGGCAATGATACGCAATGCCGTTCAGAACGAAAATTCAGGCATTATTTATTATCTCGATAAGCTGATATCAATGCTCACGCAGTATTTCCCCGAGATACTTGATAATCTTGAGCGTGAAATGGTTCTTGATGACGGTACACTTGTCGCAAAAATCACGCCGAAGGTTGATAAAAAGCTCGGCGATATTAACAGAATGAAGGAGCGTGGACAGTAATGAATACAGTAACATTCGGAGAATATAACTCTTATTCTGACTTAAATTTAATACTGTCCTCAAAAACTATCGGTTCGCCGTCTGTAAAAACCTCGACAATAGACTTGCCGGGCTCAGACGGCGAGCTTGATTTTACAGAATATTTCGGGGAGCCTAAATACTCAAACAGGACGTTAAAGTTTCAGTTTACGGCTATAAATCCCACAACGGCATTTGACTCAACGATAAAAAATTTTTTGCATGGGCAGAAGATGAAAATTATTCTGTCCGATGATCCCGATGTTTATTTTTACGGAAGAATTTCGGTCGGCGATTGGTATGTAAGCAAGGGAATATCCACAATTGACGTGGATTGTAATTGTGAGCCTTACAGAATGAAGAAAAATGAAACCGTTGTGCAAATTGCGTACGGCACTTCCGATAAAAGCAATGCTAATATTTGTCCGCATTTTAAGCTCTGGGCTGCCGGCACTGTTTATACGGCGGCAAGCGAAGACGAAATTGTTTTTAAAAATGCAAAAGATAAAGCAACGTCGCCCGATTTTCCGATAAGCGAGCAAACGTGGGTCACAGTTAAATTCGGGATCTGCGGCACGTATTATGTGGGTCAATACGACAAGGACGGAAACCATTTGACTTCGGTATTAAAGACGGACGCTGTATATACGTTTAAAACCGTATCTAAGGCAGCTTCCCTTCGTATCACACTAATGCCGGCGCAGGACTCAACTTTTCCTTTTTCATACACGAATTTAATGGTGTACGAGGGTCAAGATGATAAATCATATAGCAGATACAGCCCCGTTACAGAGTTGTTATGCGATAATGCCAGAAAGTCGGTTGTTCCGAAAATAATTGCCGATAATGCCGCTACTTTAAAATGCAACGGAACGACGGTTGCCATATCGGCAAATACAACTCATTCAATCCCTGAATTTGAATTCCACAAGGGAACGAATAAAATTGAAATTGTCACAGCGGATTTCGGAACGGTTGTTAAAGCTGTTTATCGGGAGGGGGATTTATAGTGAGATATCGTGTTGTATGCGGCAATTATTTGTTGCTGGACACTCAGATTGAGTCGCTGAAACTTATTGAGCCGACGCTTGAGCTTGAACTCAATAAAACAGGATCTTTTTCTTTTACTATTTATCCCGACCATCCGAATTTTGACAAAATTCAAAAGCTGAAGCCCATAATTACGGTATATCAGGACGAGGTAATTCTTTTCAGAGGACGAATTCTTAATGATGAGGTCGGTTGGTATAACGAAAGGCAGGTCACTTGTGAGGGCGAACTTGCCTTTTTGCTTGATTCCGTGCAGCGCCCGTTTACATTTCCTGTGTCAGATACATCTTCTGCAACACCCGAAGCGTACTTGCGTTTTCTGCTTGCAAATCACAATGAACAGGTTGATGAAGAACATCAATTTAAACTCGGCAATGTTACGGTCAAGGATGACAATGATTATATCGCCAGGTCCGATACCGAATATTCAACCACTTGGGATTTAATCAATCAGGGCTTGATCTCAACACACGGCGGCTATTTGTGGGTCAGACATGAAGCGGACGGTAATTATCTTGATTACTTTGCCGATTTTTCAACGCTTAGTAATCAGCCGATTGAGTTCGGCAAAAATTTACTTGACCTGAAAAAGGAACGCAAGGGAGAAGATATTGTAACAGGAATTATTCCGATCGGTGCAACATTGACCGAAGACGTGACAGATGAGACAACAGGAGAAACAACACAGGTTTCAACGGTTGTCACAATATCGGGGCTTGAAGATGAAGCTACAGATGATGTCTGCAAATCAGGTGATTGCGTTTTTTCAAAGGCGGCGCAGAATACATACGGTAAGATTTTCAAGATGGAGAAATGGGAGAACGTCACTGAGCCGACAAATCTGCTGAGAAAGGCAAAGCAGAAACTTGCAAAGAGCATTTTGCTCAGTCAGTCAATAGAGTTGACAGCTGCCGATCTATCCGCAGCAGGGCAGGACTTCAACGCTTTTCGACTCGGCAGGTATGTAAAGACTACAAGTAAGCTGCACGATCTATCTGAAAACTATCTGATAAAGAAGCTTTCAATTAAGCTTATGAACCCCGCCGACAATAAACTGACATTGGGCGAAACATTTTATTCATTCACGGAAGATAACAGAATAAAATCCGATGAAACAAAACAATATATTGATACGAATATCGAAAAAAGCCGTTCACAGACAACAATTGATCTTGAAAGAAAAATGGACGCTAAGGTTACGGCAACCGAAGGATCTATTTTGAGCACTGTATCGGATATCTATTATTCAAAGGAAGACGGTCAGGAGCTTATGGGCAAGTGGTCGGAATTCGAGCAAACAGCCGGCGGTTTGGAAATGCGTTTTAATACGCTCAATGCCGAGCTTGGAAGATATCAAAGCGGCGCAGACAGTCAGTTTGAATTGATACAAAAGTACATTCAATTTAAAGATGGCGATATCATACTCGGTCAGAAGGGCAATAAGTTTGGACAAAGAATATCGAATAATAAAAACTCTTTTTATGAGGACGGCGCAGAGGTTGCCTATTTCAGCGGCCGTAAGCTTAATGTTTATGACGGTGAATTTATAAATTCTTTGAAATTGGGTAAGTTTGCGTTTCTTCCCCGTACAAACGGAAATCTATCTTTCAAAAAGGTGGTGGAATAAATGGGCGTGTCACAAAATTTAACAGTTACACAGCAAAGCAGAGACTTTGCAGGAAACTTCTCAAAAGTCGGAATAAAATGGACAAGCACACAGAGCGGCGGTTCATGGAACGGATATAATCGGACAGCATATTACTATGTTTCTGTAAACGGCGGTGCGGAAAAGAAATATTCGATAAAATACACGTTGCCTCAGAACACAACAAACACCATTCTCAACACAACTATCGTTGTCCCGCACAGAGCAGACGGAACTGCGTCCGTAAAAGTCAGAACATGGATGGATACCGATATTTCAGTCGGAATTATCCAAAAATCCCAGACAGTAACATTGGTGTCGATTCCGCGAGCAACAACACCTACGTTTTCAACAGCAAGTGCAGAAATGGGATCGAACGTAACGATCAATTTGAAACGTGCTGCGGATTCCTTCACGCATACGCTGACGTACTCTTTTGGTAAATCATCAGGTACGGTCGGCACAGGTATCGGTACAAGCGTAGTATGGTCAATTCCGTCAAACCTTGCAGCACAAATTCCAAATGCCGTGAGCGGAACATGCGTAATTACTTGCAAAACATATAACGGGTCTACACTTATAGGAACTAAAACGGCAAATCTGACCTTAAAAATTCCGTCATCGGTAGTGCCGGTTATAAATTCTGTTTCGATTATCGAGGGTACGGAACAGTTGAAAAATCATTTTACTGTCTTTGTTCAGAATAATTCGACGTTGGCAGTTTCGGTGAACGCCGTCGGTGTTAACGGCAGCAGCATTGCAAAGGTTGAAACGAAAATACAAGATGTCATTTACAACGGTACATCTTTTGTTTCTGCGTTGATTACTGTTGCGGGGGATATTACAGTTAATACCACTGTAACGGATAGCAGAGGACGCACAGCGACTACCACAAACACCGTTGCGGTAGCAGAATATGACTTCCCCACGATTTACAGTATGTCCGCTTGGCGTATTGATACGTCGGGAAACAAATCTGAAGACGGTGAAAGAATTTCTGTAAGAATCCATTATTCGACGAGCAATATTGACAACCAAAACGGTGAACATGAGAATCCGCGAACATATAAGCTGCAGTACAGAAAATCCGATGAAACAGAGTTCATAACTTTTGAATCGGGGGAGGCTTCCCTTATACATTCTCAATCTCATGCATATAAATCAGCACCCGTAATTTCCAGCGATAATTCGTATGTGATAAGGCTCGAAGTAGCAGATTTCTTTAAAACAACGGTATGCGATGTTGAACTTCCGACGGCATTTACTTTGATGGACTTCAATTCATCAGGCAAAGGCGTTGCTTTTGGTAAGGTGTCCGAAAAAAACGGTATGGAAGTTAACATGAACGCCGACTTTTTAAAAGAAGTAAATGTTTACTCCGACAGCAATAGCGAAAACGGAAACTATATAAATTTCCGTAAAAAGGATGGAACGCTGACTGCCAAAGTCAATTCTTCGGAAAACGGGGAAGGCTTGAACATGATTATTTACGGTTCTGACGGCGCAACTAAGGAACTAACTGTTTTCAAAGACGGCGGAATAACGTTGCCGATAGAAGAAACAGCTCTTGTGGCTGAAACAGATATTACTGTAAACAGATCGACAGTTTCACGTCAAGGGAACGTCATTATTTTTTATGCCCATGTTACGACTTCAAATGCAATCGGATTGGGATACAGTAAACACATCGGGACGGTTCCGGAAGGCTACAGACCTAATTTATCAGTCGCAACAATAGGAATTCAAGGAAATACGGGAGTGTGTTCTGCGTGGGTTCAAAATACGGGGGATGTTTGGATTCGTCCCCATTCAGCGGCGCCTGCAAATACGGTTTTTGAATTTATGCTTGTTTATAATAAAGCGGCGACATGGGGAATACAACAGGAGGTGATCACCGATGATTAACCGAATTACAGTCAGCGAAAAAAGGGGATTGTTTCCCGAATACTCAAGCCTCGGCACAATAGGGGAGAAGAACGCAACGACGCTGTTGTTTCTTCTCCCTTCGTCGTTGCAGGGGTACAGCGAAAATATCGTCTGTGAGACCGCACAGGGCAGCTTTAATTATGAGGTATCAAACGATACCTTTGACCTGCCGAGTGAGGTTCTGACGGACAATACGCTTGCTTTACAGCTTGTTCTCAAGGACGGTGACAAAGTCATATGGAAGTCAATTCCATACACATTCACATTAAATCCGACCCTTGACGACAGCGGCGAAAACGTCGTTGAAAAAGCGAAGTCGGAACAGCGAGAGACCGACCGTGCTGAGCTGAGCGAAACGTTATCCGACCTCACAGGGCAGGATCTAAAGAAAGCGAACTGGAACGAGCTTATTGACGTTGCTAATGAACTGCCGCTCAAGAGTGAACAGGACGTGCTCGACCTCAGAAAATGCAGTGAGCTGACTTACGCCTTTGAACATGCAACAACGGCACCGAGCTTGATCACAGGCGGCTATAAACTCGACAAGGAAGAACCTGACGATCCTGACTCGCCCGACGTTTTGATTAAGCTGCCGTTCCTTGAAACGCCGAACGCGGTGTACAGTAAAAGTACCCGTGTTTCACAATCTGTAGAAGAGTGCGGCTTCAGCGTTAAAGGCTCGGCAAAGACAATCGCAGGAAATGAAAGAAGCATGTTTAACTCTCTCGGCGGAACGGTTACGGCAAACCTGAAAAAGCTCACGCTTGCAGACTTTGAGTGCGTCGTTGACCCTCGTGGAATGTTTAATGACTGCGGCTCTATAGAGGAAATAACGCTGATTGAAAAAGAAAACTATGCAGATGAATACAATACGGCATACTGGTATGAATTTTTCCGAAACTGCTCAAATCTTCAATCAATCCTCGGAACGCCTCTTGATATGAGCCGAGGCACGGCGTACACACGAACTTTTCAGAAGTGCTCAAAGTTAAAGTATGTCCGTTTCAAACCGTTTTCAATAAGTCATGATCTCGATCTATCTGACTGCTCAGGATTGATGAAAGGCAAATATGAGTCAAATCAAGATGACTCGGGAACGCTCTTGTCAATCATCAACGGCGTTCGAGAGTATCGGTCGGAATTAGGTCAAATTACGATTAAATTCTCGGCACTTGTAAAGGACTATTTAACCTCATGGCGTTGCGTTAAAGACGATGAAACAGGCTTGTACGTTGCGTCCACACAGGGTATGACCCTCGCAACCGTTTTGACAAACAATAAAGGAGTGATTATCGCATGATTTACGAAAAACAGCCAATTGAAAATGCAACGGTATCAATCGTTGAGGACTATGGCTTCAAAATGCTTATGATTGAGCCGAACGAGGGTTACAAACTCAGAGCGAACGGTGACGATACATACAGCACAATGCAGATAATGTTTTCGGCAGATTTTGAAAACCTACTTGACAATTATCGTGCCGTACCCGTTGACGAACCCGATGAGGAGGTCGAAGTTCCTCCGATAACGCCGACAGAGGACGAAGAAATTTCGGACACCGAGGCATTGTCTATAATAACTGCGGGAGGTAATGACAATGACGAGAGCTGAAGCTAAAGCAATCGGACAGCTTGTTAAGCAAGGCAAGCTTGCCTCATTGCTGGGAGGAATAACAGAAAAAATCGAGAAGTCGGATCGCGAGGGCTATACGCTTAAAACAATTTATCTCGGAGATATCCCGGTTAAAAAGGACTATACCGAAATTAAACTCGGTACAGCAAACAATCCGATTAACTGGGTTCCGGCAATGGCGGTCATTGGAAAACTGTACTACAAGTACAAAGGAAAAACTTACAAAGCAATTAAGTCGGGCGTCCCTCTCAGAATGTCCGATGAATATTTTGAGGAGGTCATAACATGACACCAACAGGAAACAACTTGATTGACACAATCATATATGTCGCAGGCTCGGCAATTGCATTTAATGTGGTCTTGCCGATTTGCGCCGCTATCCTTAAAGCCCTCGGGCTGATGTGAGGTGCGGCATGGAAGGAATAATCGCAGCAATCATCACGGGCGTTTTGTCGCTCATCGGCGTTGTGATAAGCAACCTTGCGTCAAATGCCAAGATGTCAAAAGAGCTTGAAAAAGCACAGGCAGTCACCGACACAAAAATCGAAGAGCTCACCCGAGAGGTGAGGGAGCATAACAATTTTGCGAAGCGTGTGCCGGTGCTCGAAGAAAAGGCGAAAGTCGCCGATCACCGTATCAGCGATTTGGAGCATATCAATCATCAAAACTAAGGAGGAATTGTCATGAAGAAAATCAATCTTAAGGGCGTTACAGCTCAGACGTGGGCGAGAACCCTCGTTCTCATCCTCGCCCTCATCAGCCAGCTTGCCGTAATCCTCGGCAAGAGAAGCGAAGCGATCGACATCGACCAGTGGCAGGAGTATGTGACCTACATATTCGGCGTTGCCGCTTCAATCTGGTCGTGGTGGCAGAACAACTCATTTACCCACAAGGCGCAGGAAGCCGATAAAATGCTGAACGGAGGTGACGACAATGGCTAAGAGAGTATATGTAGGTATCGGACACGGTGGCTCTGACTCGGGAGCTGTCGGCAACGGCTTCAAGGAAAAGGATTTGACACTTTCGATCGGCAAGTATTGCAACGAGCGACTCAAGCAGTACGGCATCGAAACGAAAATCAGCCGTACAACCGACTGTGACTCGTCAATCAATTCAAAGGTTGCCGCTTCCAATGCGTTTAAGGCTGACGTCTGTATGGATATCCACATTAACGCAGGCGGCGGTGACGGTTCGGAGGTCTATTACTCCCACGTTTCCCCGAACGGCAAGAAGCTCGCACAGTCTATTGTTGACGCTACCCTTGCTATCCGACAGAATACAAGAGGCATTAAAACGAGAGTTGATGATGACGGCACAGACTATTACGGCATGATCCGCATGACGGACGCTCCGGCGGTTCTTGTCGAGTGTGCATTTATCGACAACGCAACAGACATTCAAATCATCAACACCGAAGCGAAGCGCAAGGTGTTCGGTTATGCGATCGCTGACGGCGTTGCAAAGTATCTCGGCGTAAAGCTGCCGACCGCAAAGCCCACCACACCAAGCAAGCCGACAACCTCAGCGGTCAAGATTGAAGCACCGAACCTCGGCGATTACCTCAAAGAGGGTGACAGAAATCTTGCTGTCTACTCTTACAAGCAGCTTCTTGCACTGCTCAAGAAAAAAGGCATCATCGCTCAGGGTGTTGATAACAACGAGATTTTTGGCGCAGGTACAAAGACTGCCACAAAGCAGGTTCAGCTCGCCGCAGGCATTACCGTCGACGGTCTCGCCGGTCCGCAGACAATCCGTGCTTGCTATGTGCTGGCTGCGAAGTAAGTTAACTTGCCTGTAATTTGCCGGTAACTTGCTAATATAAAACTTATCCCCGAACTATTACGATAGCTCGGGGATTTTTGCGTTTATGGGGTTAAATTTGACTTGCATTTTGACTTGCATTTTATAAAAAAACGGCTAAAAAGCAACGAATATAATATCAAAAAGAGAATTATATAAATGCTGATTTTAACCATAAAAAAGACCGCAAACCCTTATTTATAGCGGTTTGCGGTCTTGGTGGAGACGGACGGGATCGAACCGTTGACCTCTTGAATGCCATTCAAGC
>CAVGRW010000012.1:0-33196 GCA_963631735.1 Bacteroidaceae bacterium | reverse complement strand
GAAACGCAAATAATATTCTTCTGCATAAATCAACCCTCCACCGAAATTTCAATTACGCCGTCGTGCTCAAAGCTTTTGAGAACGTCATTCTTGATAACAACGTTTTCCATCTCGCCGGGAGCAAGTCTCGGCTTCTTGCGGCTGAGTATTTCCTCGCCGTTGTATTTAACGACGATTTTTGCATTTTTATAGGTCTGACCGACTCTGAAAAAGAGCTTAACGTCATTCTCGTTCTTGATATCCACTTTCTGCGGCACAATGTAACGAACGCCGTTGACACCCTTAGTCTTTACATATTCATGACTGCTCGTCTGACCGAGAACATATCTTGCGGCGCCCTCGCCCGCTGTCTGGCTCTCAAGAGTAACGTAGTCAACAAGGTCGTGAACGTGGAGAACGTTGCCGCAGGCAAAAACACCCTTGTGAGAGGTCTCTCTGAACTCGTTTACGACTGCACCGTTTGTAACGGGATCAAGCTCGATGCCGACCGCTCTTGTAAGTTCGTTTTCGGGAATAAGACCGACCGAAAGCATGAGGGTGTCGCACTCGATGTACTGCTCCGTGCCCTTGATAGGACGGCGGTTTTCGTCAACGTCGGCAATCGTAACGCCCTCAACTCTGTCCTTGCCGTGAACCTCGATAACGGTACAGCTCAGACGAAGCGGAATGTTAAAATCGTCAAGGCACTGAACAATATTTCTTGTAAGTCCGCTTGAATAAGGCATAAGCTCGCAGACGACCTTAACCTCGGCACCTTCAAGTGTCATTCGTCTTGCCATGATAAGACCGATATCGCCCGAACCGAGGATAACAACCTTTTTGCCGGGCATATAGCCGTCGATGTTGACGTATTTCTGCGCCGTGCCTGCTGTCATAACGCCCGAAGCTCTTGTTCCTGCGATATTCAGCGCACCTCTCGGACGCTCACGGCAGCCCATTGCAAGGATAATTGCCTTTGCCTGAATTTCAAGCAAGCCGTCCTCCTTGTTGACTGCATAAACAACGTTATCGTCGGTTATTTCAAGCGCCATTGTATCTGTCTTGTATTCTATTCCTTTTTCGTGCACAAGCTGAATAAATCTGTCGGCATATTCGGGACCCGAAAGCTCCTCGCCGAAATAATGAAGTCCGAAGCCTGTGTGTATGCACTGCTCGAGAATACCGCCGAGGGTCTCGGCTCTCTCGAGAACAAGAATACTGTCAACGCCGCATTCCTTGGCTTTGATTGCGGCTGCCATTCCGGCAGGACCTCCGCCGATTACAACTATATCATAATTAAGCATATTTCCCGCCTCACTTTGTTCTGTCATAGAGAATTTTCGACTCGCCGCCGAATTTTGTTATTTCGTTGATTTCCACGCCGAGCTCACGGGCAAGCAGTTCAACTACCTTTGAACCGCAGAAGCCGCCCTGACAGCGACCCATGCCTGCTCTCGTTCTGCGCTTAACTCCGTCAACGTCTCTTGCGCCGGCCGGAGCATGAATTGCGTCGAGAATTTCGCCCTCCGTGACTGTCTCGCAGCGGCAAATAATTCTGCCGTAAGCGGGATTTTTCTTAACAAGCTCCTTGCGCTCCTCGTTGCTCATGTTTCTGAAACGAACGGGAGCTTTTCGCTCGGGTTTGAAATCGGATTTTTCTTCTGCGCCGATTGCCTTTGCTACTGTCTGTCCTACATATTCGGCAATAGCGGGAGCGGCGGAAAGACCGGGGGATTCAATACCTGCAACGTTGAAGAAACGGTCGTTTTTCTTGCTCGGCTCAATGATGAAATCGTCGTTTACGCCGTGTGCTCTGAGACCTGCAAATGATGTGATGACCGCCCTTGTGGAAACCGTCGGAACGGATTTCTGAGCAGCCTTGAGAACGTCGGCAAGCTCACTCGCCGTTGTTGAAACGTCCTCCTTGTCCTCAATGTCAAGTGCGCTCGGACCGATGAGCAGATTGCCGTCAACCGTCGGAGTAACAAGAATACCCTTGCCCATCTTTGACGGACACTGGAAAATCGTATGCTTTGCGAGCGAGCCGACCGACTTGTCGCAGAGCATGTATTCGCCCTTTCTCGGGATAATTTTTATTGAGTCGTCGCCGATAAGTGCTGCGATTTCGTCGCTGTAAACACCTGCGGCATTGATTATGTATTTTGCTTCGATTGATTTTTCGCCGTCAACAAGAGTGAAGCCGGTGCCGTCAAAATCAATCTTTTCAACCTTAAAGTTACGAATGAAATCCACACCGTTTACAACGGCATTTTCCGCTGCCGCAACCGTCAGCTCGTAAGGGCAGACAATACCTGCCGTCGGTGCCCAAAGAGCCGCCTTTGCCTCGTCGCTGATATTCGGTTCAACCTCATGAAGCTTGTCCGCATCATAGATTTCAAGGCTCGGAACGCCGTTTGCCTTTCCTCTTTCGAGCAAAACATTCAACGTTTCCGCTTCCTCATCGGAGAAAGCAACAACAAGCGAACCTATATTTTTGAAAGGAACGTTCAGCGTCTTGCAAATCTCGGGCATAAGCTCCGTTCCCCTGACGTTGAAGCGTGCTTTAAGCGTGCCCGGCATTGCGTCAAAGCCTGCGTGAACGATCGCACTGTTTGCTTTTGAAGTGCCCATTGCCACATCGTTGCATTTTTCAACAAGCGCAACACTGATATCGTAGCGGCTCAGTTCTCTTGCAATGAGCGAACCGATAACGCCTGCGCCCACAACGGCAACATCGTAATTCATTGATAAACCCCCATATACAATCATGATATTTTGTATTATAGCATATCGTTACCCATAAAACAACCGAACTTGAAAGATTGTAATTCAAAATAAACATTTTTGACGAAAGAGCTAAAATATTCCGAAAAAATAACAATTTGGGAACCGATTTATAGAATAATTGCCACAGTGAATAATTCTTAAACAGGGCAAAAAAGAAAATCGACAAACCTTTTTCAAGATTTGTCGATTTTGGCGGAGAAGGGGAGACTCGAACTCCCGCGCCGGTTACCCGACCTACGCCCTTAGCAGGGGCGCCTCGTCACCAACTTGAGTACTTCTCCATTGGTAACAAAACAGTTACTATTTTGTTGTTACAGGACCTCCGAAATCGGAAGTCCTGCAAAGTGGCGGAGAGAGTGGGATTCGAACCCACGGTATGTTGCCATACGACGGTTTTCAAGACCGTTCCGTTATAACCACTTCGGTATCTCTCCTAATGCTCGGATATTTTATCATAAATCGCCGTCAATGTCAATATAAAAATCAAAATTAGTATAGACTTTTTTCTTTCTATAATATATAATTTATCCGTAAATAATGAAAATGAGGGATTTTTGATGCTTACGGTTGAGGAGAAAAGAATTGCCGCCTATGTTATAGGGCTGGTTGCGTCGGCGGTTAACGGCACTGCTCCGCTCGAAAACGACGGCATGGATTGGCAGGGGATAATCGACTTTGCTAAAAAGCAGAGCGTGCTTAATCTCGTAGCCTATGCCGCAGAGTCGCTTGAAAATAAGCCCGATGAGCACACGATGAGATTTCTCGATGAATTCCGTATGCAAAAGATGATCGTTGAGGCTCAGCAGGAGCTTGCCGCCGATGACGCTTGCAAAAAGCTTGATGAAATGGGCATTCGTCATATGCTTCTCAAGGGCTCGGTGATGAAAAATTTCTATCCCTCTCCCGATATGCGAACAATGGGCGACATTGATATTCTTGTCGAAGCCGCCCGTTGTGACGAAGTCGTTAGAGCTTTCATTGCCGACGGTTTTAAATTTGTCGGCGAGGGTGATCTGCACTCGAATGTAAAAAAAGGCAACGCATATATTGAGTTTCACCGCTCTATGGTTGATAGCTGTCATGAAACGCTCTCGGCTTACTACAGCGACGGATTCCGTTTGCCTCATAAGTGTGAGAACAATGAGTACGAGTACAAGCTTACGGACGAGGATTTTTACGTTTTTCTTGTCGCTCATATCGCAAAGCATTACCGTTACGGCGGAACGGGAATTCGTTCCCTGCTCGATTTATACGTTTACGAAAAGGCTCTCCCGTCGCTCGATTTCGACTATATAAACGGCGAGCTTGAAAAAATCGGTCTGCTTGTTTTCTGCAATAAAATCAGGAAGATTACATACGATTGGTATTCGGGTGACTTTGACGGAGAGTTTGATATAATGTCGGAATATATAGTGTCCGGCGGAGTTTACGGCATTGAAGGAACATCAATGCAAAACAGTTTTATTTTGGATAATATCGACGAAGATATACATTCAAAAAAAATCAAAAACTTTTTCGGAATAATTTTTCTCAATTATGATGAGATGAAAATCCGTTATCCGTTTTTAGAAAACAAAAAATTTCTTTTGCCGCTGTTCTGGATAGTCAGATTTTTTGATACGCTGATTCATAATCCGAGCAGTGCAAAGGGCAGATTGCGTGACTCGAAAAAGATAATGGATATTGACGATAAAATGGTGGAAATTCAAAAGATTTCGGGAATAAAAAAGCTGTAAGTTAAAGAGGTAATTTATTTTGGTAGGTCTCGGTACGATAATAAATGCGGCGGCGATAGCAGTCGGCGGAGTTTTTGGGCTTCTGTTCGGAAAATTCATGAAAGAAAGAATTCAGGACACGCTCTTGAAAGCCTGCGGCGTGTGCGTTCTTTTTATCGGAATTGCAGGCGCAATGGAGGGTATGCTCAAGCTCTCGGGTTCGTCACTTTCGGCAGGACATTCAATGCTCGTTGTAGCAAGCATCGCTTTGGGAGCGGTTGTCGGTGAAATTCTCAATATTGAGCACGGATTTGAACGCTTCGGCGAATGGCTCAAGGTGAAAACGGGCAACGCAAAGGACAAAGGCTTTGTGAACGGCTTTGTCACCGCTTCACTGACCGTTTGCATCGGCGCAATGGCTGTTGTCGGTTCGATAAAAGACGGACTCACGGGAGATTATTCGGTTCTTGTAACAAAAGCGATACTCGACTTTATTATAATAATGGTTATGACCTGCTCGCTCGGTAAAGGCTGTATTTTTTCGGCAATTCCCGTTGCTGTTTTTCAGGGACTTATGACGGCACTTGCACGGCTTATAAAGCCGCTGATGACGACCGAGGCCTTGGCGAATCTGTCGCTCGTCGGTTCAATCCTCATTTTCTGTATCGGCGTCAACACCGTCTGGGAGAAAAAAATCAAGGTTGCAAACCTGCTTCCGTCGCTCGTCTTTGCCGTTGCGATAGCATTTCTTCCGTTTGAATTATAAAATAAATATATTACGGAGTGTGCCTCTCATTGATTGAATCGATGGGAGGCGTTTTTGGGGAGAAAAGAGAATAGTGAAGAGAAAAAAGAATCGGTGGCTTTGCGAAGCAAAGCATTAAAATGTCAGCAGAAATTAGAGCGGACACAATGGTCGCCCCTACGAATAGAATTGAAATTTTTTTGCGTCGGAAACAACTTTCATTAGACTTCCAAGGGTGCAATACGGTCATGCCCCCTATGATAGGTGCGGAAAAATAATGTTACACAGAGATTCGGCTATAGCACAATCCGTAGGGGTTGATGCCCGCATCGACCCAAAGTTAGAAAAATCCAAAAATCCGAAGAAATTGACTTTAATTTATTAGCGGCGTGCAGTGTGCCTGACGGGGATTCCAAGAAAGTCTTTATAAAATATTGCGTTTCAAACATGAAATTATATAATTTTGTCAAAAAATTGTAAAAGGTATTGATTTTTATGGTAAAATCAGTTATAAATTATGTAGGGAGAGAATATTTTACCCTAAATAAAACAGAAGGAGAATTTCTATGAAAAAATTACTCAGCATCGTGCTTGCGGTTGTTATGATGTTTTCAATCTCAATAATCGCATTCGCGGCAGACAATCCGTCAATTGAGCTTGACAAGGAGTACACAGTTACGCTTAAAGCAGATGAGGCGAACTACACCTTCATTGCACCCGAGGACGGTGCATATATTATCAGCGCATCCCTTAAATATAAAGAGAACGACTTTGGCGTCGCAACAATTTCGGTCGGCAATGACGAATACTATTTCTCGTCAGTGTATCTCTATTTTATTGACGGTATGGACGAAGAAGCCGCTAATCTGAATATGGCGAAGCTTAATGACAGCGACATTTTTATGGCAAAAAAAGGTGCCGCATTGACCGTTTCGGTTGCCACGGGACTTTCGATTTTGGAGTCGGAGGATATCGAATATACCGATACTACGGTTACATTCAAAATCGCGAGCGTAAATAATCTTCGTGAAATTAAAATCGGCGAGTCCTATACGGTAAACGGCGAGGAATATTTCCTCTTTAAGCCGACAGAGAACGGAACTGTTGACCTCTGGTCACATCAGTGTCAGATTATTTCAATCATGGACACCGACGGATCTGTTTTTTCCGGTGAGCAGGATTTTCTTACGGGATTCCCGGCAGATGTTGCTTTTGAGTATGAGGCAGGCGAGGTTTACGGAGTTTGCGTAAACAGCGGAACCGACGAGGAAAACAATCCGATTGATTCTGTATTCCACGTTGTTGACGCTAAAACAGTTCAGCCCGACGTAATTGATCTTGAGGACATTACGGTTGTTTGGGGCGATACGGAGTCTTTTTATCCGCAGATCTATCCTCTCGGCTCAATATACAACTGCGGTGAGCTTGAATACACGATCGAGAACGAAAAAATTGCAACAGTTGAATACGATTCCGAATTGGATATATATATAATTCACGGCAAGCGTCCGGGTAAAACAACTCTCACAGTGACCGAGCCGAACTACGGCGTTACGAGAACCGTTGAGGTTGAAGTCATCACAAGAACAGCAAACTTCTTCAGAACGATTTTTGCATTTGTCAGCAGCATCTTCAATTTTATATTCGGAAGATAAATAATTAAATATAAAAACCCCCTTTCGTATCAAAAGACGAAAGGGGGTTTTTCTGTTTAATTAGATTTATCAGAACAGACCTGTGTTCTTTTGCCCATATGAAGTTTCAACGGATTGATTATTTCTCGCTCTGCTTCTTCAATGCGGCCTCGATGAAGCCCTTGAAGAGCGGGTGAGCCTTATTCGGTCTGGACTTGAACTCGGGGTGGTACTGAACGCCGACATAGAACGGACGGTCGGAAAGCTCGACGGTCTCAACAAGTCTGCCGTCGGGTGACTTGCCTGAAAGAACAAGCCCGTTTTCGGTGAGAATGTCACGGTAATCGTTGTTGAACTCATAGCGGTGACGGTGTCTCTCGGAAATTTCATTTGAGCCGTAGCAGCGCTCCATTGTCGTGCCCTCGGCAATTACGCAGGGATATGCGCCGAGACGGAGTGTGCCGCCCTTGTCGATGTTCTCGCTCTGACCGGGCATGAAGTCGATGACCT
Organism: Bacteroidaceae bacterium; assembly: GCA_963631735.1. Classification (GTDB taxonomy): domain Bacteria; phylum Bacillota; class Clostridia; order Oscillospirales; family Acutalibacteraceae; genus CAG-488. Next base: position 25,826 of record CAVGRW010000012.1, on the reverse strand, counting down.
TGTTCTTACAAATTTCATCGAATTCACCCGAATGTGCGTCGGCAATTCCGCAGACGTGTCTTGCATATTCGATAACGGCGATCTGCATGCCGAGACAAATTCCGAAATAGGGGAGATTGTTTTCTCTTGCATACTTAGCGGCAAGAATCATACCCTCAATTCCTCTGCCGCCGAAGCCGCCGGGAACGATAATTCCGTCAAGATCCTTGAGCATATCCTCGTAGGTTTCCTTGGTGAGCTGCTCGGAGTCGATCCAATTGATGTCAATGTCTGTTTCGAGAGTGTAGCCTGCGTGACGCATTGCTTCGGCAACGGAGAGATAAGCGTCATGAAGCTGAACGTACTTGCCGACAAGTCCGATATGTACGGTATGCTTGCGGTTCTTGATTCTGTCTACAAGGTTTGTCCACTCTGTAAGATCGGGTGCGGGAGCGTCGATATTAAGCTCACGGCAAACAACGGAGGAGAAGTTTGCTTTTTCAAGCATGAGCGGTGCTTCGTAAAGATAGGGGATAGTGATGTTCTCGATTACGCAGTCGGGCTTAACGTTGCAGAACATGGAAATCTTCTTGAAGATTGACTCCTCAAGCGGCTCGTCACAGCGAAGAACAATGATGTCGGGACGAATTCCCATTCCCTGAAGCTCCTTAACGGAGTGCTGGGTGGGCTTTGATTTATGCTCGTCCGAACCGCGGAGGAACGGAACAAGTGTAACGTGAATGAAAAGGCTGTTTTCTTTGCCGACTTCGAGCGATATCTGTCTTACCGCCTCGAGGAACGGCTGGCTCTCAATGTCGCCGATCGTGCCGCCGATCTCGGTGATAACAACGTCTGCGTCGGTCTTTTTACCTACTCGGTAAACAAAATCCTTGATCTCATTTGTGATATGAGGAATTACCTGAACTGTTGAACCGAGATATTCGCCGCGGCGCTCCTTGTTGAGCACGTTCCAGTAAACCTTACCTGTTGTGAGGTTTGAATATTTGTTGAGATTTTCGTCGATGAAGCGCTCGTAGTGACCGAGGTCAAGGTCGGTTTCTGCGCCGTCCTCCGTGACGTAAACCTCGCCGTGCTGGTACGGGCTCATTGTGCCCGGGTCAACATTGATATAGGGGTCGAGCTTCTGTGCGGCAACCTTGAGTCCTCTTGCCTTGAGAAGTCGTCCGAGCGAAGCCGCCGTAATTCCCTTGCCGAGGCCGGAAACAACGCCGCCTGTTACAAAGATGTATTTTGTCATAATTGTCCCTCCGTTTATTTATAAGTCAAAATTATATTTTCCGCTATTTGTCGCCGTGTAACGCACCTGTCCATCGCTTGTTTTTCAATGTAGCGGTGCGCTTCGGGTTCTGTCATTTTAAGCTGTTCTATTAAAAGGCATTTCGCCCTGTTTACTATTCTTATTTCTTCGATTTTTTCTTCGACCGAGGCGTTCTTCTTTTCCATTATCCTCAGCCGCTCTCTGGTTGAACAAAGCATCTGAACGGATTGCATTATCATCGACGGCGAGGTGGGCTTGGATATTGTCAGAACGCCGTATTGCATTACCTTTGACGTGATGTCGGAATAATGCTCCGCCTTGACGAAAAGCAAAACTCCCGCACTACTCTTTTGGCAGATGTCAAGCGCAAGCTTCGTTCCGAATTCGTCACGAAGCGGCGAATTGATAATTACAATATCAAACTCACGCTCGAGCAGCTTTCGCCTTGCATGTGCAACGTCGGATGCCGTTTCGATCGGTTCAAACATTTTTTCGGGGAGCATGTCGAGCATCGGTCGGACAAATTTATCCGACGACGAAACTATCAGAACTTTGTAGGCATGTTGTGCAAAATCCATTCGGCTCCCCTCCTTTTGTTTATTTTAAGCTCTTTACTTACAATAATTATCTATGATCGACTCGGGCAGATGCTCCTTCACAAAATCGCTTTCTCTTGCCGCCTTGCCTGCGCTGAAAATGTCGCTCGGCAGGGTTTTAAATTTCTTTGTGATCTCCTCGGGCGCACTGAAAAGATTGATGTCCGCCATCTCGGGAAGTTCGGTTTTGTTCTTTATTCCGTCAAGTCCTGCGTAAATCAGCAGTGCAAAGGCAAGATACGGGTTGCACATCGGGTCGGGTGAACGGAGCTCGGCTCTCTTGTATTCGCCGTCTGCGGCAGGAATACGGACAAGCTGCGAGCGGTTCTCGCTTGACCATGAAATGTACTTCGGCGCCTTATTGCTGCCGAAACGCTTGTATGAATCCGACGTTGTATTGAGAAATGCAGTTATTTCACAGATATGATCAAGAATTCCTGCGATAACATACGGCATGATTTCCTCGCCGTCCTCGGACTTTGCCGAAAGGTTGATGTGCATACCGTTGCCGGGCATTGATTCAAGCGGCTTCGGCGAAAAATCAGCCTTGAGTCCGTTCCTTGCGGCTATCGTATTGACTACTGCCTTGAATGTTACCGCATTGTCAGCGGCTGTGAGCGGCTCGGAATATCTGAAATCTATTTCGTTCTGACCCGGACCCTCCTCGTGGTGGGAGCTTTCGGGTCTAATGCCCATTCTCTCAAGAGTGAGGCAAACCTCACGACGCACGTTTTCCCCCTTGTCGTCGGGGGCGATGTCCATGTAGCCTGCGTTATCGTAGGGGATTTTCGTCGGCTTGCCGTCCTCGTCGCAGGTGAAAAGGTAGAATTCCATTTCGGGACCGAAAGCAAAGCTTACGCCCTCATTTTTTGCGTCTGCAATAGCCTTCTTGAGAATTGCTCTCGTGTCCGAGCCGAACGGCGTGCCGTCAAGACGGGTAATTGAGCAGAACATTCTGACAACTCTGCCGTGATCGGGTCTCCAGGGGAGAACGGCGATCGTTGACGGGTCGGGGTGGAGCAAAAGATCGGAATGAACGTCACAGCCGAAGCCCGATATTGCCGAAGCGTCAATTGCTATTCCGTAGTGGAACGCTCTTTCAAGCTCGTCGGGCATGACGGAAATGTTCTTCTGTTTGCCGTAGATATCCGTGAATGCAAGACGAATGAACTTAACGTCCTCTTCCTCAATATATTGCATTATTTCATCGGGTGAATATTTCATAACAGTTACCTACCTTTTTCAGTTTGCAACGTACATCTGTTTATATGGCTTTTTGCTGTCGGGAGTTATTACGGTGAATTTCTCACTCGTCAGCTCTTTTATATCAAAATTAAAGTAATCGCAGTAGTTTTCAATGAACGGCATTATCTCAGCCATGTCCTCGTCAGATGCATCTCGGAGCGTTACCTGACTCGGGAATTTTATTCCCTCGACCGAGCCTCGGAGAACCATTTTGCCGCCGTGCATTCCCGTGCATGGGAAATTGCCGACCGTCGGCTTGCCGTCGGTGTTCCTGCCGAGAACAATTATCAAACCGCCTGCCTGATATTCACCGAGGAAGCTTCCCGTTCTGCCGCCGATGACGATTATCGGCTTCTTGTCACGGTACTCCTTCATATGGATTCCCGCACGGTAGCCTGCGTTGCCCTTGACATAAATTTCGCCGCCTCGCATTGCATAGCCGGCAGTGTCGCCGATACTGCCGTGGATAATTATTTTACCGTCATTCATTGTGTCTCCGACTGCGTCCTGTGCATTGCCGTTGACGGTGATCTGTGCGCCGTTGAGGTAAGCGCCGAGCGCATTGCCCGGAATGCCGTCAATCGTGACATTGCCTTTTGCAAGACCGTCGGCAATAAATCTTTGACCCAAGCAGTTTTCAATTTTGCAATTGCCGTCTGAGCTTTTTATAAGCTCATTAAGAGCCGTATAATTAAGCCCTTTTGCATCTATCAACATATTATATCACACCTTTTATTTCAATTTAAAGTATTTGTTAAAAATTTTTTGCTTTTCGGAAAGTTTTTTACTCTCCTGCGTGTGATATTCCGAGAATTTCAAGCTCCTTCTCGGTCAAGCCTATTCCTCTGAGCATGAGACGGTTGCCCTTGAGCGCTTCAATTGAGTTGATACCCATGCCGCCCATGATCTCCTTCATTTCACGCTGCCATGCCGTCATGAGATTGACAAGATTGCTGCATGCCGTCTCGGGGTCGAGTCTCGCAACGAGCTCGGGCACCTGAGTTGCGATGCCCCAATTGCATTTGCCCGATTGGCAGTTACGGCAGAGGTGGCAGCCCATTGCTATAAGTGCGGCGGTCGCAATATAGCACGCATCAGCTCCGAGGGCTATTGCCTTGACAACGTCTGCGGCGCTTCTGATACTGCCGCCTGCGATGAGCGAAACGCTGTTTCTTATGCCCTCGTCTCTCAGCCTTTGGTCAACTGCGGCGAGCGCAAGCTCAATCGGAATTCCTACGTTGTCTCGGATTCTTGTCGGTGCGGCTCCCGTGCCTCCTCGGAAGCCGTCAATCGCAATCATATCGGCTCCGCTTCGTGCAATTCCGCTTGCAATGGCGGCGATATTGTGAACTGCGGCAACCTTGACTATGATCGGCTTTTGGTAGTTTGTCGCTTCCTTTAATGAATAGACAAGCTGACGTAAATCCTCAATCGAATATATATCGTGGTGCGGAGCAGGGGAGATGGCATCCGAACCCTCGGGAATCATTCGTGTGCAGGCAATATCTCCTACCGTTTTTGTTCCCGGAAGATGTCCGCCGATGCCGGGTTTTGCACCCTGTCCCATTTTGATTTCTATTGCCGCACCTGCGTTGAGGTATCCCTCGTGAACGCCGAAACGACCCGACGCCACCTGAACAACGGTGTTTTCCCCGTAGCAGTAAAAGTCCTCATGCAGTCCGCCCTCGCCTGTGTTGTAGCAGATCCCGAGAAGCTCGGCAGCTTTGGCAAGGCTCTTGTGAGCGTTGTAGCTGATTGAGCCGTAGCTCATTGCCGAGAACATGACGGGCATTGCCAGCTCAAGCTGCGGCGGAAGCTTCGTATCGAGAGTGCCGTCGGGATTTCTTTTAATTTCCGACGGCTTTTTACCGAGGAAAACCTTTGTCTCCATCGGCTCACGCAGGGGGTCGATCGGGGGATTTGTGACCTGCGAAGCGTTGATGAGAATTCTGTCCCAATAGACGGGCAGAGGTTTAGGATTGCCCATTGATGAGAGAAGAACTCCGCCGCTGTCGGCTTGCTTATATATTTCTTTTATTGTATCGCTTGTCCAATTTTCATTTTCCCTGAAGCAGCATTCGTTTTTAACGATTTTCAAAGCTCTTGTCGGGCAGTAGGTGACGCACCTGAGGCAGTCAACGCATTTTGTTTCATCGCTGATCATTGCTTTAAGGTCGGCGTTATAGGAGTGAACGCCGTTTGCACACTGCTTTTCGCAAATGCGGCAGTTCGTACAGCGATACGGATTTCTGACAATTTCAAAATCCGAGGTAAGATATGACGGGAACATCAGTAAGCACCCTCCTTTACCCTGATTATTACAGGCTCACCGCCTGCCGGGGAATATATTTCGCCTGCATCGGGAGCCATTGCACGGATCGCGGCTTCCTCACTTGCAATATATACTTTATCATCTTTTTCGGCAGTAACCATCGAACGAAGCTTGAGACGGTCGTTGAGAGCCATAAGTCCGCCCTCGAAGCCCAATATAATAGAAAACGGACCCGTAATTAAAAGGCTTGAATACATTTTTCTGAGATATGCGTGCTCTTCGGCTTCTTTTTCGCTCATTCCCTCGATTGTGCTCCAGAATGGAGCGGCAATGACCGAAGCAGTCTCTTTAAGTGAGAGCCCCTGACGGCGAATAAGATAGTCGGCAATATAGGTTATTACCTCGGTATCGGTCTGAAGCGTGCATTTGTAGCCGAACATTTCAATATATCGGCGGTTTGCGTCGTAGGATGAGATTTCGCCGTTATGAACAACGGAAAAATCAAGGAGCGAAAACGGGTGAGCTCCGCCCCACCAGCCGGGGGTATTGGTCGGATATCTGCCGTGAGCCGTCCATGAATATCCCTCGTATTCTTCAAGTCGGTAGAATCTGCCGACGTCCTCGGGAAAGCCGACGGCTTTGAAGCAACCCATGTTTTTGCCGCTTGAAAAAACATATGCTCCCTTGATACGGGTGTTGATATCCATAACTGTTCTCGCAACATAGGTCTTTTCATCAAGCTGAAGCCTTGAAAGAACCGATGCAAACGGTGCAACGAAATAGCGCCAGATATATGGAACATCGGTTATCTCAGGAATTTTTCTTATCGGTACGGACTCTGCCTTGACGATTTCAAAATTTTCCTTTAAAAAGCGTTCACATTCAACCCTTGAATCGTTATTGTCAAAGAAAATGTGAAAAGCATAAAAGTCACGGTATTCGGGATAAATTCCGTAGCCTGCGAAGCCGCCGCCGAGTCCGTTGGAGCGGTCATGCATCGGAAGCATACTTTTAATAATATCCTCGCCGGTCATTTTGTTGCCGTCCCTTGATATAACCGCCGAAACGGCACAGCCGGACGGAATACGTATCTCTCCCTCTCTTTTCATGACAGACCTTCCTTTCTGTAAAGAAAAAGACGCCCATTCCGACAGGGGTCAGCGAGACCCTTGTCGGAATGAACGCCTTTGCTCATTGATACGGCATTTTAACATATTATCGGAATTTTGTCAACGATATTGAGGTTGCGGCAAGCCTGCAAACCGACGAAAAAAACACGGATTTCTTAAAGACATTTATTTATATTGACTTTAATATAATGTAAGGGAGTGGATATAAAATGAGAAAAACCATCCTGATTGTGCTTCTTGCGTCTTTGATTTTAACTTGTTGTTCGTGCTCTGCCGAGAAAAAAGCGGCAAATACCGATGCCAAAAACGGAATTTTAGAGGAATACAGAGCGGTGCTTATTGAAAAAATATACCGTTACGGCAACGGCAAGCCCGATGAACTGCCTATGTATTCGCTTTTTGATTTTGACAGTGACGGTACAGCGGAGCTGCTTGTCTGGGATATTCGTGTCGCATCATCTGCTTTCCGAAATATATATGTTTATCGTTATAATTCACTTACGGGCAGAGCGGAGCACATTGGAACAATGCTTGATTTTACGGGTCATTCCATAATTACGGCGGCTCGTGACGGCAAAGGAATAGTCATTGCGATCCGTGACGCAGGGAAGCAGGATAAAATCACCGAGTACAGACTCATTGACGGCAGGCTCGCTCCGTCTGTCCTGCTTGAGCGCACCGATGAGACCTCGCAGGAGTGGTACGATAAAACCGTTTCGCCCGAGTATAACAGCGGAGTAACACTTGAAACGGCAAACACATATGATATTCTTGAAAGCAAATTCGACTGATTTCCGCAAGAAAATAAAAAATCAAAAAAATTTTCAAAAAAGGGTTGACAAAATATTTTTTTGCGTTATAATGTCGGCATAAAGGCAAAGGCGTCTGAGAGTAATGGAGCTCTCTGACGCCTTTTTTTATCGCCTATAGCACGTTATTTCCTGCGTTATGGCGGCTTGAAATACCTGAGTATGTCGGCGCCGCCAAGCCTTGGAACTAACGCACTCTAAGCGATAAGACAGAAGTTTATAGCACGTCGTTTTCGGCGTTAGGTCGGTTTGAAATACCCGTGTATGTCTGCACCGACCTGCCTTGAAACCGACGCACTCTAAGCAATAAGACGGAAGTTTATTGCACGTCGCTTTCGGCGTTGAAACGTCTTGAAATTGATGTGTGCAAAACATATTTACAATATAACAGTATATTTAACGGGGCAACGGCGTCTCATGACAGTATCATGGACTCTCTGCCCCGTTTTTAATTTTTAATTTAATGTTAAAGGAGTGTTGGTTATGAAAACCGTACCGGAGTATTTCGGAAGTCTTGTTTTTGACGACAGGGTGATGAAAGCTAATTTGTCAACAAGCGTTTACCGTTCGCTTAAAAGAACCATTGACGAGGGCAGAAGCCTTAATCCCGATGTGGCAAACGCAGTCGCAGAAGCAATGAAAGACTGGGCGGTCGCACACGGTGCAACTCATTTCACACACTGGTTCCAGCCCCTTACGGGTATCACGGCTGAGAAGCATGACAGCTTCATCTCTCCCGCTCCCGACGGCAGAGTAATCATGGAATTCTCGGGCAAGGAGCTCATTAAGGGCGAGCCCGATGCATCTTCCTTCCCCTCAGGCGGACTTCGTGCAACATTTGAAGCAAGAGGCTATACCGCATGGGATCCCACATCATATGCATTTATCAAGGGTAACACCCTTTGCATTCCCACCGCTTTCTGTTCATACGGCGGTGAGGCGCTCGATAAGAAAACTCCGCTTCTTCGCTCAATGCAGGCTCTTAACAAGCAGGCTATGAGAATCCTCAAGCTCTTCGGTAATGACGATGTAAAGTGCGTTCGCACCTCGGTCGGTCCGGAGCAGGAATACTTCCTTGTTGATAAGGAAATGTATGAGAAGCGCAAGGATTTGAAGTTCACGGGCAGAACCCTTTTCGGAGCAAAGCCGCCGAAGGGTCAGGAAATGGACGATCACTATTTCGGCGTTATCAAGCCGAGAGTTGCCGAGTACATGGCAGACCTCAACGAGGAGCTTTGGAAGCTCGGTATCCTTGCAAAGACAGAGCATAACGAGGTTGCTCCCGCTCAGCATGAGCTTGCTCCGATTTATTCGACAACCAACATTGCAACGGATCACAACCAGATCACAATGGAGATCATGCAGAAGGTTGCCGCAAGACACGGTCTTGTATGTCTCCTTCATGAGAAGCCGTTCGCAGGTGTAAACGGCAGCGGCAAGCACAACAACTGGTCAATGGCAACCGACACAGGCGTAAACCTTCTTACACCGGGTGAAACTCCTTATGAGAACGCTCAGTTCCTGCTTTTCCTTTGTGCGGTTATCAAGGCTGTTGACGATTATCAGGATCTTCTCCGTCTTTCCGTTGCAACGGCAGGCAACGACCACAGACTCGGCGCTAACGAAGCACCGCCGGCAGTTGTTTCGATCTTCCTCGGCGATGAGCTTACAGAGGTTCTTGAAGCAATTGAGAGCGACAAGCCGTACAGCGGAGCAGAAAAGACAGTTATGAAGCTCGGCGTTCATGTTCTTCCTAAGTTCTTCAGAGACACAACGGACAGAAACCGTACTTCACCGTTTGCTTTCACAGGTAACAAGTTTGAGTTCCGTATGCTCGGCTCGGCAAACAGCATTGCCTGCACAAACATTATGCTTAACGCAGCAGTTGCGGAGAGTCTTAAAATTTACGCAGACCGTCTTGAGGGCGTTGACGATTTCGAGACCGCTCTTCATGACATGATCAAAAAGACCATCAAGGATCACAAGAGAATTATCTTCAATGGCAACGGCTACGACGACGCATGGATCAAGGAAGCTACGGAAAAGAGAGGTCTTCTCAACCTCCGCACAACACCCGATGCACTTCCCGCATTGCTTGAGAAGAAGAACGTTGATATGCTTACGGCTCATAAGATCTTCTCACCTGCCGAGATCGTATCTCGTTATGAAATTACTCTTGAAAACTACTGCAAGACAGTTAACATCGAAGGTAACACAATGGTTGACATGGCAAGGAAAGAAATCATTCCTGCCGTTGAAAAGTATGTTTCCGATATTGCAACAGCTTACAGCGCAAAGAAGAATTCCGTTGCAGGTATTTCCGTAAAGTATGAGGAGGATATGCTCAAGAAGCTTTCCGTTCTCGTTGACGAAATGGATGCGGCAACAAAGGAGCTCGAGCTTGCACTTGTTAAGTACAACACCATCAAGGATATCACCGAGGCTTCCGAGGCTATCCGTGATGACGTAATTCCGAAGATGTCCGTTCTTCGTATTGCCTGCGATGAGGCAGAGACGATCACGGCAGAGAGCTACTGGCCGTTCCCGACCTACGGCGATCTCCTCTTCGGCGTAAAATAAACAACTCCTTATTGATTTATCCTTTCTCGGTATCGTGTCCCTTTTGCATTTGCGAAAGGGACAGTCAGATACCAAGACGATGAATGATAAGAAAAATAAAGACGATAATGCTAAAGGCGTTTGAGTCGGAAGAAGTAATGCAGAGGTTCACTCTCAGAGAGTGCGGAACGGTGGAAGCCGCACAGCGGAAGCTGCATGAATAACATCCGACGAGCTTCGAGCCGAAAGATTTTCGAGTAGGTGAGACGGAGGTCAACCGTTACAACGACAGGGTCTTGACAGAGACCCCAAAGAACAAAAATAGGTGGCACAGCGGGTTACGGCACCTGCCCTATTCTATGCTGAAAAAAATTCACGGAGGATTTTATTATGTGTTCAATTATGGGTTACTGCGACAGCTGTGACGATTTTGAGAGATTTAAAAAAGGTTTTGACAAGACGGTATCCAGAGGCCCCGATGACAGCCGTATCGTTGATACGGGCAAGGGTCTTTTAGGCTTTCACCGTCTTTCTATTATGGGATTGACTCCCGAAGGAATGCAGCCGTTCGAGCTTGACGGAAGCTATGCAATCTGCAACGGTGAGCTTTACGGCTTTGAGAAAACAAAGGAAGAGCTGAGCAAGAAATATACCTTCAAAAGTGGTTCGGACTGCGAGATCATTCTCCCGATGTACCGTGAGTACGGCGTTGACATGTTCAAGATGCTTGACGCAGAGTTCGCAATGATCATCTACGATGCAGAAGCAGGCGAGTATATAGCTGCAAGAGACCCCATCGGTATCAGACCGCTTTATTACGGTCATGATGAAAAGGGTACGATCGTTTTCGCAAGCGAGGCAAAAAACCTTGTGGATATGTGCAAGGATATTATGCCGTTCCCTCCGGGACACTACTACAAGGGCGGCGAATTCCATTGCTACTGCGATATTGCCGCAGTTGATAAGGTCAGCTATGATTCGCTTGATGAGATTTGCTCCAAAATTCATGATAAGCTCGTTGCAGGCGTTGAAAAAAGACTTGTTGCAGACGCAAAGGTCGGTTTTCTTCTTTCGGGCGGACTTGATTCTTCACTTGTATGTGCAATTGCTCAGAAAAAGAGCGACAAGCCTATCCGTACATTCGCAATCGGCATGAGCGAGGATGCAATCGACCTCAAATATGCAAAGCAGGTTGCGGATTATATCGGCAGCGACCATACCGAAGTTATCATGACGAAACAGCAGGTTCTCGATTCGCTTGACGATGTTATTCATCTTCTCGGCACGTTTGATATCACGACTATCCGTGCTTCGATGGGTATGTATCTTCTTTGCAAATGGATTCATGAGAACACGGATATCAGAGTTCTTCTGACGGGTGAGATTTCCGATGAGCTTTTCGGCTACAAGTACACGGACTTTGCTCCGTCAGCCGAGGAGTTCCAGAAGGAATCGCAAAAGAGAATCCGTGAGCTTCATATGTACGATGTTCTTCGTGCCGACCGTTGTATTTCGGTCAACAGCCTTGAAGCCCGTGTTCCGTTCGGCGATCTTGATTTTGTGAAATATGTAATGTCCGTTGATCCCGAGAAGAAACTCAACAAGTACGGCAAGGGCAAGTATCTGCTTCGTCACGCATTTGAGGGCGATTATCTTCCGCACGACATTCTTTACCGTGAAAAGGCGGCGTTCTCCGATGCTGTAGGTCATTCAATGGTTGACTACCTCAAAGAGTTCGCAAGCACATATTATACCGATGAGGAATTTGCCGAGAAGTGCGAAAAGTACGACCATGCAAAGCCGTTCACTAAGGAATCGCTTCTTTACAGAGAGATTTTTGAAAAGTATTATCCGGGACAGTCGCAGATGATAGTTGACTTCTGGATGCCCAACAAGAGCTGGGAGGGCTGTGACGTAAACGACCCGTCCGCAAGAGTCCTTTCAAACTACGGCGACAGCGGCAAATAAATTATAATAAGCAAAGCAGGCGGTTGTTGAAATCGTCTGCTTTTTTAAACTGTCGGAATGAAAGATAAATGTAAATTTTTCTTGACTTTCATATATTAACGTGCTATTATGTTAGCGTAGTAACACGTTAAAGTGAGGGAGACAGATGTGTAATTGGCATAACGATTCAACGGATGAGCTTTGCGAAGCTATTCTTTCTTTAAAAAACAGAGAGGAATGTTACGCTTTTCTTGAGGATATTTGCACGATCAAGGAACTGCTTGAAATGTCACAAAGACTTTCGGTCGCGAAGCTTTTGAGCCAAGGCATGAGCTATGCACAGATTTCGCAGAAAACCGGTGTCAGCACGGCGACCATCAGCCGCATAAGCCGTTGTATCGAATACGGCAGCGGAGGATACAAAATGATTATCGAAAGATTGCAAGAGGGCGAAAAGGATGATTGACGAAAAACTTTTGAAAAGCGAGGAACGGGCGATATTCAATCTCCGTTCGCTTTATCGCAAATACGGATATGCTCCGTTTAAAATGAGCAAATTTGAGGAATATGACCTTTACGTCAGAAACAAGGATTTTCTTGTCAGCGACAGGGTAATCACCTTTAACGATACGAACGGAAAGCTTATGGCTTTGAAACCCGACGTTACGCTTTCTATTATAAAGAACAGCGACGATGCGCCGAATGAAAAGAAAAAGGTTTTCTATAACGAGAACGTTTATCGAATTTCCAAAAACACTCACCGTTATAAGGAGATTATGCAAGCCGGTCTTGAATGTATAGGCAATCTTGGTTTTTATGATATTTATGAGGTTATCAATCTTGCCGCAGAAACACTTGCGCAGATTTCCGACAGCTTTGTTCTGAATGTTTCGCACCTCGGCTTTTTGCAGAAGATTCTTGATTATGTTTGCGATGATGCAGGATTTTCCGAGAAAGCAATCAAGCTGGTTGAAGAAAAAAACACTCATGACCTTGTGAAGCTTTGCAAGGAATACGGGATTGAAGATGATAAATCGCAGATGCTTTCAACGATCATTTCAACAAGCGGCGAAAGAAATAATGTTCTTTCCCGGATTGAAAAGATTTGTTCTGCGGAAGATTTGAACGAGCTCCGCACAATATCGGAAATGCTGGAGGCTTCTCCGTATTCGGATAAAATTCTTTTTGATTTCTCCGTTGTCAACAATATGAATTATTACAGCGGATTTGTTTTCCGCGGATTTGTTGACGGGATATGCGACGGCGTTCTTGCCGGCGGTCAGTATGACAGAATGATGAAAAAAATGGGCAGGAAATCGGGCGCAATCGGATTTGCGCTTTATCTTGATTTGCTTGAACAGCTCAGAACGGAGGCGCCGGGATACGATGTTGATGTGCTTCTTGTTTACGACAGTCAAACAAACTGCAAAACCGTTGCCGACAAAGTGAACGGGCTTATAAAATCCGGTAAAACGGTAAGTGCTCAAAAAATCGTTCCCGAAAAACTCAGATATAAAGAAATTGTTGATTTAAGGGGGATTTCAAATGCTTAATGTGGCTCTGCCGAAAGGACGGCTCGGAGAAAAGGTCTATGCAATGTTTGAAGCTGCGGGCTTTGAATGTCCCTCAATAAAAGGAAACAACAGGAAGCTGATTTTTGAAAACGAAGAAAAGCAGGTCAGATATTTTTGGGTCAAGCCCTCCGATGTTTCGATTTATGTTGAGAGGGGAGCGGCGGATATCGGTGTCGCCGGTAAGGATATTTTGCTTGAATATGAGCCGAATGTTTATGAGCTTCTTGATCTTGACATAGGAAAATGCCACATGGCAGTTGCAGGACCGAAGGATTTTAACGATGACGGCACACGCACTCTGAGAGTGGCTACGAAGTTTACAAATATTGCGTCAAATTATTATGACAGTATCGGCAGAGATATTGATATTATCAAGCTCAACGGCTCAATTGAGATTGCGCCGATTCTCGGACTTTCCGATGTAATCGTCGATATTGTTGAAACGGGAACAACGCTTCGCGAAAATAATCTTGAAGTTAAAACAAAGTTTCTGCCGATAAGCGCAAGGCTGATCGCAAACAAGTCGGCATATAATTTTAAACGTGAGCAGATAGAAAAGATCGTTTCAAGCATAAAGGAGCAGATTGAAAATGATTAAGATATATAATTACGGCGAAGTGCCGAACAGCGAGATTTTTGCGAGAGAAAATATATCGGCAAACGTTGAAGATATTGTCGCCGATATAATTGCCGATGTCAGAAAAAACGGAGATAAGGCTCTTTTGGCTTATTCAAAGAAATTTGATAAGGCGGAGCTTACGAGCCTTGAGGTCACAAAAGAGGAAGTTGATGAGGCTTTGAGCCTTGTTGATCCCGAATTTATTTCCATAATGACAGAGGCTGCACAAAATATCCGCGCCTTCCACGAAAAACAGGTCCGCACCAGCTTTGTAATTAACGACAAGGACGGCGTTGTTATCGGTCAGAAGGTCATGCCGATTGAAAAGGTCGGACTTTATGTTCCGGGCGGCACGGCGGCATATCCTTCAACGGTTTTGATGGACAGTATTCCGGCCAAGATCGCGGGCTGCCCCGAAATTGTCATGGTAACTCCGCCGAAGCAGGACGGCAAGGTTAATCCCGTTATTCTTGCCGCTGCATCAATAGCAGGTGTTGATCGAATTTTTAAAGTAGGCGGAGCGCAGGCGGTTGCCGCTCTGGCTTACGGAACTCAGAGCGTGCCTAAGGTCGATAAAATCGTCGGTCCCGGCAATGCCTTTGTCGCCGAAGCAAAGAAACAGGTTTTCGGCAAGGTTTCGATAGATATGATTGCCGGTCCGAGCGAGATTCTTGTCGTTGCCGATGCAACATGCAACCCGAAATTTGTTGCCGCTGACCTTCTTTCTCAGGCCGAGCATGACAAAATGGCAAGCGCAGTTCTTGTGACGGATGACAAAGCTTTTGCACAGGCGGTAAGCGATGAGCTTGAAGCGCAGATCCCGCTCCTCCCCCGTGCCGAGATTGCAAGAGCTTCTATCGACAATAACGGAAAAATAATTGTTGCCGAGGATAATTTGCTTCTTGCCATAGACATTGCAAATGAGATAGCTCCCGAGCATCTTGAGCTTTGCGTTGATAATCCGTTTGATTATCTCGACAAGATAAAGCATGCAGGTTCGATCTTCATGGGCAAAAACTGCCCCGAGGCTCTCGGAGATTATTTTGCAGGTCCGAATCATACTTTACCGACAAGCGGAACGGCGAGATTTTCTTCTCCGCTTTCGGTCGATGATTTTGTTAAAAAATCACAGTTTACCTACTATTCTTCCGCTGCCCTTGAAAGGGTGTCGGATAAGATATCATATTTTGCAAACAAGGAGGGACTGAGCGCACACGGCAAGAGTGCAACGGTGCGTTTCGAGAAATAATGAGCAGATTTTTTTCGGATAAATATTCTTCACTTGTTCCATACACCCCCGGCGAACAGCCGCAGGATAAGAAATATGTAAAGCTCAACACAAACGAATCGCCGTTTCCGCCGTCGCAGGCGGTAGCAAGAGCGGTTGAGGAGGAAGCAGGCAAGCTTCAGCTTTATTCCGACCCTGAGTGCGTTGCCTTAAGAAAAAAGGCGGCGGAGGTTTTCGGCGTAAATGACGATGAAATAATCATGACAAACGGCTCGGACGAGGTGCTGAACTTCGCTTTTATGGCATTTGCCGACGAGAAAAATCCTCTCCGCTTTGCGGACATTACATACGGCTTTTACCCCGTGTTTGCTGAGCTTAATCATATTCCGTATACGGAAATTCCTCTCAAAAATGATTTCACTCTTGACCCGAACGACTATATGACGGTCAATGAAACCGTTGTAATTGCCAATCCCAATGCGCCGACGGGACTCGTTCTCAGCCTCGAAACGATTGAAAAAATCGTAAAGAGCAATCCCGATAATGTGGTTATAATCGACGAAGCATATATCGACTTCGGCGGTCAGAGCGCAGTGCCGCTTATCAAGAAATACGATAATTTGCTTGTTACGGGAACTTTTTCAAAGTCGCGCTCGATGGCGGGTGCAAGACTCGGCTTCGGTATCGGAAACGCTAAGCTGATTGCCGACCTGAATACGGTCA
Organism: Bacteroidaceae bacterium; assembly: GCA_963631735.1. Classification (GTDB taxonomy): domain Bacteria; phylum Bacillota; class Clostridia; order Oscillospirales; family Acutalibacteraceae; genus CAG-488. The sequence goes on along the minus strand of CAVGRW010000012.1, from coordinate 9,866 downwards.
AGTATTCGACAAATCCGTACAACGTAAACCGTTTGACGGCGGCGGCAGGTATTGCGGCTCTCGAAGAAAACGAATACTATATGAATAATTGCAAAAAGATTCGGGAAAACAGAGCTTGGACAACCTCAGAACTTGAAAAGCTCGGATTTACGGTTCTTCCGTCAACGGCGAATTTTATCTTTGCGAAGTCGGATAAAATCAGCGGTGAGGAGCTTTATTTAACACTGAAAGAAAAAGGAATTCTCATTCGCCACTTTACAAAGGAACGCATTTGCGATTATAATAGAATAACGATCGGAACAGCCGAACAGATGAAGATTTTTATTGACGCGGTTAAGGAAATCATTGGTTGAATTATGCAGGAATTTTTAGATATTGTTGATGAAAACGGAGAGCCGACGGGCGAAACCGTTGAAAGAGAATTTGCACATGCCAATGGGATTCGTCACAGAACATCTCATGTGTGGCTCGCAAGAAAAAGAAACGGCAATATAGAAATACTTTTGCAAAAACGAGCCGAAAATAAAGATTCATATCCCGGATGCTACGATATATCGAGCGCAGGTCATATCCCGGTAGGCAACGGATTCGGAAAATCCGCCGTCCGTGAACTTCAAGAGGAGCTCGGAGTAATCGCGGATGAAAATGAGCTGATTTATTGCGGCGACAGAAATGTGCAATGGAATGATATTTTTTCCGGAAAGCCGTTTCATGACAATCAGTTCTCAAGGGTCTTTCTGCTTTGGCGTGACATGGACGAAAACGAATTTACTATTCAAAAGGAAGAACTTGAAAGCGTTAAATGGATCGGCTTCGATGAGTGCGTTGACGGCGTGCTAAATAACAGCTTCAAAAATTGCATAGCTATGGACGAGCTTATGATTCTAAAAAATGGTATTGAAAAAACGAAAGGATGTTTCGCATGAGAACAGGAAATATCGACAGAAAAACAAATGAAACGGATATAAGGCTGAGCGTTGATCTCGACGGAAGCGGCAAGGCCGACATTGCGACAGGCTGTGGATTTCTTGACCACATGCTGAACCTTTTTGCACGTCACGGCAGATTTGATTTGACATTAAGGTGCGACGGAGACACTTACGTTGACTATCACCATACGGCCGAGGACATCGGAATCAGTCTCGGCAAGGCTTTCAAAGAAGCTCTCGGTGATAAGAAGGGCATTGTTCGTTACGGTGATACGGCTCTGCCGATGGACGAATCTCTTATTCTTTCCGCTGTCGATATCTCGGGCAGGGGCGGACTTTATTATGCTTTGGAAATTCCGACTCAGAAGGTCGGCGATTTTGACACTGAGCTTGTCGAAGAATTTTGGCGTGCGTTTGCCTGCAATGCGGGAATAACGCTTCATGTGCGTCAGCTTGCCGGAAGTAATTCTCACCACATAATAGAAGGCTCCTTCAAGTCGGTTGCCAGAAGCTTGCGCACGGCGGTGAGCATTGACAAGGATTTTGCCGATGAAATTCCGTCAACAAAGGGGTTGCTTTAATGATAGCGATAATTGATTACGGAGTCGGCAATTTGTTTTCTCTATGCTCGTCTTTGTCGAGCATAGGGGCACAGGCGGTCGTAACTTCGGATATTGAAACAATAAAATCTGCCGATAAGCTCATTTTGCCGGGCGTCGGTGCGTTTGCCGATGCCGCGCAAAAGCTTCGCGAAAGCGGCATGGATATTGTTGTTAAGGAGCAGGCGGCGGCAGGTAAGGATATCATGGGAATTTGTCTCGGAATGCAGCTTCTTTTTGAAAAAAGCTTTGAGTACGGAGAGCATGAGGGCCTCGGACTTCTTAAGGGCTCGGTCGTTCCAATGGAAGGAACAATTCCCGAAAATCTGAAAATTCCGCATATCGGTTGGAATGCTCTGCATTTTGCAAAGTCGAGCGGACTTTTTAAATACATAAACGAAAACGACTGCGTTTATTTTGTACATTCTTATTATGCGACGGACTGCGGTGACAGCGTGATCGCAACAACGGAGTACGGAAAAGAAATGACTGCCGCAGTTGAGCTCGGCAACGTAAAGGGCTGCCAGTTTCACCCCGAAAAAAGCGGCAAGGTCGGACTTGCTATTCTCAAGGCTTTTTGCGAGGGTTAAGATGTTCACAAGAAAGGAACGATTATACAAATGATAATACTTCCTGCAATAGATTTGCTCGGCCGCAAGGCGGTCAGATTGCTGAAAGGCGATTATAATCAGGTGACTGTTTACAGTGATTCGCCACTTGAGGTTGCCGAAAAATTCAAGTCGCTCGGTGCGACACATATTCATATGGTTGACCTTGACGGCGCAAAATACGGTACTGCACCGAATATGGATATAGTTGCCGAGGTTGCCGAAAAAACAGGGCTTTTTGTTGAAATAGGCGGCGGGATCCGAAGCATGGATACAGTAAAAAAATATATCGGTGCAGGCGTATCCCGTGTTATCCTCGGAACTGCGGCGATATGCGATGAAGATTTTCTTAAAGAAGCTGTCAATGCTTACGGCGAGAAGATCGCTGTCGGCGCCGATGTTAAAGACGGCAAAATTGCCGTTAAAGGCTGGCTTGAACAGTCCGACGTTACTCTTGATGAATTCTTTCTGAAGATGCAGAATCTCGGCGTGAAGAATATAATTTGCACCGATATTTCCCGTGACGGCGCAATGAGAGGAACTAACCTTGAACTTTACCGTGAGCTTTCGGCAAAGTATTCGCTTGACATAACCGCTTCCGGTGGAGTTTCGAGCATCGAGGACATTAAAGAGTTGCGAAAAATGAATCTCTACGGTGCAATAATCGGCAAGGCTTATTACACGGGAGCTGTCGATCTTAAAGAAGCAATCGAGGTGGCAAAATGATTACAAAAAGAATTATTCCATGCCTTGATGTTAAAAACGGCAGGGTCGTTAAAGGCGTAAATTTCAAGGGGCTTTCCGACGTTTCATCGCCCGTCGAGCTTGCAAAATATTATTCCGATAACGGAGCGGACGAGCTTGTTTTTTATGATATTACGGCATCGTTTGAGGAGAGAAAATTATTCACGGATATACTTCGTGAGGTGGCAAGCCGGATTTTTATTCCGCTTACGGTTGGCGGCGGAATAAACACCGTTGATGATTTTGACAGGGTGCTGAAATGCGGCGCGGACAAGGTCAGCGTGAACTCGGGTGCAATTAAAAATCCGGAGCTTATCCGTGAAGCGGCGGAGCGTTACGGTAATCAATGCGTTGTTATTTCCGCCGACGTTAAGCGTGTTGACGGCGAATTCCATGTTTTCGCAAAGGGCGGCAGAGAGGACACGGGCATGGAGGCGATAAGCTGGATAAAACGCTGTGTCGGACTCGGAGCGGGCGAGGCGGTCGTCAATTCAATTGATACCGACGGCGTGAAAAAGGGCTTTGATATCGAGATGCTGAAGGCGGTTTGCGACGCTGTTAATGTACCTGTTATTGCATCGGGCGGCGCAGGCGGAATCAACGACTTTGTTGATTTGTTCCGTGAAATTCCCGATATCGACGCAGGACTTGCCGCTTCAATCTTCCATTTCGGAGAGGTTGCAATTCCTGATTTGAAGCGTGAACTCAGGAAAAATAATATTACAGTGAGGTTATGATTATGTTGAATATAGATGAACTTAAATTTGACGAAAAGGGTCTTATACCTGCAGTTGTTGTTGATTCAATAACCAAAAAGGTTTTGACCGTTGCATATATGAATAAAGAAAGCCTTAAAATCTCAATGGAAAAGGGCTTGACCTGTTTTTGGAGCCGCTCAAGGCAGGAGCTTTGGCTCAAGGGCGAAACCAGCGGCAATTATCAGCACATTGTCAGCATAACGGCGGACTGTGACAATGACGCACTCGTTGTTGTCGTCGAGAAGGACGGACCGGCATGCCACACGGGAACGGATTCGTGCTTCACAAAGCCTGTTTATCAGAGCGAGGAACTGCAGGAATTCAGCTTGCAGGGACTCTATGATTTGCTTGTCGGCAGAAAAGAGGAGAAGCCGGAAGGATCTTATACTACCTATCTTTTTGAAAAGGGAATCGACAAGATTTTGAAAAAGGTCGGTGAGGAGTGTACCGAGGTTATAATTGCGGGCAAGGCGAATGATAAAAAGGAAACTGTTTATGAGCTTGCAGACCTTGCATATCATGCAATGGTGCTCATGGTTGAAATGGGCATATCGGTAGAGGATGTTCACCGTGAACTTGCTTCACGTCACATAATCGACCATAAGGTCAAGCAGGAAAAGATGACCTGAGATTGACGCTTGGCAAACGCAAATCAAAATATAAAATCAAAACCGCCGGTTCAATCGGCGGTTTTGATTTTATTCCGTTGTTGCTGTATCGGACATGAGATTGAGCGCTTTCACGGGGTCAACCGCCTTGTCCTCGACCGAGGTTTCAAGGTGGACGTGAACGCCGTCCTCTTTTTCAATCGGGATCTGAGTTACCGTGCCGATAACCTGACCCTGCTTGACTGTTGCATCGGCTTTCAGTTCGGATTTGACTCCGCAGTATTTTGCTTTCAGTCCGTTGCCGTGCTCAATTTCAATAACGTCGCCCCAGAGCGCATCATTATAAACAGCGGTAACCTTTCCGTCATTGATTGCCACGGCGTTGTCTCCGATGTTACCCTTGATGTCGATTCCGTCATGGGTTCGCCAATCGTTCATCGTTTTTGAAAGGACTACATTGCCGTCGCTGAAGCTCTTGGCGACCGTCGAATCGAGCGGCAGAAGAAATTTGCCCGTGTACGGTCGGTTGAGGTCGTTGGCAGTCGTCTTTTCCTCTGTGATATCGGTCGTGTCTCGGTTGTCGGGAACACCCGTCTGCGGCTTGTTGGCAATGTGCTCGGCGGTCGTTCTCTCTCCCGTTGTGACGGTATAAAATCCGCTCTGTCCGTCGTCGGGCAGAACATTTTTGATTTTTGAGAGATTATATATCACAGATGCCACGCCGACAATTGCAATTACAAGCGACATCGCAACGGCATAGAAAACCTTTGAGTTTTGCCATTTGCTCTTTTTTTCATTCTTGTTATTCATGTTATCTCCTCCTGTTTTCGTCAAAAATAGTTTTGTCATTGTTTTTAAAAAATATTCTCTGAAATCATTGACAAATTTTATTGTCGGCGGTATTATAAGTAAGAAAAGTAATACTTGTATAACGGAGATGATATAATGGATAACGATAAATTTATTGCAACGGTCAAAATAGGACCTAAGGGACAGATAGTTATTCCTAAGGAGGTCAGGGATATTTTTGACCTTAAATCGGGCGATCTGCTTGTCCTGCTTGCAGATAAAAGCAGGGGAATTGCTCTCCAGCGAGCGGAATGTCTGAACGATATCGTTCAATCTATTGCTAAAGGTGTTGAGGAAGATGGAAATTCTGAGGGTTGACGGACTTTGTAAGAAATACCCCGAGTTTGAGCTGAAAAACGTTTCATTCAAGGTCGAGAGCGGACAGATAATGGGCTTCGTCGGCAGGAACGGCGCAGGTAAAAGCACGACGATAAAGGCTATGCTCAATATGATTCATGCCGATGCAGGTTCGGCGGAAATTCTCGGGATGAGCGTTGCCGATAACGAAACCGAGTGCAAGAAAAATATAGGCGTTGTGCTCGGCGGAATAAATTTTTATCCGAAGAAAAAGCTTTTTACGATTAAAAATACCGTAAGGTCGTTTTACGGCGACAAGTGGGACGAGGAGAAATATCTGAAATATATCAAGCTCTTTGAAATTGACGACAAAAAGACCGCCGATCAGCTTTCAACGGGCATGAAGATAAAGTTTATGATTGCCCTTGCGCTGTCACACGGCGCAAAGCTGCTTATTTTTGACGAGCCGACGAGCGGACTTGACCCCGTTTCCCGTGACGATATTTGCAACCTTTTCAAAAGTCTTGTCAAGAGCGGCGAGCGTGCGATTTTTTTCTCGACACACATCATTTCGGACATCGAAAAGTGTGCCACACACGTTACATATATCCATGACGGCGAAATTGCGGAAACGACGTCGGTTGAAGATATGCTGAATAAATATTCCTATCTCAAGGAGAACGGCAAGCCGACGCTTGAGGATATTATTGTCAGCCTGGAAAGGACGGATTACGATGACAAAATATTTGATTAAAAAAGAATTTTTGCTCACGGCGCATCCGATGACATATGTGTTTGCGTTTTTCGGCATAATGCTGATGATCCCGAGCTATATTTATTATGTGGCATTCTTTTACGTTACACTCGGCATTTTCTTTGCCTTTATGAACGGGCGTGAAAACAAGGATACATACTTCGATGCGATTTTGCCCGTTTCAAAAAAGGACACAGTGAAAGCCAAGGTCGCTTTTGTGTGGATAGTTGAAAGCGTGTCGGTTGTTTTTGCTATACCGTTTGCAATTCTCAGTCAGAAGCTCAATCCGAATGGTTCAAATCTTGCCGGAATTGAAGCCAATGCTGCATTCTTCGGTCTGTCGCTGATAATGCTTGCGCTGTTCAATTCTGTTTTTCTCAATGAATATTTCAAGACGGCGTACAAGGTCGGCAAGGCGTTTATTTTCGGTTCAATTGCCGTTTCTGTTTTTGTCGGACTGGCTGAAACAGCGGATCATCTGCCCGTAATCGGCGATTATCTTGAGGGCGCACACGGACAGCTTGTTCAGCTGCCGCTGCTTTTTGTGGGAATTGCTGTGTTTGCGGTATCATTTTTTGTAACAAACATACAATGTGCAAAAAAATACGAAAAAGTTGATTTATAGTAAAAAAACTCTTGATTTTTGCGTCGCATTGTGTTATTATGTGAAAAATTAAACATGCGGATCGAAAGATCCACCAATGGTAGAGGCGCATCGAGCTATCAGTAGCAGATACTATTCAAGGTCTTAGCAGGACTTACGGTATCGGTGAAAGGAGCCGTTGCCGAAGGCAGCCGAGGCTGAAGGCTGTGCTGGTATGTCGGAATAAGATCCGCCGTACTGTCGCTTATTTTGCGGAGAGCTATCTTTAAACTTTGATGTTCATAGAAACATCGGAGCAGTTTGAACTATAAAGGTAGCCGAAGCGTTCGGTTACCTTTTATTTTTTGCGAAAAATATGCGTGCCATGAGAGATAATAACATAAGGAGTGTTTGAAATGACAGAAAACAGCATTTTCAGAGGAGCGGCAACAGCGCTCATCACACCGCTCACAGCGGACGGAATTGATTACGAAAATTTCGGCAGACTTATTGATTGGCAGATCGAATCGGGCATTGACGGTCTTGTAATCTGCGGCACCTCGGGCGAGGGCTCAACCCTCAGCGACAAGGAGCACAGAGAGGCTCTCGATTTCGCAATTCAGAGAGCCGACGGCAGAGTTCCGATGATTGCAGGTACAGGCTCAAACGATATCGCTTACGGTATCGACCTTACAAAGTTTGCTTGCGAGATCGGCTACGACGCAGTTCTCGTTGTTACTCCCTATTACAATAAGGCAACTCAGAACGGACTCATCAAGTCATATATGGCAACCGCCGACGCAAGCTCAAAGCCTTGTATCCTTTACAATGTTCCGTCAAGAACGGGTGTAAACATTGAGCCTGCAACCTATGACATACTTGCGGATCACCCGATGATTCAGGGTATCAAGGAAGCTAACGGCAACATCGCAAAGATTGTTGAGACCATGTCAATCGTCGGCGACAGACTTGACCTCTATTCGGGCAACGACGACGAAATCGTTCCGCTTCTTTCTGTAGGCGGTTCGGGCGTTATCTCCGTTCTTTCCAATGTTTTCCCGAAGGAAACATCACTCATGTGCAAGAAGTTCTTTGACGGCGACACAAAGGGTGCGCTTGAGCTTCAGTTCAAGTATTTCAAGCTCATCAAGGCTCTTTTCTCAGAGGTTAATCCGATTCCTGTTAAGGCTGCAATGGCTGCAATGGGCTTCTGTGAGGATTATCTCAGACTTCCGCTTACCCCGATGGAGGGCGCACACAAGGAAGTTCTTCTTCAGTGCATGAGAGAGCAGGGACTCAACGTATGATTAAGGTTTTGATTAACGGCGCCTGCGGCAGAATGGGCTGTGAGGTCGAAAAGCTTGTTGACGCGGCGGAGGACATGAAGGTTGCCGCCAAGGTTGACAAGATGGCTGACAAGAGCGGCTGCTACAGCGACATCAATGATTTTGACGGCGAAGCCGATGTTATAATCGACTTTTCCAACCATCTCGGTACGGCAGAGCTTCTTGACTATGCGGTTAAGAAGAATATTCCGACTGTTATCGCAACCACGGGTCACACCGATGAGGAGCTTGAAATTATCGGCGAAGCAGCGAAGAAAATTCCCGTTTTCCATTCGGCAAACATGTCGCTCGGCGTTGCACTTCTCGTTGAGCTTGCAAAGCGCACGGCGGAGGTCATGCCCGATGCGGATATTGAAATCGTAGAGACCCACCATAACAGAAAGCTTGACGCTCCGAGCGGAACGGCTCTTATGATTGCAAAGGAGCTTAAAAAGGTTCGTGAGAAGGCAAAATTTGTCCTCGGCAGGTCGGGTAACGGCAAGCGTGAGTCCGATGAGATCGGCATCAACGCAGTCAGACGAGGAAACATAGTCGGAATTCATGAGGTCTATGTTTCGACCGACAGCCAGACAATAACACTCAAGCATGAGGCTCATTCAAGGGCACTCTTTGCCGAGGGCGGAATTTCGGCGGCGAGGTTTATTCTCGGCAAACCGTCAGGACTTTACGATATGAACAGCATTGTTACAGAATAATTATTCCGTGAGAAAGGATAATATATTATGATCAGAATTGGTATTGCAGGTTACGGTAACCTCGGCAGGGGAGTTGAAGCGGCGGTCAAGAATTCAGACGATATGGAGCTTGTAGCCGTTTTCACTCGCAGAGATCCCGAGAGTGTTCAGATAAAGACAGAGGGAGTTGGCGTTTACAGCTTCGACAAGATAGCGGAATTTAAGGATAGGATCGACGTTATCGTGAACTGCGGCGGCAGTGCGACCGACCTCCCGAAAACAACTCCGATGATAGCCGAGAATTTCAGCGTCATCGACAGCTTTGACACACACGCAAGAATTCCCGAGCATTTTGCCAATGTTGACGCAAAGGCGAAGGCTGGTAACAATATTGCGATTATTTCCGTCGGCTGGGATCCGGGTCTTTTCTCCCTCAACCGACTTTACATGAATGCTGTTCTCCCGAACGGCAAGGATTATACATTCTGGGGCAGAGGAGTCAGCCAGGGTCACTCCGACGCTATCCGCAGAATCGACGGCGTTGTTGACGCAAGACAGTACACCGTTCCCGTTGAGAGCGCAGTCGAAAGAGTAAGAAACGGCGAAAATCCCGAGCTTACAACAAGAGAAAAGCACACGAGAGAGTGCTACGTCGTTGTTGAGGAGGGTGCGGACAAGGCAAGAATCGAGAATGAAATCAAGACTATGCCGAACTACTTCTCGGATTACGATACAACGGTAAACTTCATTTCTCTTGAGGAGCTGAAAGCCAACCACAGCGGAATTCCGCACGGCGGCAGTGTTATCAGAAGCGGCCGCACAGGCTTTGACCTCGGCACAAAGCATACTATTGAGTACAGCCTCAAGCTCGAGTCCAATCCCGAATTCACGGGCAGCGTTCTTGCCGCGTATGCAAGAGCCGCTTATAAGCTCAAGGCAAAGGGCGAATCGGGCTGCCGCACGGTATTCGATATCGCACCTGCGCTTCTCGTTGATATGGACGGCGAAGAAATCAGAGCGCACATGCTGTAATTTGCACAACAGAAAGGATTTTTAAAATGATTTGCGACAATCTCGGAATAAATGAAAAGGGACACCTTACTTTTGCGGGCAGAGA
>CAVGRW010000011.1:0-34633 GCA_963631735.1 Bacteroidaceae bacterium | reverse complement strand
TCCTGAACACCGTCGCCCATCTCAATGATGGAAACATCGAATGTACCGCCGCCGAGGTCATAAACCATAACCTTCTGATCGTCTTCCTTATCAATACCGTAAGCAAGAGCTGCGGCTGTCGGCTCGTTGATAATTCTCTTAACCTCAAGTCCTGCAATGTGACCTGCGTCCTTAGTTGCCTGACGCTGTGCATCGGTGAAGTATGCCGGAACTGTGATAACAGCCTCCGAAACCTTCTCGCCGAGGTAAGCTTCTGCATCGGTCTTAAGCTTCTGAAGAATCATTGCGGAAATTTCCTGCGGAGTGTATTTCTTGTCGTCGATAGTGACCTTATAATCGGAACCCATCTGACGCTTGATTGACGAAACTGTTCTGTCGGGATTTGTGATAGCCTGACGCTTTGCGACCTGACCTACCATTCTCTCGCCGTTCTTGCCGAAGCCGACAACAGACGGAGTTGTTCTTGCACCCTCTGCGTTAGCGATAACTACAGGCTCGCCGCCCTCGATAACAGCTACGCATGAATTTGTTGTACCTAAATCAATACCAATAACCTTTGACATAATATATTCCTCCTAAGATGTTTATATACAATTTATTTAGTTTGCAACGGCTACCATTGCAGGACGAATTACCTTATCGCCTATCTTGTAGCCCTTTGCAAATACATTTGTGATAACGTTCTCGCCGAGATTCTCATCCTCCGAGTGCATTACGGCATTGTGGAAGTTCGGATCAAACTTCTCGCCCTCCTCGCCGAACGACTCGACCTTGAGATCCTTGAAAACGGTTTCAAACTGCTTGAATGTCATTTCAACGCCCTTTTTGTAATCCTCAAACGTGATGTCGGGATTAGCAAAAATTCTGTCAAAATTGTCCGCCACGGGAAGCAGCTCCTTGATGACCGAAGCCTTGCAGTCAACATAAAGCGCATCCTTTTCTCTCTGCGAACGCTTGCGGAAGTTATCGTACTCCGCCGCAATTCTCAGAAGCTGGTCGCTCTTTTCGGCAAGCTGCTTTTGAAGCTTCTCCTCATTGCTTTCTTCCTTGGCTTTTTCCTCTTTCTTTACCTCTGCTTCTTCTTTTTTATCTTCTTTCTCTACCTTTTTATCCTCAGCCTTTGCGGCTGTTTCTTCACTGTTTTTCTTTTTTGCCAACAGTAATCATTCCTTTCAGTCTTCGTTGAGAACCTGGGAGAGTATTTTTCCGACCATATCGGTCAGATATCTGACGCTCGGTATCAGCGTTGCATAGTCGATCCTCGTCGGTCCGATAATTCCTATCGAGCCGTGATTTTCGCCGCCGACATCGTACTGCGCCATTATCACGCTTGAATTCTCAAGCGGTTTAAACTTGTTTTCACTGCCAATCTTGACATCCAAATCCTTTTTGTTGTCTGTCAAAATCTTACTCAGAGGCTCGCCCCGTCTCAGGAAATCCATAAGCTCGTAAGCCGTTGCGCCGTAGTCGCCGTAATGGAAGATATTCGACTGACCGCCGAGCATAAGCGGAATTTCCATCGCCTCGCTCGCAAGCTCGGATACCGTTGAAATAAGAGGTATCATTGTCAGCGCATCCTCACCCATCGAAGCAACCAAGGTTTGAAGCGTTGCAGTGTCGATCGCATCAAGCTCCGTTCCGACGAATGAGGTTTTAACGATATTGTAAAACTTCTCGATAACGGAAGCGTTCAGATCAACGTCGCTTCGGCAAACCCTGCTTTTGATCATGCCGTTTGAGGTAAGCAGAACGACCATTCCCGTCCTCGTTCCGACAGGTACAAATTCGACACGCTTTATCGTGACGTTCTCGCCCGACGGAGCGGTTGAAATTGCGGCGCAGTTTGTCATGTCCGCAAGGAAATCGTTCGCTCGCTTGAGTATGTTTTCGGGGCTGGCGTTTCTTATCGAGATGCCCGCTTCGATACGTCTTTTGACCGCATCGTCAAGCTGCCGCACTCCCATAAGATGATCTACATAGTAACGGTAGCCCTCGTCGGTGGGAATTCGACCCGCCGAGGTGTGGGGCTGTTCGAGAAGTCCCATGCTTGAAAGCTCAGCCATCTCATTTCTGATGGTCGCCGAGGAGACCGAAATTTCGGGGTCCTTTTGCAAAAGCTTTGAACCGACAGGCTCGCCCGTCTTTATATAGTGTTCGACAACAGCAGCAAGTATTTTTTCTTTTCTCTGACTGAGTTCCATAATCTCACCGCCTTTAGCACCGTTAGCACTCTTTTACCCTGAGTGCTAACTACATTTAATACTATACAACCGTCCGCCCGATTTGTCAACACCTTAATTGTGAATTCTTTGTTAACATTTGCAGGATTTTCCTTTAACAGAGGTTGCAGACGGTCTTAATTAACGGAGTGATACATAATTTCTGCCTCTTTACATCTTTATCCCCTCAGCCCACTACACTGTCGGTGGAGGAGCCTGCGTTGTAATGGACTTCCTTCAGACCTTGGGTCGATGTGGGCATCGACCCCTACGAATTGTGCCTTTGTCAAATTATAATAAAGCATAGGATTTCAAAAATATTTTGCATAACTATACCTTATAATATATTTCGACGCAGCAGGCAGAAATATTCTGCGCTGCCGCACATTACCTGTTGCTTTTATAAAAAAGATGTGATACAATCGCCCATGTCAGGAGGTAATGAAAATGATAAGAAAAATCATTAAAATAGACGAAGAAAAATGTAACGGCTGCGGCGCATGCGTTTCGGCATGTCACGAGAGTGCAATCAGTCTTGTTGACGGCAAGGCGAAGCTTCTGCGTGACGACTATTGCGACGGACTCGGTGACTGTCTGCCCACCTGCCCCACGGGCGCTATAACCTTTGAGGAAAGAGAAGCGGCGGACTACAACGAAAAAGCCGTTATGGAAAACAAGCTTAAAAAGCATGGCATCGCCCATCACGGCGGCTGTCCCGGTTCAAGGCTCAGCCGTATCATGCACGAGCACGGCTCGCACACAGATATAAAAGCCGAAAGCCGACTTTCTCAGTGGCCTGTTCAGATTAAGCTCGTTCCCGTCAATGCCCCCTATTTCGACGGTGCCGATCTGCTCATTGCCGCCGACTGCACGGCGTTTGCTTACGGCAATTTCCACAACGATTTCATCAAGGATAAAATTACGCTCATCGGCTGTCCGAAGCTTGACAGCGTGGACTATTCCGAAAAGCTGACGGCGATTTTGGCGGTTAACGACATCAGGAGCGTCACCGTTGTTCGCATGGATGTGCCCTGCTGCAGCGGAATTCAATTGGCTGTTCAGAAGGCGCTCGACGCAAGCGGCAAAAACATTCCGCTCAACGTCACTGTTATTTCAACCGACGGAAAAATCAAAAGCAAATAAATAATTTCGGAGCTGCGGCATTTAAGCGGTTCCGAAATTTTTCTATAATATCACAATGTATAACACATACAACAATAAAGCCGGCTTTTATCTTTCTTTTTTGCCAAATCCACTGATATAATGTTTAATATTCGGCTCATTCGGCAACATTTTATTTCCGATTTGTAAAATATTTTGCTTTTCAACGGTATTTCCGTCGGCTTCGGCACTTGACAACACTATAACAAGGTGTTAAAATAGGTTGCAATAAGATTGATACGGGAATAAATCCCGTCCACCGAACGTCGATCGCATTGCGATTGTGTTCGGCTTTTATTTTTTCGGAGGTATCAGGAATATGAAAACAGACGTTGTAATCGTCGGAGCAGGCCCTGCCGGTATATTCACAGCTATCGAGATGCTTCGCAAGGGCACTAAGAAAAAGATCGTCATTGTCGAAAAAGGTCAGTCGGTCGAAAACAGACACTGCCCCAAGGCAAAGACTAAGAAATGTATGAATTGCAAGCCGTATTGCCACATTACAACCGGCTTTTCCGGTGCAGGCGCATTCTCGGACGGCAAGCTGTCGCTGAGCTATGAGGTCGGCGGAGATCTTCCGAATCTTGTCGGCGAAAATCTTGTTCAGGAAACTATTAACTATGCCGACAGTATATATCTTGAGTTCGGCGCAGATACTAAGGTTGAGGGCGTCGGAAACACAGAGGAAGTCAGAAAGATTCGTACCCGTGCAATTCAGGCAGGTTTGAAGCTTGTTGACTGCCCGATTCGTCATATGGGAACTGAAAAGGCTCAGGACATCTATCTTGCAATCGAGAAATACCTCATTGCAAACGGTGTTGAAATTTTCTTCGGCTACGAGTGCTCAAATATTATCCTCAACGGCAAAAAGTGCGAGGGTATCTATGTTTCAAACAACAACGGCGTTGAAATGGAGATAAGAGCCGACAACACCATCATTGCAACGGGACGCAGAGGTGCAGAATGGCTTGAAAAGATCTGCGGCGAGCATGACATCGCTCACCTGCCCGGAACGGTTGACATCGGCGTCAGAGTTGAGGTCAGAAACGAGGTTATCGAGAAGGTCAACGACGTTCTCTATGAGTCCAAGCTCATCGGCTATCCCCGTCCGTTCAAGAACAAGGTCAGAACCTTCTGCCAAAACCCCGGCGGCTTCGTAAGTCAGGAGAATTACGACAACAATCTTGCCGTTGTTAACGGTCATTCATATAAGGAGCTCAAGAGCGACAACACAAACCTTGCCATTCTCTGCTCCCACAACTTCTCTTACCCGTTCAATCAGCCCATCGCTTACGCTCAGAAGGTCGGCGAGCTGACAAACATGCTCGGTACGGGTCACATTCTCGTTCAGCGTTTCGGTGATATCCTTGACGGCAAGCGCACATGGGAAAAGGAGCTTTCGCAGTCCAACCTCAAGCCCACGCTTCCCGATGCGGTTGCAGGCGACATCACAGCCGCAATGCCGTACAGAGCCATGACCAACATCATCAACTTCATTCAGGCTGTTGACCATGTTGCTCCCGGCTTCGCTTCCTACGAAACGCTTCTCTACTCCCCCGAGCTCAAGTTCTACAGCAACAGAGTCAAGATGGACGAGCACTTCAACACAAACGTTGACGGTCTCCACTGCCTCGGCGACTCGAGCGGCTGGACAAGAGGTCTTATGATGGCTTCCGTCATGGGCGTTCTGATGGGCAGAGAAATTTATTAAATCATTGCAAAAACTGCTATAACACCGCAAAGATCGGAGGTTCTGCCATGAAAGTCACACTCAATCCCGACAAAGAAATTGTCAAGGTCGTCAAAGAGGGACTCAAGCGCACGGGCGGCTATTGTCCCTGCCGCAGAGAGCATACACCCGAGAACAAGTGTATGTGTGAGGAATTCAGAAAGCAGATCGAAGACCCGAATTTTGAAGGCTTTTGCCATTGTATGCTTTATTATAAGTCAAAGGACTAAGGAGGTTTTTATCATGGCTGAAGTTAAAATCACAAAGGATAATTTTACACCCGAGGTACTTAAATGCGATATCCCCGTTCTGCTTGATTTCTGGGCGGAATGGTGCGGTCCTTGCCGTATGCTCGCTCCTATCATTGAAGAAATAGCAGACGAGTACGACGATGTAGTCAAGGTCGGCAAGGTCAATGTTGACGAAGAACCCGAGCTTTCCTCGATTTTCAACGTATCAAGTATTCCGACACTTGTTGTTATCGACCACGGCAAGGCGAACAAATCCGCCGTCGGATATATGTCAAAGGAAAAGGTTCTCGAGCTTCTCGGACTGTAAAATAAAACAAAATCGGCAGCCTGCATTTTTCTTGCAGACTGCCTTATTTTTTTAATTATATGTGCTTTTGTCGAATTGCTTTTTAAAGTATTCGTCAACGAGCTTTGAAATGCTCTCGGCATTTTCGGGAACATTCTCCGTGCTCCTTGAGCGATGATGCCTTTTGCCGTCGGCCGGCTGTTTTTGTTCCGAATTTGCTTTTCTTTCGGTATGGTGATCGGAATAAATCCCCGCAACACCCTTTGAATACTCCTTAGGCTCCCTGTCAAAATCCTGAATTTCATTTTCCTGAATTCCGCCGAATTTTTTTGCCTGCTCAGTCTCGTTCATCATAATAAGATAATTATTTGACGCCTTTTTTTCGTCAAGATTTTTCTCGGACTCGTTCATAGCCGAAAGGACATCATGACGCGTTTTCATTTCCTTTTCATATTCGGCATTGACTCTGTCGCGCCTGTAATAGAACGGAATAAATATTACGCATGAAATAAGCTGAATAACCAAGGACTTCACAAGCAGCCACTTGTCGGGCAAGCGATCGGGCGAAAGATAAACGCAGGTCATTATGAGCACGTTAACGAAATGATCGGCAATCGCCATCCATACAGAGCCGTTGACCTTGTAATAATATCCCCAGCGCATCGAGCCGACGAAAACTGCCGCCGCAGAAGCTAATATCGTTATAATCACGTCTGCCGTCGGCATATTTTCAAATCTTTTCTCGGTAAAAGCCACAATAACAGGCAAAAATGACAGCAGTGTAAAAATCACAGATTGAATATAATTCGACTTCTTTTCACCGAACTTCTGACAAAGCTGATTGAGCATAAAGCCCCTGTAAAGCTCCTTGAAAAGCACGTTAATAATCAGCGCAAAGGCATATGCCGCAAGCGCCAAAAGCAAGCCCCTCTCCGTCGAATTCGGCGGAAGAAGAAAAATGCTTATCTCGGAATAAAAGCCCTTTATCTTGAAATAAACAAGCTCGGCGGCATAGATAACAACTATCGGCGCAAGCGAAAATCCGACGCCGTAAAGCAGCTCGAAAAACCAGCCGAAGCGTCCGAGACACCGTCTGCCTATATGGAATTTCAGCAATTTTGACGCCGCAAGAACCATAATCAACCCCAAAGCCCTTGCGATCACGGTATCGCCGAAAATTGTGTTATCACTTTTTATAAAGAAGCCGTCAACAGCCTGAATTATAAAAATCAACACCGTCAATAAAAAAGCAATTAAAACTTTTTTGTCTTTCAAATCTTTCATAATCTCTTCTCATTCCATTTTTTATTTTATCTCGTCGATCTCCTTGAGCCAAATTGCATATGAAGCGTCGCTCGGCATTCTCCAATCCCCTCTCGGCGAAAGGCAAACACTGCCTATCTTAACTCCGTCGGGCAGACAGCTTCTCTTAAACTGCTGAGTAAAAAATCTCTTGTAGAACACCTTGAGCCATTTAAGTATCGTTTCCCTGTCGAAATCCTCTTTAAACGCCTTCTCTGCGAGGAAGAATATCTTCGACGGAGAAAAACCGAAGCGCAGAAGATGATAGAGGAAGAAGTCGTGCAAAGCATAAGGTCCGATTATCTCCTCGGTCTCCTGCTGAATGTTGCCGTCCTCGTCGGGAGGAAGAAGCTCGGGGCTTATCGGCGTATCAATTATATCCTCAAGCACATGGGTGCTGTCGGGGAATATATTATAGTCAATCAGCGCCGCTATCATCCAGCGTACAAGGGTTTTCGGCACGCCGCAGTTGACGCCGTACATGCTCATGTGGTCGGCATTGTATGTGCACCAGCCGAGAGCAAGCTCGCTGAGATCGCCTGTTCCGACAACGAAGCCGCCGACCTTGCAGGCGTAATCCATGAGCACCTGAGTTCTTTCACGAGCCTGAATGTTTTCATATGTTACGTCGAATTTATCCGTCGGATGACCGATATCACGGCAGTGAAGCGTGCAAGCCTCTTTTATGTCGATCTCCATCGCATGAACGCCGAGGGTCTCCATAAGCTCCCATGCGTTTGAATGGGTGCGCTTCGTTGTGCCGAAGCAGGGAAGCGTTATCGCAATAACATCCGAGGGATCACGTCCGAGCTGACGTGCGGTTTCGGCGCAGACAAGCAATGCGAGCGTTGAATCAAGTCCGCCCGAAACGCCGAGAATCATTTTTCCGCCGACCTTCGCCGCTCTCTTTTTGAGCCCTGCGACCTGCATACGGAAGATATCCATACAGCGTTCGATTCTGTCCTTCTTGTCCGAGGGAACAAACGGAAGCTTCTTCACCTCATATATTTCGCCGTCGCTTTCAAGCTCGGCTCCAACCTTGACTTCAACATAATCCTTGCCCTCAAGGTAAAGCGAAGCAGAATCGGCAAAGGTCTTGTTCTCTGTCCTGTCGGCTCTTATCTTGCCGAGGTCAACGTCATGCTTTATCGAATAGCCGCCGTCGATAAGGCTGTCATTCTGAGAAAGAACCGCTCCGTTTTCGCAGATGATCGAATGACCCGAGAAGATGAGATCGGTCGTAGATTCGCTCATGCCAGCGCTCGCATAGGCGTAGGCGCAAAGGCTCCTCGCCGACTGCTGAGAGACAAGCTCGGTTCTGTATTTTCTTTTCATTATAGTTTCGTTAGAAGCGGAAAGATTGAGGATAATCTCCGCACCTGCAAGCGTCAGAAGCGTTGAGGGCGGCAAGGGCGCCCACAGATCCTCACAAATTTCAACTCCGAGCTTCACACCCGAGCAGTTAAAAACAAGGTTGTTGCCGACGGGAATATCATAATCACCGTCAAGCATAAGCTCGTCCGAGCCGATCGAAGTGCACTTCAAATCAGCCGCCGAGGAGAACCAACGCTTTTCATAATATTCGTTATAGGTCGGAATAAAGGTCTTCACGGCAATGCCGTTCACCCTTCCGTGTGACATCACAACGGCACAGTTATAAAGCTGACCGCCGATAATAATGGGCGCACCGACTGCGACAACGGAGTTGCTGTCCTTCGTCGTCTTAACAATTTCGGCAACACCCTTCTTTGCGCCGTCGATCAGAGTCTTCTGAAAGAAAAGGTCGGCGCAGGTGTAGCCCGTAACGCAAAGCTCGGGGAACACGATAACATCGGCGTCCTTGTTGATGTCGATATATTTAATTATTTCCTGCGTGTTGAATTCCGTGTTGCCGACCTCGACCTCGGGAACCGCACACGCCAATCTGATAAAATCAAACATGTTTATCACCTTACCGTATTTATACATAGTTTATTATATCACAAATTCACAAAGTGTCAAATATCTTGTTGCAAATGTTGCATAGATTTGTTTTTGATAATTTTTATTGAAATTTCAGTTTATATATGGTAAATTATATGTAATATATACAATAAACAGAGAGGACACGGAAATGCAAAAATATTTAAAGACAAAAGAGCTTCATATTGGCTCAAAGACGTTCAAGCTGCCCACCGAGGCACTCTCATACGGAATAGGACTTTTTGGCATTGCCCTGCTCTCGGGCTGGGTTCCCGAATATGCAAAAACATACTTCGCCGATTTTGCTTTCAAAAATCAGAATTTCAGCTCCGATGCCCTTGCAACGCTGATATCGACCGTATTCCTTGTTGCAGGCTTTGTCGGAGCGGCGGCTGAAATCATAATCGGCTTCCTCGTTGACAAGACGAAATCAAAACGTGGCAAAATTCACCCGTGGCTTCTCTACGGCTGTATTCCGCTCGGCATAATCTCAATGCTCGTTTTCGTTGCTCCGAAAACGTCGAATTTTGTCGCTGCAACAATTTGGATGTTCGCAATTTACTGCGCCTATGTAATGCTGCTCGTCTGCGTTGAAAGCCCTGCCAACTGCTTCGGCGCCGTCTGTACACCCAACCCCGACGAGCGAAGCGACGCAATTTCAATCGCAGGAATCATGCGCTCGATAGGTCAATCGGGCGGAATGGTAGTTCTCATCGTTGTCGGTCTTGTCATGAAGGCTATCATGGGCAAAGAGAGCTTCCAAGCCGCCGAGGGCAGAGGTCTTGACTTGCAGATTTCAACGGCTGTCTGCGTTGTCGGCTTCATTCTCTTTCTTGCGATCATGCTCAAAAACACGAGAGAGCGTGTCCCCTACACAACCGAAAAGGTAAATCTCGGTCAGAGCCTTAAATTTGTTTTCACCAACAAGAATTTGCTCATGGTATCGCTTGCCAAGCTCGCAGGCTTCGGCCGCGGTGTTTACGGTGCGGCAAGCCTTTACATTGCGATATATCTTCTCGGCGATAAGGGGCTCAAGCTTGCGCTTCTGCTCCCGATGGGAATAGGCACGGCGGTCAGTATGCTCGTCGTAAAGAAGCTCATCAAAACCATCGGCACGAAGAATACATTTATCGCTTGCAGTGCCTACGGTGCTGTATCATTCCTCCTGCTTTTCGGCGTTTCAATGATAATCGGCTTCAGAAAAGAGCTCATTATCCCCTTCCTTATCATCAATTTCCTTGTCGGACTTCAGAACGGCAACACGAACCTCACGCCGAACGTAATGATTGCCGACTGCGTTGACGAAATTGAGCTGAAAACGGGCAAGCGTCAGGAAGGTCTCTGCTACGCAGGCTACGGACTTTTCTCCAAGATCGCTTCGGCGTTCACGACCTCACTCGGTACATATCTTGTTTTCAAATGGTCGGGCTATCTCCCCTCAACGGATCCGTCGGTTGCCTATGCGGCTCAGAGCGACGGCACGCTGACGAGATTTCTTATAATCTACACTATAATTCCTGCCTGCTTCGTCATTCTTCAGATTATCCCGATGATTTTCTATGACCTCAACGCCAAGAAAAAGGAGCAGATTTCACTTGAGCTTATCAAGCGCAGAGGAGTTGTTGAAACCGATGAATGATACGGTCTTTGAATATCCGCTTGATTTGATTGTCATGACGGATGCTCACTACTATTCGCCGAAGCTCGGCATTGACACTCCGTCATATAAAAAATACGATTCGACCAACCAAAAGGCGGTCAAGGACAGCCCTGCGATAATCTCCGCCGCCTTCGCTCAGATTGCAAAAAGCGGCTGTGAAAATGTAATTTTCTGCGGCGATGCAACCTGCGACGGTGATTATGACAGCCATGTTGAGTTTATCGAGCTGCTCTACGCCTTGAAGAAGTGCGGCAAGCGTGTTTTTGCGATAACCTCAACGCACGACTATCAGGACGACGGACTGACAAACTGCTACACAGGTGACGTAAAGACAAAAATTCCGTCCGCAAAGCGTGACGAGCTTTTGAAAATGTACCACAGCTTCGGACCCGACGAGGCATTCTCGCAGTTTGAAATGTCATACGCCGCAGAGCTTGACGAAAATTACATTCTTCTTGCTCTCAATTCCGACAAAAACGGCAAGGGCAGAAGCGGCTATTCCGCCGAGCACAAGGCATGGATAGCCAAAATCGCAAATGCGGCAAAACAATGCAACAAGCGTGTGCTTGCTTTCACTCACCACCCGATTCTTTCGCCCTCGCCTGTTTATTCGCTGATTGGCAAAAACGATATGATGGGTGAGCATGAAGAAATCAAAAATTTCCTCGCCGACCTCGGCATAGGTCTTGTTTTCACGGGTCATTCGCATGTGCACGATATTTCATTCGATTTTTCGCCGAGCGGAAATATTCTTTACGACGTTTCGACCTCCGCCCTCGCAGGCTATCCGGGACTTTACCGCACGGTAAGAATTTGCGGCAGCAATGTTCATATTGAAAGCGTTGCAACGACCGAAAAGGTCAGCGGCATAGAAAATCTGCCCGATTATCTCGAAAATAAATTCATCGGCATGATTGACAGAACGCTCGATGCGGCGGCCTCGGACATCAACACCTTTGCCGCCTGCGTGGATTCGATGAGTATTCACCCGAATGTTTCTTATCGCATCGGCTGGCTCGTCAAGCCCCTTGCACGGCTTATCAAAAAGCTTAAATTGGGTGTTTTCGCAAAATGGGTAAAGAGCGAAACGCACAACGCCGACCTTTCCTCGGCGGAGAATGAGGGCGTATTTGATTTCATTCGCCGGCTAGTCCTGCACCTGTATTCGGGCAATGCTCCATACACGCCCGACACGGCAGAATACAAAATCGTAATCGGCTTCGTCAATATCATCGACAGTGTGCTGAAGCTTCTTCATATCAAAATAAGGCTCGCCGACCTTGTGCGTCCCCTGCTCTATAACGGCGGAATTGATGACAGCAATGCCGACCTGCCGTTGAACGCCGACAGAAAGACTGTCAATGCGATATGCAACAACAAATATGAAGAAACGGTCTCCGAGAGCAAAAAAGCTCCTGCCGTGCTCACAATTTTGATACTTACAATTATAATCCTCCTGCCGCTTATCCCCGTAATAGCCGTTGCGCTTTTGATCGGTGCAGGAGTCAATGAAATTATATTCCGCAAACAGATACGAGGTAAATAATATGAGTAAGCCCCTAAAAGCCGTCATAGTCGGCGGCGGCCATCGCTCGATGATATATGCCGAGCTGGCAAAAATTGATCCCGAAATGCTCGAGATAGTCGGCGTTGCCGATCCGAATGAATTCCGCAGAAATCAAATCGGTGAGTATTTCAATATTCCTAAGGAGCGCCGCTTCAAGGACGTCAACGACCTTGCCGCCGTTCCGAAATTCGCCGATGCCGCCATAAACGGAACGATGGATCACATTCACGTTGCGACATCTATCCCCCTGCTCAAGGCAGGCTACGACATTTTGCTTGAAAAGCCGTTCGCCGTCAATGAGGAGGAAATGCGTGAGCTGATAAGCTGCGCCGAGGAGAACGGACGAAAGATAATGGTTTGCTTCGTTCTCAGATATGCTCCTTTTTACCGTCAGATAAAGGAAACAATTCTCAGCGGCGAAATAGGACAAATAGTCAATATTCAAACGGTTGAGCATGTCAGCTACCACCATATGTCCACAAGCCATATAAGAGGAAAATGGCGCAACGAGGAGCAGTGTCACGCAACGATGCTTCTTGCAAAGTGCTGTCACGATATCGACATCATGATGTGGCTCATGGGCGACGACGCACCTGCCCGAGTTTCAAGCTTCGGCTCGCTGATGCAGTTCAGACCCGAAAATGCTCCGAAAGAAAGCGGTACACGCTGTCTTGTTGACTGTCCGCTCGCTGATACCTGCCTTTACTCGGCGAAGCGGCTTTATATCGACCACCCCGACCGCTGGTCGTTCTATGTTTGGGACAAGCTCGAGGATAAGGAAAACGCAACTATCGAGGACAAAATCGAGCTTCTCAAAACAAGCCCCTACGGCGTTTGCGCATACAAGAGCGACAACAACGTTGTTGACCACCAGAGCATCGCAGTCCGCTTCAAGAGCGGCGCAACGGGCACTCATAATATGATAGGCGGAGCGGCGATACCTCAGCGAAAGATTCATATCATCGGCACAAAGGGTGAGATTTTCGGAACGCTCGAAAGCGGCAAATTCACCGTTTCGCTCATTGACCCGAGACCCGGCTGTGAGCACCTTGACCGCGTTGTTGATGTCAACGTCAAGGACGATTCTCACGGCGGCGGAGATCTTGAGCTTGTCAGGGATTTTGTCCGCTATGTCCGTGACGGCGAAATGTCCGTTTCGTGCACCTCAATCGAGGACTCGATGAAGGGTCACCTTACCGTTTTCCGTGCCGATAAAAGCATGAAAAACGACGGTGAGGTCGAAAATGTAATTGAATAGCGAATAAAGGTCATGCCTTTTCGTATATAATATAAGTGTAATGCAGGAAACATTTTAAAGTCAGCAGAAATTCATCAAGGCTTTCCCTTGAGGGGAAGGCTGTTAAAATGTCAGCAATACTTACACGAAAGGCGTGATTTTTTTGACCGTCAAGACAAATATCAATTTCAAGCACCTGATAATTGCCGTTGTTATCCCCCTCGCCGTCGGCGGAATATCGTCGCTGATAGTCGGCAGCGGCTTCGATGTCTATTCCGAGGCCGTCACAAAACCTCCGCTGTCCCCTCCCGATTGGCTTTTCCCCGTGATGTGGACGATACTCTATATTCTAATGGGAATTTCCTCATACCTTGTTTACGAAAAGGACAACTCGGAAGCCAAGCAGCCGCTCGCTGTCTATGCCATTCAGCTTGCGATGAACTTCATGTGGCCGATATTCTTCTTTTCGCTCAACGCCTATCTCTTTTCATTTATATGGCTCATCGTTCTTTGGGCGCTCTCAATCACGATGACGGTCATGTTTTACCGTGTTTCAAAGCTTGCGGGACTGCTCCAAATCCCCTATGTTTTATGGCTCACCTTTGCGGCTTATCTCAACCTTTCGGTGTTTATTTTGAATTGAGGCGAACCCACAAATTACCTTAAATATTAACAAATTATTAAATTTTAAAAAAGATATTGACTATTGGTCATTTTTGCGTATAATGTTAGTCGAAGCAAAAAGTGACCGGTAGTCATTTTATTTACGGAGACATGCAAAATGAGTAAGATTTCTGAAAAGCAACAGAATAAAAGGACGAATATTCTCGACGCCGCCTATGAGCTTTTTATTGAAAAAAGCTTCAACAACACCTCAATTGACGACGTTGTTAAGAGCGCCGGAATTGCCAAGGGCACATTTTACCTTTACTTCAAGGATAAGCATGACCTTATGGAACGTATAATCATACGAAAGAGTGCTGTAATTCTCCGCTATGTGCTTGAGGAACTGACAAAGAAAAAAGAGACCTGTCAAATGTCATTTTGTGAACAAATGCTTTTCATAACAGAAAAAATCGTTGACTATCTCGAACAGCACAAGGAAATAATCACCCTCATGGGCAAAAACTTTTCCTCCTGCCTGAGCTATTTCAGTACGATTGAAGACGACGAGCTGAAATCAATGCTCAGCGAGCTTGTTCGTGAAAACACCGAAAACGGCTTTTCCGAGCAGGAAACACTCAAGAGAATTTATCTTATAGTAACGCTTGTCGGTTCGGTTTGCTACGATTCATTTGTTTTTGAATCGCCGTTTAAAATTTCGGAAATAAAGCCGCTTCTTTACAAGAGCGTCGAAGCTGTAATTTCCGAACCGCCGACAGACGAATAAAATAAATCAGTTTAATACCCTTTTAATCTTTACATATTATTTGTAAAGTGCCATATAAAATCTAAAAAGGAGATCGGTTACAAATGAAAAGAATCGCAAAATTCATCGCCTACCACCCGAAGACGATAACGATTATTGCCGTTTTGCTTCTCATTCCGGCTGCAATCGGCTACATCAACACCTTCGTTAACTACGATATTCTTTCGTATCTTCCGGGTGACCTCGATTCGGTCAAAGGCGAAAACGAGCTGGACGAAACCTTCAACAGCGCCTCAATGTCATTCCTTGTTATTGAGGATATGCCTTCAAAGGACGTCGCAGCCTTGAAAGAAAAAATAGCAAAGGTCGATAACGTCAGCAGTGTTATATGGGTCAACGATATTGCAGACATAAGTATTCCGCAGGAAATTATTCCGCAGGCCGTTAAGGACATCTTCTACAGCAAAGACGGCAAATGCACAATGATGCTTATACAGTATAAATACAAGGCGGTCACCGACGAAACCATGCAGGCCATCGAGGACGTCAGAAGCTTGCTCAACGATCAGTGCTTCCTCAGCGGTATGGGCGTCATCATGAAAGATACCCGTGACCTTGCCGATTCGCAGGCTCCGATATTCATTGCAATTGCTATTGCGATCGCACTTGTTGTCATGACGTTCTGCATGGAGTCATGGGTCGAGCCGTGGGTTCTTCTGGCGGCACTGTGCATAGCGGTTGTTTACAACATGGGCACAAACTTCGTGTTCGGTCAGATATCGTACATCACGCAATGTATCGCTGCTATCCTACAGCTCGGCGTTACGATGGACTACTCGGTATTCCTCATCGACCGATTTGAAGAAGAAAAGCCAAAGTATGCAGACAAGAGAGACGCTATGGCAAGCGCAATTCAGGGCGCCTTCCTTTCCCTCTCCGGCAGCTCGCTGACCACGATTTTCGGATTCCTCGCACTCTGCTTCATGGATCTTTCACTCGGTAAGGATATCGGTCTTGTTATGGCTAAGGGCGTTGTATTCGGCGTTCTCACCGTTACGATCGTTCTCCCCGCTCTTGTTCTTCAGTGCGACAAGCTTATCCACAAGTATCGTCACAGAAGCTTCATTCCCAAGTTCGACAAGCTCAATAACTTCGTTGTCAACCATAAAAAGGTTTGGGTTGCAATCTTCGTTGTTCTCTTCATTCCGTCATACATCATGCAGTCAAACGTCAATGTTTACTACTCGATGGACAGAATGCTTCCGGACGACATCGGCTGTATCGCCGCTCTCAACAAGATGAAAGAGGAATTCAACATGGCAACCTCGCACTTCATCATCGTTGACGACAGCCTCGACGCTTCCGACCTCGTTAAGATGGAGAATGAGATCAAGGATACCGCAGGCGTAACAAACATGGTTGCTTACAACAGCTTCGTCGGCTCGGGAATCCCCGATTCGATGATTCCCGACGAGCTCAAGAGCATCGCAAAGACGGGCGGCAGACAGATGATTCTCGTCAACACATCGTATGTTGCCGCAACCGACGAATGTAACGAACAGCTCACCAAGATAAACAATATCGTTAAGAAATACGATAAGGACGGCTACGTCACCGGTGAGGGCGCAATGTACAAGGATTTGATCGACATCACCGACCACGACTTCAAGCTGACCAGCGTGCTTTCTATTCTTTCGATATTCATATTGATCGCCATTATTTTCAAGTCAATTTCAATTCCGATTGTTCTTGTTATGTCGATCGAACTTGCGATATTCGTCAACAAGGCGATATCGTTCGCAACGGGTACTACGCTGTCATTCATAGCGCCGACAATTATCGGCTGTGTTCAGCTCGGCGCAACGGTTGACTATGCAATTCTTCTTACCACACGTTTCCGTGAGGAGATGAGAAACGGCCACAACAAGCTCGACGCAATTAAGATTGCCGCCAACGCTTCCGACCGTTCGATCTTCCAGAGTGCGCTCGTATTCTTCGGCGCAACCTTCGGCGTATTCCTCACCTGCGATATCAAGATAGTTAAAGAGGTTTGCCTCCTGCTTGCAAGAGGTTCGCTCATCAGCGCAGGCGTTATAGTATTCATGCTTACGCCGCTGCTGCTTGTGCTTGAGGGAGTAATCGAAAAGACAACTTATGACTTCCTCGGCAAAAAGTTCAAGCTCAAAATGAAGAAAAAAGAAAACAAAACGGCAGATAACAATGCCTGAACAATACGGAGGTAATAATATGAAAAACAATCTGAAAAAAATCATGTGCGTTCTTCTCTGCGCTTCTATGCTTGCATCTTTCTCTGCCTGTTCAAAGAAGAATGACGGCAGCACAGACGAACCGACAACAACTCCGAGTCAGACCGACACAACAAAGGTAAGCTATGACACAGCCGCGACCTCATACAAGAAAAATGAGACAGTTTATGTCAACATGGCTTCCGACGGCGAGGTTACAAGCAAGGTCGTAACAGACTGGCTTCATACAGATAAGGCTCAGACCTATATCGACGACAAGACCGACCTTTCCGACATCAAGAATGTTAAGTCCAACGTTGAGCCCGTTAAGAATAAGGACGGCTCATACCGCTGGAACATGGAAAGCACAGACCTCTACTACAGAGGCACAACCGACAAGGAGCTTCCCGTAAACTTCAAGATTACCTACTACCTTGACGGCAAAGAGACCACAGCCAAGGATATCGCAGGCAAAAAGGGTCAGGTCAAGATGGTTGTTACCGTCAACAACGAGTCCAAAAAGACCGTTAAGGTCAGCGGCAAGGACACAACGATCTACACTCCGTTCATCGTTGCCGGCGGAATGATCCTTCCGGAGGATAATTTCTCAAATGTTACCGTTGAAAACGGCAAGACCATCGGCGACGGCACAAAGGAAATCGCGCTCATGGTCGGCGCTCCCGGACTCAAGGAGAGCCTCAATCTCAGCGATGAGATGCTCAAGCAGCTCGGCGATTTCAACTTCTCCAACACCTACACAATTACGGCAGACACAGACAAGTTTGAGCTTTCAAACATGATTTTCGCTGTTCTTCCCCTCTCGGCTATCGAGAGCAGCGTTGAGAACAACCTCCCGAACACTGTTGCAGACGTCAAGAACACCCTCAATGAGGTTCAGGCAGTTATCGACAAGTTCAACAGCATGAACGCAACCGAGCTTATCAACAAGCTCTTCTCCAACACGGATAACCTTACGGAGCTCGCTTCCTCTGTTTCCGATGTTACAAAGCTTTATAACGACAACAAGGCTCTTCTTGATGTACTCGAAAAGTACATGACAAAGGAAAATATTGCCGCAATCGAAAAGCTCATCGCAGATACTGACGATACAGACCTTGAGCAGGTTGCAAAGCTTCTCAACAACCCGATTCTTCAGAAGTTCTTCAAGCAGCTTCCGACCCTTTCAAAGGATATGGAAACCGTAATGCCTATCATCACGGGTCTTTCAACGGATATGCAGAAGCCCGAGGTTCAGAAGGCACTCAAAAATCTTCCGCAGACTATCGAAACGCTCAAGAAGCTCAAGACAACGATTGATAAAAACCAGGATCTGTTCGATACGCTTGGCAACACTCTTGATGATGACACCATCGCATCTCTCAAGGGCATCATGAGCTCACTTGATAAGATCATTTCCGAGAATGACCTTGAGGCTTATGCAAAGCTTGCAGACAACGCCGACGATCTTATAGCCCGTGCAAAGGCTTGGATCGAAGCAGGTCAGAAGTACGATATCTTCACAACGAAGGGCGCCGCTTCAAGCACATCGGTAATGTTCGTTTACGAAACAGCCGCTGTTTCCGCTCCGACCGAGGAGGTTAAGGAAGAGGCAGAGACCGTTGAAGAGAATGCAATTCTCAAATGGTTCAAGAACCTTTTCAAGAAGGATAAATAAGAATAATATAAAATCATGCGCTCCGAGAGTTAACCGCTTTCGGGGCGCATATCAAATTTAAGCTGAGATTTTTAGCTGATTTTCCGATTGTTTTTGTTCCTGCGTTATGATACGATATTATCAAACCCGAAACGGAGGATTGCAAATGTTTTTTAAGGAATTTCACAAAAGTCTTGAAACGCTCCATTACGGTACCGAAAAGCCGAGAGCGTATTATATCCCCTTTTCTGATAAAGAAACGGCATTGAACGGAAAAAGAGAAGACTCCGATTTTTTCACGCTTCTCTCGGGTCAGTGGAAATTCAGATATTACAAAAGCTTTGAAGATCTCGGCGAGAAAATCATCTCACCCGACCTGAGCCTTGACAGTCTGGACGATATTACCGTTCCCCGATGCTGGCAGACCTATACGGACAGGGACTATGACAAGCCGCTGTATTCAAATCTCGAATACCCCTTCCCTACCGATCCGCCGCATGTTCCGAACGAAAATCCCTGCGGAGTTTATCTCAGGGATATTGAACTGACAAAGGGCAGTAAGAAATACTGCCTCAGCTTTGAAGGCGTTTCGTCCTGCTTCTATCTTTTCGTCAACGGCGAATTCGTCGGCTACAGTCAGGTCAGCCACTCGACAAGCGAATTTGATATAACCGAAAAGCTCCGTGACGGCAGGAACAGAATTTGCGTTATCGTCGTCAAATGGTGCGACGGTTCATACCTTGAGGATCAGGATCATTTCAGACTTTCGGGCATCTTCCGTGACGTTTATCTTCTTAAAAGAAGCGCAGAGCACGTCAAGGATATAGAAATAAAGACGGAGCTTAATTCGACTCTCGATAAATGCGATATCAATGTAAATATCGAAAACCATATCGGCGAATACGAGCTTATTGACACCGACGGCACAACCGTTGCCGATGGCAAGCTCGACGGATCGGCTGTTATCACGCTCAAAAATCCTGAGCTTTGGAACGCCGAGCATCCGTATCTTTACACGCTTCTGATCAGCTGTGAGGGCGAAATTATCCCGTTTAAATTAGGCATAAAGAGAGTCGAGATAAAGGATAAAAAGCTCCTTATCAACGGCAAGCGTGAAATTCTCAGGGGTGTCAACCGTCACGACAACGATCCGTTCACGGGCTACTATGTTTCACCTGAGAACATGGAGCGTGACATCTTCCTCATCAAAAGAGCGAATTGCAATACCGTAAGAACATCGCATTATCCCAACGACCCGAGATTTTGCGAAATGTGCGATAAATACGGAATTTACATCGTTGACGAAGCCGACCTTGAAACTCACGGCATGGGCTATGAGGTCGAGGGCGAATGGGACTGGACACGCTGGTCGAGCCTGTCCACCCTGCCAGAATGGAAGGAAGCTTACGTTGACAGGGCAAAGCTTCTCTATGAAAGAGACAAGAATTTTCCCTGCGTTATCATGTGGTCGCTCGGCAACGAGAGCGGCGTCGGCGTAAATCACCGTGCAATGGCGCAGTACATAAGAGGCAGGAATCCAAAGGCGATCATCCACTACGAAAACAGCCATAAGGAGTTCACGGCAATTCCCGAGGGCGAGGATTTCAGCGATATTTCCGACGTTGAGAGCCGCATGTACGCAGGAATAGGCTATATCGACAGCTACCTGAATGACCCCGAGAACGAAAAGCCGTTTTTCATGTGTGAATACGTTTGCTCGATGTCAACGGGCGATGTTTACGGCTATTTCAAATTTGCCGACGATTGCGAAAACTTCTCGGGCGGCTGTATATGGGAATTCAGCGACCACGCAATCGGAGTAAAGGACAGCGACGGAAATGTTCGCTATTACTACGGCGGAGATTTCGGCGATCAGCCGAACAACGGCATATGCTGCATCGACGGTCTTGTTTACCCCGACCGCAGCCTGCGTCCGGGATACTATGATATGAAAAAGGTATATGAGCCGTTCACGGGCAGTCTTGCCGACGGAGTTCTCACAATTAAAAACCGCCGCAGATTTTCTTCTCTCGGCGACCTTTATGCGGAATGGAACGTCTCTTCAAACGGTGAAATTCTCAGAAGCGGCAAAATCGAGTCCGTCAATATCACCCCCGAGGGAACAGGAAAATTCGACCTGCTCGGCAATGAGGATTTTTCACAGTACAAAAATTGCTTCCTGACCGTGTCTTTCAGACAAAAAGACTCAACTCCATGGGCTGAAAAGGGCTATGAGGTCGGATTCTTACAGTTTGAGCTCGGCTCATTCGGCAATGAGCTTGAAACGGCGAAAAACGGTAAAATCACAACAGACGAAACCGACCGTTATCTTGAGCTTTCGGCAAACGAAACAAGCGTTACATTTGATAAAAAATACGGCAAGCTCTGCTCCTTTGCCGTGAACGGCAAGAAAATCATCAAAGCTCCCGTTGAGTTCGATATTTGGCGTGCTCCGACCTATAACGGCTGTTCAAAGGGCCGCTGGTACCTTGAAAGATTTGACAGGATAAAGCAAAACACCTATTCCTGCGATATTATCGAGAGGAACAACGACCGTGTTGTTATCGGCTTCAACCTTTCACTCGGCGCACATTCCGCACCGCCCGTCATAAGAATGACTGCGGAATGGACGTTTCTCGCCGACGGTTCACTGACCGTCAATTGTAAGGGCAATGTTCGTCAAAACGCACCGCTTCTGCCGCATCTCGGTCTTAAATTCACGATGCCGCAGGATTTTGAAAGCACGGAATACTTCGGCTGCGGAGAAATAGAAAGCTACCCCGACCGACACACGGCGTGCAGGCTCGGTCTTTACAAAACCACCGTCATCGATATGTACGAGCATTACATCAGACCGCAAGAGTGCGGCAACAGGTTCGCCGTCAGATACGCTTCACTCGAAAGCGGCGACGGCACGGGAATTCGCTTCGCTTCGACAGACGGCAAGCCGTTCTGCTATAAGGCGCTTCCCTACGACACAGCGGAGCTTATCGGCGCAAAGCATGATTTTGAGCTGCCCGAGACGGACAAAACCGTACTCAACATTGATTGGAAGGTCAATGCCATCAGCGAAAGCTCGGAGCTTGATATTCCGCAATTTTCGAGAAATCTCGGCGACAAGGAATTCGATTTCGGCTTCAAAATCATTCCGTATTATAAAGACTCTCAAAAATAATATTCGCTATAGCCTCGGCGTTCTCGTCGAGGCTTTTATCAAAGCTTTTGTTGTCCTCATCGCTCGTCACAAAGCCGACCTCAAGAAGAATCGACGGCATATTTGTGTTGGAATTGACATAGTAATTGTTTCCGCTCGAGTTGCGGTAGCCTTTTTTCACTCCCCTGTTCGGCAGTCCCGATATATCACTGAGCGCATCAACGAGCTTTTGTGCTACCTCCTCCTCATTTTCCTTAGGCTCCTTGGCTATCCACGCCTCAAAGCCCGAGCCCGAAACCGAGCTGTTTCTATGTAATGACAGGAAGAAATCGCACCGCTTTTTGTTGGCGAGCCTGCAGCGCTCCTTGAGCGTGATATCGGAGTCATCGTCACGGGTCAGGACAACCTTTATCCCCTTCTCCTCCAGCTTGTCTCTGACCTTGAGCGTCAGGCGAAGATTATCGTCCTTCTCGAGCCTTGCGCCGCCCGTTGAGGTTGCACCTACATCGTCTGCACCGTGGCCCGCATCAAGACAAACGGTTTTGACGCTCTCATAGTGCTCCTCCACCACGCCCGACAGGAATTTGACCGCCACAAGAAAGCTTGTCAGAACGAGAACCACGGCAACAACTGCCGTTATTCCGCTTTTTTTCTTCAAAAAGTCCATTTTTCTCCCTCTTTTTTCAGTTCTTCTCAAAATCTATTGACTTTGGATTTTATTAGTAGTATATTGGAATAAGTATATGTAAACGGAGGCTGAAATAATGCTTGATAAAAATTTCAACCCGTCTCTGCGATTTTTGGTCGTCAGCGACATTCACATTAAGGACGAGGATTGCATTGAAGAACAGCGCTTTGCTTCTGCTCTGAAATACGCTTATTCCATCGCCCGAAGCTCCGAGAGCTACAAAAAGCTTGATGCGATCGTCATTGTCGGCGATTTTGCAAACTCGGGAACGGAAATTCAGATGCAGAAGGTCAAGAACATTCTTGACGCAGGCGTTGATTATGATGAAACGCAGGTAATTTCCTCGTTTGCAAGCCATGAAACGAACGGCGAGGGCACCGAGGTTGCAACCGAAAGAATGAAACGAATTCTCGGTCAGGATCCCGATCAGCACAAAATCATCAACGGCTTTCATTTCGTCTCTATTTCGCCGTCACGCAGCTGTAACTATGATGATGACAAAAAGGCTTGGATGGCTCGTGAGCTTGCTTCCGCCGCAAAGGATAACATGGCTAAGCCGATTTTTGTCTTTCAGCATCCCCACAACACCAACACCGTCTACGGAAGTATTCTCTGGGGCGAGGACGAGCTGATAACGACCTACATGAACTATCCGCAGATAATTCATTTCTCGGGTCACTCCCACGCTCCGATAAACGACCCGAGGTCAATTCATCAGCAGCATTTTACCTCGATCGGCACCGGCACTCTCAGCTATTTTGAGATGGACGAATTCGACAAAATCACAGGCTCGATACCCGATAACAAAGAAAAAGCCGCTCAGATGACCATTGTTGAAGCAGACGCCGATAACAGAGTAAGAGTTTATCCCTTTGACGTTCTGACGGGTCATTTCTTTCCACAGGTGCGTAAAATCGACACTCCGAGCGACATAAGCTCCTTCACCTACACAGCCGACAGATACAAGACAAAGGTTGTCCCCTATTTTGCCGACGATGCGAAGCTGACTTTTTCCAACGTAACGGACACGTCGCTTAAAATTGAATTCGATCAGGCAAAAATCGACGAGGATTACGTCAACTGCTACGATATTGTGCTCAAAAATGCCGACGGCTTCGTCGTCAGACATTTAAGTATATGGTCGGAATATTATTTTTATGATATGCCGAAAACAAGATCGTACACCTTCACCGATCTTGAGCCGAACACGAATTACACGGTAACAGTCAAGGCATGCGGCTTTTGGAACAACATTTCCGAAAACAGCCTTGATGCGGATATAAAAACCTTATAATCACACGGGAGGGGTCTCCAATGTCAAAATTCAAAGCGTTTCTCAAGCGCAAGGACATCGAATTTTCCGCAAAAAGATACGGAATTGATGCTCTCGGCGCAATGGCGCAGGGTCTTTTCGCTTCCCTGCTTGTCGGCACGATTCTTTCAACGATAGGAACTCAGTTTTCAATCGAAGCACTTGTAACGATCGGCGATTTCGCTTCGGCGGTCAAGGGCTGTGCAATGGCAATTGCAATCGGCTTTGCGCTCAAGGCTCCGCCGCTTGTTCTTTTCTCACTCGCAACCGTTGGCTATGCCGCAGATAAGCTCGGCGGCGCAGGCGGACCGCTCGCAGTATTGCTCATCACGATAGTTGCCGCCGAATTCGGCAAGGCTGTCAGCAAGGAAACGAAGCTTGATATTCTCGTCACTCCCGTTGTCACGATCGGTCTCGGCTGTGTGCTTTCAATGCTCTGTGCGCCGTATATCGGCAAGGCGGCAAGCGCAGTCGGACATGCTATAATGTGGGCAACCGAGCTTCGTCCGTTCCTGATGGGTATTATAATTTCGGCTATAGTCGGTATCGCCCTCACCCTCCCGATAAGCAGTGCGGCAATTTGTGCGGCTCTCGGACTTACGGGTCTCGCAGGCGGAGCGGCTCTCGCGGGCTGCTGCGCTCAGATGATAGGCTTCGCCGTCATGAGCTTCCGTGAGAATAAATGGGGCGGACTTGTTTCGCAGGGTCTCGGCACGAGCATGCTTCAGATGGGCAACATCGTCAAAAATCCTCGAATTTGGATTCCGCCGACTCTCGCCTCGATGATTACAGGACCGATTGCAACCTGCGTTTTCAAGCTTGAAATGAACGGCGCAGCGGTTTCCTCGGGCATGGGCACATGCGGACTTGTCGGTCAGATAGGCGTTTACACAGGCTGGGTCAATGCCGTTGCCGACGGCACAAAGGCAGGCATTACCGCCTTTGATTGGATCGGACTTATCCTCATCAGCTTCGTTCTCCCCGCTGTTCTCTCGTGGGTATTCTGCCTCATTCTCAGAAAAATAGGCTGGATCAAGGAAAACGACCTCAAGCTCGACCTTTAATAAAGTGAAGCGGCGATCACAACTGTGACCGCCGTTATTTTTTCATATGAATACTCAAAGAAAAAGCGGCCATCAAATTGATGACCGCTGTTAATTATTTACAGAATTTCGGACTCACACCTTTTCATATTACTATGAGTTATGATTAAGTGTACATGTCACTCACTCTCTTCTGAGTATATTTTGTTTAGTTTAAAGCTTTAGTGAAACATCGTACTCACTCTTTCAATTTATTAACCGGAAGAAGCTTTACTTTTTCATCGGACTCACTCTCTCTGAAAAATTTTAGTTTAACTTAAACTTTAATAAAACATCTTAACTCACTCTCTCAATGTTAATCGGGAAAGATTTAACTGTTCTTCGGACTCACGCTTTCTTAATAGATTTTGGTCTGAGTTAAAGTCTTAAAGAAACATTGCACTCACTCTCTCAATTTTAATTGATGAAGAAAATCTTACCTATGCCTTTGGACTCACGCTTTCTATAAGTATTTGGCATATTGCCTGATATCTTATCTCTTTCGAGATTCAATTACCTGTTCTTCGGACTCACGCCTTTTCAAGTTATTTTTTGTTATTTTGAAGCTTTAATAAAACATCTTACTCACTCTCTCAAATTTATTTGATTTCAAAAATAAGATTTTATTAAAATTTCTTCTTACTTGATACTAAGAAGGATTTTTATTACCTGTACATTTCAACTCACTCTTTCAATCTTTATGGAGGGGTTAATTAACTGTACTTGATACTCACCTTTCCTTGGATTTCGGTGATTTGAGCTTTCATGCTCTCCTTCTATGTCATGTGGGCGTTCCCACTACTCCGCGATGCCGGGTGTTTAAAATCTTTACTCTTTATCAATTATTCATTTGGCTTTGTCGTGCCCTCTTATTTCAGATTTAACAGTACCGGATGGCGGCCATATTAAATTGTGTTTCATCTGCTGAGTTCATTGGACTCGCCTCCCTTTCTTTTTATTTGGGAAACCTTGGTTTTTGTTGGTTTGTTTTTTTGTTGTTTCCCTTTGTTCACCTATATATTAGCACGTGTTTTATCGTTTGTCAATAGTTTTTTTGAAAAATCTTGAAAATTTTTATAAAAAATGACTTAATTGCATTTTCACTTGACTATTGCCCAAAATGCGGTTAAAATATATTTATATGAAAACTACACGGAGGACGCAAAAATGGCTGAGGAATACAATCCTGACATCGTCAGCGTAGTTGACGAGAACGGTGAAGAACATATTTTTGAAGAGCTTGACAGAATCGAAACAGATGACGCACGTTACGTTGCCCTTCTCCCCGTCTATGATGACGCAGAGGATATTCTTGAGGACGACGGCGAAATAATTCTTCTCAAGGTTGAGGAGGAAGAGAACGGCGACACATATCTTTGCCCGATCGAGAACGCAAAGGAATTCGATGAGGTTCAGGCAATATTTGAGGAAAGACTTCAGGATCTTTTCAACGAAGACGAGGAATAATAAGAAGTAAAACGCAGCCCTGCCTTGTGCGATAACTTACGGTCCATATTAACCCTACAATTTTATCTAAGGGAGCCCGGCTCCGTGCACGGATTGCAGACCTCCCGGCTTTTGCCGGACGTTGGGAGCGAGAACTGTATGGGAGGCACCCACCTGCTTTAAACGCAGGTTACTATCGACCGTATCCGGCTTGGCGGGGTTCAAAATAAAGGTGATTTAATTGATAAGAGTTGTCAGAGCGAACGTGCTTGACATTGTTCCGCTGGAGGTCGGCTTTATCTATGCTCAAAAGACACGGCTTTCAAACGGTCAGGACACGGTTGCTTTTTATGTATATGACCAGGACGGCGACAGGACGCTGCCCGTTAAAATTAAAACATATCTCGAGGCAAAATTCGGATTTCAGTACCGTGAAATCGCAAAGAAGCTCGGTAACTACATAGCCTGCGACTCCGCTGTGCTCAAAAGTAACGGCGTTGTTACCCTGTTTGACGACGGAAACATGAATATTTTCGACTCAAACGGCGACATTGCGATGCAGGAAAAGCTTGTTTACCAGAACTGCCCGATCAGAAGCCTTGCGCTTGACGGAACGTGCTTCTGGTGCGTTGTGCCGGACAGAAATTCCATTGTAAAATTCTCCCCTATCGAAAAGAGGGTTCTTCTGAGAATCGGCGGCGGCGCATCGGTCGCATTCAGACGCCCGATTTCCGTTTTCAAGAACAAGGACAAGCTTTTTGTTTGTAACGAAGCCACCAACGAGATAAGAACGATAAGCCTAAAGGATTATTCGGTCAACGACTATATGAAGTTCAAGGAGCCGCTGAAGAAATATTTCAAGGTCGGATTTTTTGAATACGTCGTCCTCGACTCGGGCGTTTACTGCCTTGAGGAGAGGGATAAGTAAAAGCTTAAATAATACCATATGGAAAGAAGCACCTAAAAATCAGGCGCTTCTTTTTTGTTTTTGAGGTTATCATAATATAGGTGATATTATGGATAAGTTCAAAGAATATTTTGTTGTTTTTGCCTCGGGAGGGATAATTTACAGCCTTATCGAGGTGATTTTCCGTGGCTTTACCCACTGGACAATGACCATAACGGGAGGAGCGGCACTGCTGATCATTTACATCACGAACATAAAAATCAAAGCGAAAAGCCTTATTGTTCGCTGTCTTGCAGGCTGTGCGATAATAACCGCGCTCGAATTCATCGTAGGCTGTATAGTTAACCGTGGACTTCACATGGATGTTTGGGATTATTCCGAGGAAAAATACAACGTCCTCGGTCAGATTTGTCCGCTTTTCTCTGTCCTGTGGTTTTTACTCTGCATCCCCGCTACCCTGCTCTCCTTCTTTTTCCGCCGCCGTTTCGGTGAAAACAGATGATTTTATATTTTTGAATTCTTCGCTGAAGTCGGGATTTGCGAGCGCAGAATAGGAGAAGAACGCAACACCGCCGTAATTATCCGTTGCCTTTGCGACGGATATTTCTTTTTCTATTATACCGTTTCCTGCGTCAAATTCCTCGTCACTGTCGTTGATTTTGTATGCCGCAATTCCGTAAATCATACGAACGGCGCCTATCGTATCAAGCTTTGACCAGTTGTCGCAAGCCTTATCAAACGGCACGACCTCGTCCTCAAAGCCGTAATAAAGCTGAGGAATGATCCAATCGCAATAACCTCGCTCGGAGCACCAACGCTCAACGTCGGCGTACTCCTCCTCGTAGTTATTATTGATATTTCCTGCCGGACTGATTGAGAAAACGCAGTCCGTATTTTCGCTCTTTATCGCCGTGTACATCTGCGAAACGAACGACGAAATCACTTCAAGCCGCCATTTGTCATGGAACAGCTTGCCGCCATTTTTCTTGTATTCATCATAATAAACCTGATCCACGCTCTCGTCGGTCGAGGGGTAGAAATAATCGTCGATATGTATTCCGTCAACGTCGTAATTTTGGATAATTTCACGCACGCCGTCAATTATCAGCTTATGATTATCTGTCGAGGCAGGACAAAGATACAATCCGCCGTCCGCCGTAACGACACGGTTTTTCGTTTTTTCATCGTTCAAAAGAATTTTCGCAGGGTTCTTTTTGCTGAGCTTATCAAGATCCGTATCGAACGACACCCTGAAAGGATTTATCCAAGCGTGAAGTCCCATTCCCCTCTCGTGAGCCTCCTCGACCATGATTTCAAGAGGGTCATAATATATCGGATCGCCCTGATAACCCGTCAGATAAGCCGACCAAGGGAATATTTCGGACGGGTACATTGCGTCGCAGAACGGTCTGACCTGAGCGAAAATTGTATTTATACCGAGCTCGGCGCAGTTGTCGAACATTTCTCTGATTTTCTCTCTGAAAGACGCTTCGTCGCCGCCGTCCTCGTCCTTCATCGAAAGCTCGTTATAGGAAATCCACACGGCGGAAATCTCCTTGCCATCGGGCTTTTTACTCTTTTGCGATTTACCGAGAATTGTGCACGAGCTGAGCATCAGCATCGCAAGCAACAAACATATTATTCGTTTCATATTATTTCTCCGTTGCGGCGCATCGGCCTGCAAGCAAGCCGCTCGCCCATGCCCATTGAAGATTGAAGCCTCCGCAAACGCCGTCTGTGTCGAGCACCTCTCCGGCACAGAACAGACCCTTTACGAGCTTCGACTCCATAGTTTTACTGTTAAACTCGGCAACGTCAGCACCGCCGACGCTTATCTGAGCGTTTTTGAAGCCCATAGTGCCCGTTACCGTAAAATCAAGATTTTTCGCCGTCTTTATTATTTCCGCAATTCTATTTTTGACGAGTCCGCCGAGCGGAGTGAGGCTGTTAACTCCTGTCCTTTTGAGAATATATCTTCCGAGCGCCTTCGGCATCATGCCTGAAAGTGCGTTCTCAATCGGCATTTCCTTATCGAGCGAAAGTAAAAATTTTTCCGCTTCGTTCGGTTCGCACTTCGGCAAGGTATCAACAGAGCAGATATATTGTCCGTCCTTTACGCTTCGGCTGACGTCCATTATCGAAATTCCCGAAAGTCCGTAATCGGTGAACAACACCTCGCCCTTTGCGCTGTCAATCGGCTTCGTGCCTTGTCGGAGACTGACGTTCGCCTTGACTCTCACGCCCTTGAGCGGTTTTGTGTTCTCCTTAGTCGTGAGCTGAACAAGTCCGGGATAAACTTTGGTTATGTGATGACCGAGCGATTTGAGCAATTCAAAGCCGCTGCCGTCCGAACCCTGCGACGGAGAAGCACAGCCGCCCGTGCAGATTATAATCTTTTTGGCAACACGCTTTCCGACGGTAAAAATTCCGTTTTTCTTCTCGATTCGGTCAACATGGTTTTCGCAAATAAGCTCCACGCCGAGCCTTTCCGCTTCGGAACGGAGAGCGTCAAGCACGGACGACGCCGTATTACTCATCGGATACACCCTGCCCTCGCCGTCGGCAACACACAAAAGACCCAACGAGCGAAAAAATTCAATCACCTTCTCGGGTGGAAATTCATTCAGCGCAGCCGAAACAAAATCGGGATTTGTATAGCTGTCGGCATCGGCATTAAGATTGGAAAGATTACACCTGCCGTTGCCCGTTGCAAGAATTTTTTTACCGACCCTCGGCATCGCATCCAATGCGGCAATATTAAGTTTACGATCGGCTCGCTTTGCGCTTATTGCCGCCGCAAGCCCCGAAGCACCCGCTCCGACGATTATTATGTCGTAAATCATTACACCGTCTCCGTAAATTTTATGATTTATTCTATCATATTTTGCTTGTCTAATCAATATGATTTTATCGGAGGGACGCAAAATGATTTTAGATATTTTTTCAGACACGGACAGGATATATAATTACGACAAGGATCTCACACAAGCAGCCGAAAATATAAAAATACAGCTTCAGGGTACATATGCACGCTTTAACGAAGCGACTGATCCGCTGATAATCGAAGCTTTGATTTACAGAATGAAGGAGCTTGAAACACAGTACAGCTTTCTCATTAAAAAAGCGAAGCTCGAAAGACTCTGCGGCGAGATAGGCACAAAGGGTGATTTTATATGAAATACGCCTTGATTGCAGGTGTGTGCGTCGTTCTGCTGATACCGATAATTGCGATGCTAAAAAAAGGTTCTTTTTTCAAAAGCATTTTTCTCTCTGCATTTCAGGGCTTGGCGGCGCTTCTTGCCGTGAACGCCCTCGGACTGCTGACAGGCGTAACGCTCGCCGTAAATTGGTACACGATTCTCGCCTGCGTCTGCCTCGGAATCCCCGCAAGCATTTCTATGCTGGTGCTGGATATAATTATGTAAAACGAAAGCCCTTTCTCACGACACAAGCGTATGTTCTATACGTCAAGTCGTGAAAAGGGCTTTGTTGTATTAACTTATAATAAACCTGTTTTATCTCCACTATCGCAAGCAGTCCCCTTAAATCATTTAAGATGGGCTTGGAAAATTTCTGCTGACTTAATATAACAACAAAAGACCCCGACATACGTCGAGGTCTGATTTTTATTTACGGGACAATCAGTTGTTGTCGCCCTTCTTCTTGATGATGTCGTTAAGGATTACATAGAAATCCTCATCGTCAACTCCGCCCTTTGCCTGCGGCTTTGAGCTGTTAACAACCGGCGGCTCAATCGGAGCGTTTGCCGGAGCAGCTGCTGTTGAGCGGATCGGTGCGCCTGCGTTTGATGTTGCCTTGAAGGTCGGGATCGAGCCGAAATCATCCGACGGCTTTGCGTCAAAGCCTGTTGCGATAACAGTGATGATGATTTCATCCTCAAGCTTGGAGTCGAATGCAACACCCCATGTGATGTTTGCGTCCGGATGTGCCTTCTCTGTGATGGATTCGCAAGCGTTCTCAATCTCTTCAAGACCGATATCCGGTGAAGAAGTGATGCTGATGATAACGCCCTTTGCACCTGCGATAGATGTCTCGAGAAGCGGGCTCGATGTAGCCATATCTGCTGCCTGAAGGCTCTTGTCCTTGCCCTTTGCAGTGCCGACGCCCATGTGAGCATAGCCTGCATCTCTCATTACGCTGCAAACATCAGCGAAGTCAAGGTTAACGAAGCCCGGAACCTTAATGAGCTCTGAAATGCTCTTAACGCCCTGTGAAAGGACCTCATCTGCTACGAGGAATGCCTCTGAAAGAGTCTTGCAGCGGTCGCTGAGGAGCTTGAGTCTGTCATTCGGGATAACGATGAGGCTGTCAACGTTCTCTGAAAGACGAGCGATGCCCTGCTCTGCGAGTGTGCTTCTCTTCTTGCCCTCAAACTTGAAGGGCTTTGTAACAACACCGACTGTGAGAACGCCCATTTCCTTAGCGATCTCAGCGATTACGGGAGCTGCACCTGTACCTGTGCCGCCGCCCATACCTGCGGTGATAAATACCATGTCTGTTCCCTTGAGGATCGAAGAAATTTCTTCTCTGCTCTCCTCGGCTGCCTTCTCGCCAACCTCGGGACGTCCGCCGGCGCCCTGTCCTCTTGTGGACTTCTCGCCGATCTGAATTCTGTGAGTTGCCTGGGAATTGACAAGCACCTGCTTGTCCGTGTTAACTACGATAAACTCGGCACCCTGCATACCCTGAGCGATCATTGTGTTGACTGCGTTTCCGCCGCCGCCACCGACGCCTATAACCTTGATCTGAACGGTGCTCTCGAAATCGTTATCAATTTCAAATGCCATTTTAAAAACCTCCGTTTTGTAAGTCATATTTTACTCCAAGTTTTACACAACTGTTATGATATCATACTTTTTTATCAATTTCAAGACTAATATCACGAAAACAGGCAAAAATATCGGATTTTTTTCAGTTTCCGCAAGCTATACCGATATGCACTAAACCGATAGTCTTTTTTTGCCGTGAAAAACGTGGATTTACTCTCAATTCATTCTTCCTCAGCCGTATCCTCTGCCGTTGTATTTTCCTCTTCAGGCTCTGTTTCTTCTTCCGGCGCGGTCGTTTCTTCCTCGCCGTCCGAGTTGTCCGCCTCTGTTGTTTCAGCCTCGGGCTGTGTTGTTTTTTCAACGGCTGAAGCAGGCTTCGTTGCGGCTGCGGTTGTCTTTTCGAGCGTTTCAAGCGGCTCGACATAGACCTTTTTCGCTATTGAAAGATTTATTTCACCGATCTGATTCGGGTTGTTCTCGTCCTCCTGTGCAATGACCTTTTTAGCCTCTCTGAGCTTATACTCAATGTCACTGCTGTCACCGAGGTAAAGTCTGTATCTGCTCTGATATTCAAGATAAATATTCTTTTGGTCGGAAATGTCAATTCCCGTTATGTTCTTTATTTCCGCACTCTTTATTGCGGCGCATATATTGTCATAAAGCGTTTTTTCCGTCTCGTCGGCAAAGCCGATAACCTCACCCGGATTAGCATTGATTTTATTCTTCACGGTCAGGAGAGTAAGTCCGCTGTTTTTCGGCTTATCCTTAATGATTTCAAGTGCTTTTCCGTTTGAGTCAGCTATCGCATATCCGTTTGCGGTTTTAAAAAGCAATGCCGCCTTATCGTCCTTTACCGTGAAGGTAATTTTTCCGCTTATGCTTTTGCTTATGTCAAGCGAAAGTATATACGGAAGCTTTTCTTCGACCTTTGCCTTAACCCTTTTCCAATCTGTCGTTACCATGTTGTCGCCGACCTCAACGCCTGCGGCATCAAGGATCTGCTCGGCTTTGTAATGCGTTCCTGCCTTGGCGACCTTTATTTCACTGACGTTGAAAAGCACGGTAACCGAAAGTACGGCAAAGACTGCGGCAACGGCAACAGCCGCAATAATTCCCGTAAGAATCCTGCGGTTGCGTGTCACCTTTTTCAGTTTCTTTTCGTATCGCTCCCTCGCCTCGGGCGAAAGGGCGGCGACCTGTCTTGCTGTCAGCTTTTTCATCGTCAGTCAATCCTTTTTATTCTTGCTCCTATATAGTCAAGGCTCTTTTCGAGCGCTTCATATCCTCTGTCAATAAAATGAATATTATCAACCGTTGTGCACCCCTCGGCGCAAAGTCCGGCAACCGTCAGCGCCGCACCTGCTCTGAGGTCGTGAGCGCAAACCGATGCGCCCTGCAATCTGCAAACGCCGTTGACAACGGCAATTTTATCATGAACGCTTATGTCTGCGCCCATTCTGTTAAGCTCGCCTGCATGGCGGAAGCGATTTTCAAATATATTCTCGCATATCACGGTCGTTCCGTCGGCAACTGCCGCCATAGCCATAATAAGCGCCTGACAGTCCGTCGGAAAGCCCGGATAAGGCATTGTTCTTATCGTTCCCATTGCACTGAGCCGTCTCGGTGCAATTATTCTCAGTCGGTTTTGAGAGGTCGTTATCTTACAGCCGCTCAGCTCGAAGCATTGCATTATCGGCACGATGTGACCGGGTACTACGTCATCAAGCAGGATATCCGAGCCTGTCACCGCCGCAGCAGCCATATAAGTGCAGGCGGCAATTCTGTCCGACATAACGGTGAACTGCGTGCCGTGCAGACGTTCGACACCCTCAATATAAACCGTGCTCTCCCCTGCTCCGCTTATTCTTGCGCCGCAGGAATTGAGAAACATTGCGAGATCAACCACCTCGGGCTCTCTGGCGGCATTTATTATCGTCGTTGTTCCCGAACAGCGAAGTGAGGCGAGCATAATATTCTCAGTCGCTCCAACGCTCGGAAATGAAAGTGTGATTTTGGCGCCTTTTGTCTTTTGGCATTTGCATGAGATGTG
This sequence comes from Bacteroidaceae bacterium, assembly GCA_963631735.1. Lineage (GTDB taxonomy): Bacteria > Bacillota > Clostridia > Oscillospirales > Acutalibacteraceae > CAG-488. The sequence continues at coordinate 561 of CAVGRW010000011.1, read as the reverse complement.
ACCGAACTCTTCGGAAAGACTCACGCCGAGCTTTTCCATTGCAAACAGGTGTAAATCAATCGGTCTCATGCCGATATCACAGCCGCCGGGAGCACAGATATGTGCCTCACCCGTCCGTGAGATCAGTGCGCCGAGAAAAACGATTGACGAGCGCATTTCTCGCATAAGCTCATCGGGAATATCGTTCAGGGTCATTCGGCTGCTGTCAACCGAGACGGAATTACCGCTTCTGTGCACCTCACAGCCGAGCGCTTTGAGAATGTTCAGCGTTGAATTGATGTCCGTAAGCGACGGACAATTATGTATCACACACGGTCTGCCTACGGCAACGGTCGCCGCAAGGATCGGAAGTGCGCTGTTCTTTGCGCCCTGCACCCTAAGTCTGCCGCCGAGCCTTCTGCCGCCCTCAATAATATAGCGTCCCATATATCGCACCCTTTCGGAAAATATCAATCTGTTCTCAGTTTATGATACTTTCCGAAAAGTGTTAATTTTTAACTATCCTACAAACGCACTCCGTGATGCGCTGTGATGCGTCGAGTATAGCCATTGCTCTTGCGT
>CAVGRW010000010.1:0-36896 GCA_963631735.1 Bacteroidaceae bacterium | reverse complement strand
AAGTCGGCTGATTTTATCCGCCTGAGTCAGGGGATGATCGACCTCAAAAACTTTAAAATTTTGAAGAAAATTCTTTTCACGCAGGGCAAAGGTGTCAAGACCTGCGCCGAGAATTACGAACTGCTCCGTGCCTGTCATTGCCGCCGTTTTCATTGCACGTTCGCAGTATGCCGCACGGCAAAGGGGAGTGGGTGCGAGCTGAGTGTTGACAATGTATCGCACCGCTTCCGTGTCGCTTGCAAAAGTATTTTTCATTTCGGGTGCAAAAAAATCAACGCCGCCGAGAATGTATTTTTCAATCATTTTGTATTCTTCATCGGTCATCAGTTTTTTTGCGAGTGTGTCGGCAAAAACAGGATGCTTCTCGTTTTCAAAATGAAAAGCACGGGCAAAAGCCGACATGAGTGATGTTATGCTTGCTTTATTTTCCATATATATTCCTTTCGCTTGAGGCAGAGCCGAAAAGCCCTGCCTCATTAGAGTTGATGTCTTAAAGCATAATGTTGTTTATGGTAATTCAGACCTAATTTTGGTTATATTTTCTTGCAGCCGTTTTAAAAACTGCCCCGCATGTGCGCCGTCCATCTGAGTGTGATGAAATTGGAACGAGAGCTTGAGCGTTGTCTTTAAAAGTCCCTTGTGATATTTCCCCCAAATGATAAACGGATTGTTGAAAATGCCGCTGTTCATTCCGACTGCTCCGTCAAGCTCGGTGTCTATGATGGCAGAGGTGCCGATTACCATGCTGTCTGTCAGATCGTGGTTTGCGCAGGTTTCGGCAACCTGTTTTGTCAGCTGAAGATAGTCCGAGTTAAACTGTGCCAAGCCTTCCGAAAACGGTATGTCACATGAGCTGACCTCGCCATTCTTGTTTTTGACAATGGTATTGACCGCAATGCTATCATATTGCAAAAGCTCATGCCCGACGGGCAACAGATAAAATTCCTTGATTTCACTCGCGGCTTTGCCTATGCAAAAGCAGAGCAGCATGTTGAATTTAAAACCCTGCTTTCGGCTGAGTTTTACAAGCGGTGTCACGTCAAGAGTTTTGAAAAAAGTTACCATTGGGTTCGGCGCATCCATCCAAAGCTCAAATGCCGCCGCACGGGTTGTTTCTTTCGGATCAACCAAAGTCGGCTTCATAGAAGCTCCTCCGATTTGATAACAGAACAGCCCTTGCTTTCATAGTAGACAAGCATTTCGGGAATTTTATTTTTAGCGTAGCTTGTGATGCAGTCCGAAAGCACATGAACCGTGTAGCCCGATTTTGCCATGTTGTAGCATGTTGACTTAATACATGCGGTTGCATCGGCACCGACAACATAAAATTCGGTGATGTTGTTTTCTTGTATGAAAGCCGAAAATTCATCGCTCGTCAGCGCATTGGATTTTGTCTTGGTGAAAATGTTTTCGGAGACGATGTTCAGCTCCGAAACAAATTCTGCGCCGTGCGTGCCGGGCTTGAAGGTTCTTGTGCCTGCAGAGAGGCAGTGGTTTCGGATATAGACAACGGTCATTCCCTGTGCAACCGCCCAATCAATCGCTTTGTTGACCCGTCCGATAATATCCTTGTAGTTTTTGGTAATGTCATTTTGCAGGTCGATCACGACCAAAGCTTTGTTCATATTTTCCTCCTGATTAAAGTGCCGAAAGTGCGCCGAGATCGCCCGAGCGCAGAGCAGAAATATTTTGCTTGATTTTTTCTTCGTCCCAATCCCACCAGCGTATGCGCTCAAGCTCGGCGATTGTTTCTTCGTCAAATCTTTTGCGAATAGGCTTCGCAGGAATTCCGCCGACTATTGTGTACGGCTCAACGTCCTTTGTGACTAAGGCTCTTGTGCCGATTATTGCTCCGTCGCCGATCGTTACACCTGCACGGATGATTGCGTCGTAGCCTATCCAAACATCGTTGCCGATGATTATATCGCCCTTGTTCTCCCATGCGTTTGCGATGGCTTTGACCTCGGGCTCAAGCTCCCATTCCTCAAAGAAAACGGGGAACGGAAAATTGCAAAGGCTGTTCATATCATGATTGGCTGAGTTGAAAATGAATTTTGCGCCGCACCCGATTGAACAGAATTTGCCTATCACAAGCCGCTCGGGATTGCACTCGGGGTAGTGATAAAGAACATTGTTCTTCTGAAAATCTCTTGGGTCATTTTCAAAGTCGTCGTAATATGTGTATTCGCCCACTTCAATCGTCGGGTCTGTTATTACATTTTTTAAATAAACTGTATCCTTTGACTGGGAACGGGGATAGATTTTCCATGTTGGGATCATAGTATGCCTCCATTATTTTGTTGGTTTATTTCCGAGATAGCGGTATGTTTTCTTCTTGTAATTTATATATTCTTCTCCGAAGGTCGCTTCCATGTATTTCTCCTCCTGAAGAATTTGGAGATGAAGCATTATCATCGGGAAAAGAGAGAATATCAGGCTGACGGGGTTGAAAAACATCAGCAAAACACCGACGTACATCAGGTCAAAGCCAAAGAAAGCGGGGTTGCGGCTATATTTGTAAATTCCGTCGGTGACGAGCTTTGTTTTGTCGCTTTCGGGAATTCCTGCACGCCAGCTGTCCTTCATGCAAATGACGGAGATAAGGAAGACCAGATCGCCGAGCATACCGATGCAAAATCCCGTAAAGCGTGCACTTGACGGCATGTAATTCCAATCAAGAGCGATTGACAAAAGCTGTGCAATAACAACGATTCCCGTAGCAAGCGACATCAGTTTTTCAACTGTGTGCAGTTCTTTTTCTTTTCGTTTTCCAATCTGACGTGTTTGTATTCCGTGCTTTTTCTGCACAAACATTTTTGTAAAATATATTCCGTAAAAAATTGCGAGAACGACAAGTCCCAAGGCAAAAAACGGAAGTCTTTCTTCAAACGGTTTATTCATGTTTTTCCTCCTGTATAGCTGCATTTTTATAGCTGATAATTATATGGCACGGTGCAAATATTAAAGCCAAAGCAATGAGTGGAAAATTGAGCGAAAGAATTCCGCTTTCAAGAAATAATGCCGACGGTAAAATCGAAAGTGCAAGGGATTTTCTGACGCTGTTTTCTTTTCTGAAAACGATCCAGCCGAGGCAATACAAGGCTACCAAAATTGCACCTGTTATTATGTATGCCGTTTTTGCTCCGTTTATTTTGAATCCGAGATTGAGAAACGGCGGAGTAAGAAACATAAATATAAAACAGCCGAAGCGTCCTATCTGTTCAAACGTTTCTACAATTTTATTGTTATAATTATTCTGAAACCCGTCCTTGTTTGTGTAAGCAAAAATTATATTCGGTATCAAAATTATAATAACAAAAATCAACCCGATAAAATTAAACCATGACATTTTTATCACCTTAATGTATCAAGAATTTTTTCAAACTTTTTCTCGGACTGTATTTCATGTGTAATAAATTTTCCGTTATAAAAGAGTGAAAATGTTGTGAAAGGGCAGGGAGATTTTTTTGCCTGCTCAAGCGTTGTAATGTGAACCGTTTCCATAGAAAAGTTTTTACTTTCGGCAACCTTTTTTAAAAGCGGAACATATTTTGCCGTGAACGGACATTGATTTGTATAATACAAAACCAAGCCGTTTTTGTGCTCAATCGAATTTGTTATAAATCGAGGCTTCTCTGCGTTCGCATCAAACGGCAAATATAAAAGCTCAAAATAAGGCTCGGATTTATCTGCGACCATAAAGCCCTTGTGCTCTAAATACTTTTTGTCCGAGAGAAAGCCCTGCTTCTTCGCCGACGAAAGAATAACCAAGCCTTTTTTACCTTTTTCTCTGCTGTCCTTGATACATTCGTCGAGCAGCAGATTGGAATATCCGTGACCCTTAAACTGACCCGACACCCAAAGGCAGTCTACGAACATGTAACCGTCCGCATCTACGGGTGCCCATGCGTACTCGGCAGGAATGTATTCGATGAAGCACTTTCCTCTGACGTTGCCCTTAAGAAAAACAAGCCCCTCATCAAAACGCTCTGCGAGCCAAGATTTTTTCGACATGACCTGAACGTCCTTATTATTTGAAATTGCACAGCAAATGTGCTCCTTTTCAAGATTGCTTTTTGTGACTCTTATCAGTTCCATTTTATTTACCTCACTGAGAAATTTCGGGAAACATTTTTTTGAAGTCTTCTTCCGAAATGCTGTTGTCAAACATCTTTTTTGAAATTTCTTCATCAAGACCCATTATCAGGTTGGTGGTTCTTCTCATATCGTCCGTTGTTGTGTCAACCCAATCGGAGTCTTCGTGGAGAATAACACTGCCGATTCCGTGCGAAAGAAAAATTGCCATTGTGTGAGCGTCCATTGTCGGTGTTGCGCCGTGCGCTATTAAAATATTTATTATTCGTTCGATGTACGGTTCAAGAACCGTCAGCGTTTGCTCTCTGATTGCCCAGCGAACCGTTCTGTGAATATTGCCGTCATATTTTGCACGGAATTCCCTTGTGCTTTTCTTGACGTATTCAAAAAATCTCAGCAGGGCACGGTAGGGTCTTTGCTCGGCCTCGTTTGCGATTCTTTCAAAATCTATCTCGTACGGCGCAAAGAAATTATTAAGGACATCATCGAAAAGCTCGTCCTTGGATTTGTAGTAATAATAAAATGCGCCGACGTCCGCTCCGACCTCTTTCATAATCTCGCGTATACCCGTCCCGTCAAAGCCTTTTTTAAAGAACAAATGACTTCCGACTTCAAGTATTCTGTTTTTTGTGCCGCCCTCAAACATCTGTTTTCTTGCCAAAATCGCACCGCCTTTTTATTTTTGAACATTGTTGAATAATTTGCAACGACATTATATATCAATAACATCCCGTTGTCAAGAGAAAAGAAAAAAGGTTGCCGTAAAATACGACAACCTTGTGTATTTATTGATTTTTATTTAACCGAAGGATCGGCAGGAATAAGATAGGCATTTTTGCCCCAGCCGACCTGCTTGAAGATCTGATCCGGCTTCGGGTTGTAAAGGTAGAAACCGCCTTCATGCTGGGGGTACATAAGAATACACAGCCTTGCAAGGATCGGAAAAATAAGATAAGGCAGAAACTGACCGATAACGGAATCCCAGATCATAAACGGAGCGAAACTGCAATTGAGCAGGAAGCTCCAAACGCCGTGGCGTGTGATCTGAACGCTCATTGTTTCAAGCTGCTTTTGAGTGAGGTTTTTCTTGAGACAAACAAAGTCTTTAACCTTGTACGGGTTGTTGTAGCGGTAGCTCTCAATGTTGTAGTAAAGGCCTCTGCCGCCCTTGATGGAAAGTCCGTGCGTTCCGACCGAAACACCCTGTCCTTTCGGAAGAGTGTATATTCCAACGGTGATTTCATGGTTCGTAAGATTAACGAAATAAAGCCATGTGTGACCGATTACATACGGTGGCTGCATCTCCTGACAGACATAAACCGTTGCAACATATTCCTTTTCGTCGGTTGCCTTTGCGTCCTCGGCGGAAACAACAAAAGCAAAGCTGCAAAACAGGGTTACAAGAACCATGATCACAGCTATAATTTTTTTTATTGTCTTCATTTTACCGTCTCCTCAAAAATTATCGTTGCAAGTATAGCACTTTAGGAAGAATATGTCAATTAAAAAATAAGTTTGTATGCCGACAGCATACCACATCAACGGCAAAAGGGATATAATTTTAGAAAAAAGAGAGGGGACGTATAACATGGAAACTCAAAACAATTCAAATCAAACACAAAACGCTAACATGAAACCCTGTGCTTCATGCGGAAACATGGTTTCAAAAAACGCAAAGGCATGTCCAAACTGCGGAGCTAAAATCAAAAAACCGATCTACAAAAGGGTCTGGTTCATTCTTTTGATAATTGTGGCTGTTATAGTTATAATTGCAGCTGCAGTATCGGGCGGCGGAAGCTCGGACAGCGGCGATCAGCCGACAAACTCAAATTCCGGCGCAGTGGTCAATGATTCGGGAAATTCAAATCTCGGTCAAAGCAAGGTCGAAATCAAAAGCTGTAAGCTAACGAAAGATTACGAAGGCAGTCCGGCTGCTCTTGTTACTTTTTCCTATACAAACAACGGTAAAGAAGCACAGGCCTTTGATTATGCCTTTATTACACATGCGTATCAGAACGGAGTTGAAGCCGAGAAGTGCTATGTTCTTTCCGATGACGGAAATTATGATAACAATAATAATCAGTCGAAAGAAATTAAGCCCGGAGTAACTATTGACGTTATGGTTGCATATAAGTTGAACGATACTTCGTCACCGGTCGAGGTTGAGGTCGGACAGTTCCTCAGCTTTGACGACACAAAAATCACCAAGACATTCAACTTTTAATTAAAGCAAAAACCGCTCACTTTTATCGTGGGCGGTTTATAGATTAAAAAAGGGAAAGCATTATAAAGAATCCGCCGAGTAGAAAAACAATGGAAAAAATAACACGAACGGCAATTTTTGTTGAATCTTTCATTGCGGAAAAGCGTTTGCTTTTTCCTTGAATATCGTACGGATTACAAATCAGGCAAAACGGAACGGCAAAGGATACAATAAGATTAACACATTGTAAAATTGCACGGAACAAACCCTTGCCGGTATAAGTGGACGAAACCAAGGCGCAGTCTATAAATATAATTATGAAATAAATCAATGATGCCAGGATTTTTATAATCAATTTTTGACTTCTGAACCCGGGAAAGCCGTTGTCGTTTTTCAAGAAAACTTTTGGACCCGACAGCTCGCTTTTTAATTCATTGACGCTTGAAAATCTGTCTGAAGAATCCATAGAAGTGCACCGCTTAACAATTCTTTTAAATTTACCGGTGCACATTTCTTCGTTAGGAAACTTGCCGGTCAGAAGTATGTTGATAAGCACGCCGACTGCATATATATCCGTTCTCTCGTCGGTTTGGGAAAAGCCGAACTGTTCGGGTGCCGCATAGCCGGCTGTGCCGAGGATATATGTATCTCTTGAAGCGTTCTCTTTGGTGGTTCTTGCAATTCCGTAGTCAATTATCTTGACATTACCGTCATAAGATAGGATAATGTTAGCGGCGGTTATATCGCGGTGAATTATTCCGTTGGAGTGAAGCTCTTCAAGCCCATCGCAAATTTGGAGAGCGATTTTTAAGGCTTCTTCCTCGCTGAATTTTTTCCCGTCATCAACATAGCTTTGTATCGAACGACCCGGAACGAACTCGGAATAGGAATAGAAGGCTCCGTTTTCTTCAGTAACTTTTATTACTGCCGCAAGATTTCTGTGGCGAATTGAGCAAAGCTTTTGCATTATTTCCGCGTTAATATTATCAAGGCGCTTTTTTACCATTATTTCTCCGCTTTGCTCGTTGCGGACGATTGCGCTGCTTTTGTTTAGCAGCTTCAATTCCTCTGTGTTCCAAACAAAAAGTTTTTGCGTGAGCTCGCTCAAAAAATCACCGCCATCCTTTTCAGATAGGAGTATTATAACATGAAAAAATCAACGGCGCAACTGCAAGAAATGCTGAAAAAATGTAACAGCCTTAATGAATATATAAAAGCAAACGAAACCGAATTTTTAACGGGAAAACCGAACGAACTGCTGAATGAGGAAATAGAGAAGCGAAACCTTGCAAAAGCCGATGTAATAAGAAGCTCGGGCATTGAAAGACATTATGCTTATCAAATTCTTTCGGGCAAGAAAACTCCGTCGAGGGATAAATTGCTGATGTTTTGTTTCGGGCTGGAGATGACTGCAGAAGAAGCTCAGCATTTCTTGCTTGAATGTTCTGCGCCGCTCCTTTACGCAAAGAACAAAAGAGACAATGTAATTTTATTTGCTCTTGAAAATAAATTGACGGTCATAGAACTTAATGAACTGTTATATGAGCTCAATCTTGATATATTTGAATAATATACAGACACTTCGATGTAAAAAAATCGGAGTGTTTTTTATATAATGCTCCGATTTACTTTTATTTTTTGCTATGATATAATCAAATTATAATTTCAGACGGAGTGATGCTCATGGGAATAAACATAAAAGAAAAGGTGACGACCCTGCGTGACGATCTGCGCCTTTACTGGAAAAAGCCGCCGATGGGTCGGTATATGTCCTTTAAAGAGATCGTATCGCTTGCCGTCGGAGGTCTCGGAATTCAGTTCGTTGTTTTCTGCGCCCAGAACATGATAATCAGCATCGGCAACACGCTGATAAGCAACACGATCGGTATTGCGCCTAAGCCTTTGTACATAATCTATATACTCAGCGTTATCCTCAGCTTTCCGCTGACGGCGCTCAGAGGAAAAATTATTGACTCGTCGAGAAGCAAGAAGGGACGCTATCGCCCGTTCATTCTTTCAATGGGTCTGCCGACGGCAATTCTTGCGATCGGTTTTGTTTTTATGCCTTATGAACGCATGTCGATGCTCGCAAAATGTATCACGGTTTTGCTTTACAATATCGGCTTGCAGTTCTTTTATATGTTTTATTATGATGTCGATCAAAGCATCATCAATGTCCTTTCGCCGAACACATTCGAGCGCAGCGACGTAACGTCGATCAAATCGGTTGTCAATTCACTTGCGCCGACCTTGGGTAATATAATTCTGCCGCTTGTCGCAAGAGCAATTACGGGCGAAAATACACTTGTTGACATCAGAATTTACAGGGCATTTTATCCGCCGATGATAATTTTCGGTTTCTTCCTCGGACTGCTTGTTTATTTCAACACCGAAGAAAAAATCGTTCAGGCGAAAACTCACACGGTGAAAATTAAATTCACCGACGCTTTCCGTGCCGTTGTTCGCAACAAATATTTTTGGATTATTTCGCTTGCCGGCTGGATAGGCTTTCTTGAAAATGCCGTTCAGAATATCATGGATTGGCTCTACAGCTATCAGGACGCATGCAGTCCTGCGGAGTATTCGCTCATTGTCACGATAAGGGGTAATGCGTCGCTTTGGCCGATGCTTTTCATTCCGTTCCTCATCCGTGCACTCGGCAAGAGAAAAATTCTTGTTGTCAGCAATATTATAAATGTAATTTTTATTATACTCATGCTGCCGATAATCAGACTCGGCGATCCGTCGCAGATCATTTGGCCGCTGATGTTCTGCTTCTTCTTCAATTACATGGCGGCATACGCCGTAACTCTCTTGACTCCCGGCGTCAACGGTGATATCAGAGACTATCAGCAATATATAACGGGCGAGCGAATCGACGGAATGTTTGTTGCCGTCGGCGCAATCGGAAGCATAGTTACGCTTATTACAAACGCCGCCCTCCCCGAGCTTTATGACCGTTCGGGTCTTAATGAGGAGGTCGCAAGAAGCCTCGGCTTTGACGGAAGCAATGTTTATGAGGTTCTTTCCGACCCGTGGTATTTCAAGAATATTTGCAGCGTGCTGATCATTGCCGCAACGATAGGCGCAACGCTGAATGTTATTCCGTATTTCTTCTATGACCTGACCGAGATCAAGCAAAAGGCAATGGTGACGGTGCTCAAAATCAGAGCATTGTTTGAGGATTACGGCAACGGAGTTCTTTCCGATGCCGCACTTGTTGAAGCGATTGACATCATCGAGGAAGCGAAAATTTATCACGATAAAAATATTGTGAAGCCGACGAAGGATGAAATCAAAAAGGCTAAGAAAGCCAAAGATAAATCGGCTGTGAAAGCGGCAAAGCAAAGCTATAAAAAACAAAAGGAAGAAAACGAAAAAATCGAAATTGCTCAGTACGTTATCAAAGAGATAAATAAGTTTGAAACGGAAGCGGTCAAGGCTCAGCTTGAAGAAGCAAAGAAAATTTATTCCGCAGGGCTTGAGGGACTTTACTCTCTTGAGGTTCCGTCGATGAAGGCGGCAAAGGCGATGCCGAAAGCGACCGAGGACGAAAAGGAACAGCGCCGCAATGCGATAAACAGGGTTCGCATGATCAAGGATTCGAAAAAGGTTTTGGCAAAGAAATATGCCGACGGAATCGAAAAGTTTGACGTCAAGGTTTTTGAACAGCTCTTTGAAAGGGAAGACGAGCTTGATGCTCAGATCAAAGAGACGGTTAACGAGCTGAGAACGGCGGCGAAAAATAAAGACAAAGCAGCCGAGAAAAAAGCGAATGAAAAAATTAAATCTCTCAGAAAAAGCAGAGATGAAATTCGCAAAAAAATTAAGACTGCAACAGATGAAAATTCAACCTATACCAGAGCGGCGAAGCCGTATATTGAGGCTGAAAAGCTCTTGAAGCAAAGAGAAAATTATCTTCGTTATGAGGATATAAAGGCTCGCTATGAGGACTCCAAGAAGCGCAACGACGAGGAAATTCAGCGCCGTATTGCCGAGGAGGAGGAGCTCAAGGCGAAGCGCAGGGAATACGCCGCAAAAGTAAAGGAACAGCGCAAAAATAAAGGAGGCAAAAATGGATAAGCTTACTGTTAAAGGCACAAGAATAGTCGATTCGCACGGACGTGAAAGAATTTTGACGGGTCTTAATGTGTGCGATAAGGGCAGATATATTGAGGGTCAAAGACGAGTTTACGGCGAGCAATGGACAAAGGGTCTTGCCGCAGACATGAAGGCTCACGGAATGGACCTTGTCCGCCTCGGAATAACATGGGACGCAATCGAGCCCGAACCGGGTGAGTATAACGAGGAATATCTTGATTTTATCGGCGGTATTCTCGACGAATGTAAGGACTCGGGGGTCTACGTTTATCTTGACATGCATCAGGATCTTTTCTCGGGCACGGAGCTCCTCTGCGGCGACGGTGCACCGAAATGGGCGACGCTGACGGGCAAATATAAATATCAGCCGACAAAAATCGTTTGGGCTGAGGGTTATTTCTGGGGCAAGGCTGTTCACAAAGCTTTTGACTCTTTTTGGGATAATGCCGAGGTCAAAGGCAAGGGCGTGCAGGTTTGGTTTGAAGAAATGTGGACACATGTTATTGAAAAGTTCGGCGATCATCCCGCTGTAATCGGCTTTGACTTCTTCAATGAGCCGTTCCCCGGAAAGAGCGGAGGAAAGGTCTTCCGTGAGGTGGTCGGACGGCTCGTTTCAACAACCGTTTTGGATAAAACGATATCGAAGAAAAAGCTTATCGAGCTTGCAGCAAAGAGCGACGACCCCGCGAGAGTGCTCGACCTTTACACAGGCAAGCACCTGAGAAAGATTACAAGCGCCGGCGATGATATAATCAAAACCTTTGACACAAAAAAATATTTTCCGTTTATAAATAAAATGGCGAGAGCGACAAGAAAATGCGGCAACGAAAAATTTGTTTTCCTTGAAAACAGCTACTATTCCAATCTTGGAATTCCCTATTCGTGCCCACGTCCGATACTTTCGGGCAAGACGGAAAATAACGTTATTTTTTCTCCGCATGCTTACGATTTTATGGTGGACACTCCGTCGTATAAATACGCAAGCAATGACCGTGTTGGTTCGATCTTTGCCGAGCACAGACGCTCTCAGCAGAGACTCGGAGTTCCCGTTATAGTCGGCGAATGGGGCGGATTCACAGAGGGTGACGAATGGTTCCCGCATATTGAATTTTTGCTTGACCTTTTTGATTCGTACAAGTGGAGCAACACCTATTGGTGTTATTTCGGCGGCTTTACGGATACGGAGGTTTACCAAAAGGTTCTCACCCGTCCGCACCCCGTGGCTGTCACAGGTGAGATCAAAAGCTACGGCTATGATCGTGAAAATAAAGAGTTTGATCTCAGCTTCGTTCAGCGTGAGGAGACAAAAGCAAAGACGGAAATTTTTGTTCCGTCCGTGCCGAAATATGCTGAGCTTGACGGCGAAGAAATTGCAATAAAGCGCAAAGGAATTTTCAGATTTTCCACCGCCGGCGGCGAGCATAAAATTAAAATTATTTTCAAATAAAAAAACAACTTTCCTGCAAAAACTTGTGGGAAAGTTGTTTCTTTATTTATCTTGTTTTCTTGCGCTTCGACTTTTTATTTAATAAGCTTTTAACGATTGCAATGATTATCAGCGCCGCAATGCTGAATGCGATAAAGATAATAACATAGCTTTCGTACCAATCATGAGTCGGCGAGTCGCTGTAAAGATTTTGATATCTTATAAATTGATTGAACTTGACCTTATGTAAGGATTGAAGCTCTTTTATTTTTTCAACGTTTATATTCTGCGCTTTGAAAACCGTTTCCTGAGGAAAATCTCCGTCAATGTTGTAATCCGTCACGCTGATATAAACCGACTTGCCGAATAAATAAACCTCGCCCGAAATATCGGCGGTTTCATTATAAAATTCAAAGCAAAAATTTTTGTTTCTGAAAACGACCCAATATATCGGAAACGCTTTTGCCAAGGGCAATTCAGCGTACTCTGATTCTTTCAGACATTTCAGAGCTTCCTGCTCTTCTTCGGCGGAGAAGTTATAATCTTTTTTGATAAAAGTTGAGAGAACGGAGCTGTTGTCGGAGGAAATAAATCCGAGATCTTTAAAGCTGAGTGCGTTTTTGTTCCCCGAATATTTATAACTGTCAACCGAGAAATAGTACAGGCTGTAGGTTGCCGCAAAACCGATTAACAATGCCAAAATCACACTGAGAACAGAGCTTAAAATCTTTCTTTTTTTCTTCACTGTGTTTTCTCCTTACCACATGTTGTCCGAGTTCTCGCAGAATGCAACCATGTCCTTAATTTCAAGAACCGTTCCGTCATCAAGCGTGACCGTGCCGTTCCATTTGCCGAAAACCTGATGGCAGATGTTGCCGATGAAGATAACTCTTGACTTTGTGTAGTTATCATAGAACGGAGTCATCGTCATCTCAAAACGACCGTCTGACGAGGTGAATTTCCATGGCTTCATCCAATCGTTCTCGTCTTTTTCAAGATATATTTCGCCGATTTTGTGAGCCTTGCCGTTGAGAAAAAGCGTGTTTTCCGTGGCGGCGCTCATATCGCCGAAGCCCCAGCCGATTTCAAAGCCGAAAATGTCACCGTTTTCGAGCTTGGTGCTGCCGTTGCCCCAATACCAATTGGTGTGATATGGCCAAACTCCGCGACCCCAATCGAGAACGCAGAAGGTATCCGACGGGTCAAATTCAACTGTCATATCACCGATTTTAACCGTTCCCGTTACGGGCATGCAGTTTATTTTCTGATTGTAATAGAATTTTTTGCTGTCTCTGTCGCCAAACGGGAGGGCCATTGCAAGGTACTCGTGTTTCGGGAACATATCCATTGAAATATCAACGGTGAAAGGTTTGCCGCCTGTGCGGCCGTTGAATTTGATAGTGCGCTGAGTCTCGGTCACGTTCACGTCAAGATTAAATCCGAACTTGTGGCGTGAAAAGGTCTGCGGAGACATAGCCGTTTCGGAAAGGCCGAATTTGCCGAAGGTCAGAAGTCGGAGCGAGACTGCACTGTAGCTTTTGCCAGTCTGCATGTCAAAGAGCGTAACATTTGCCGCTCCGCCGAGCGAGATATCTGCCATTGTGACCTGCATAACATAGCGGCTGTTGGAAATCTGATAAAAGTCCCATTCCTTGATACGGGTCTTGTTCGCTTTGATCGCACTGCGGTCGTATTGATAAAGCTCGGTGAAGCAATATCCCGGCTGAGTGAGACTGCCGTCCTCATTGAGCAGGGGAGTCGGCTCGGTTATTTTGACCTGTCCCGTTTCGTCGATTGCCGCTGTATAAAAAATTGTGCTCATTGCAATAATTATCGTCAGAATAAATGAAGTTAACCTGATAACTTTATTTTTCATCGGATTTCCTCCTTCAATTATTTAAGGCAATTTGTAAATATCAATCGTGCGGCGTTGCCTTAATGAGTTCGCGGCCCTGCTTCCCGGTCATATGCTCGATGTTGATTTTTATCATGCAAAGTATGCCGAATTCACGCTCAACCTCCGCCGGAATTCCGTCAAGACAGTCGGGGCAGTATTTTTCTGCGAGTGCCGTTACAGAGGAGCGCATTTCGTCCTCGTCTGTGAGTATTTCCGCCTTGCCGAAGGCTACGACGCTCTTGAAAAGCGTTGTGTATTTTTCCTGAAGAATGTCGTCACGGTCAACGACGCAGAACGAAACCTTTTGTTCCTTTTTGACGGCATCGAGCTTGTGACCCGTTTTTGCGCAGTGGAGATAAATTTTGCCGTCCGTGTAGTAATAATTTATCGGTACGGTATAGGGATAGCCGTCGTCGCCTAAAACGGCAAGCACTCCTGTTTTGCTGCGAACGAGGATTTCCTCACATTCTTCCTTTGTCAGCTGTTGTCTGATTCGTCTCATTTCTCTGAACAAAAAATCACCCTCCTTAAATTTTATCTTTTATGCTTCCCAAGACCTGACCGATACTGTCTCTGAAAACGAGATCGGCATTTGAGTCAAGGTCGGTTTTACCTTTGTTTATAAGCACGATGTGCGAGCCCCAGAAATAGCGAATATACATCGCCGCAGGGTAAACGGCGAGCGATGTGCCGCCGATGATGAGCAAATCTGCCGTGGAGATCTCACTGATTGCTTTTTCGACTACGCTTTCATTGAGAGGTTCTTCGTAAAGAACGACCTCGGGGCGAACAAGTCCGCCGCATTTTTCGCAGTGAGGGACCTTGCCCTTGAGAGCTTTCAGCTTCTCGAGCGGATAAGGCTTGCCGCATTCCATGCAATAGTGAACTGCTGTAGTTCCATGTAGCTCGAGCACGTTTTTACTGCCCGCCTTTTGATGAAGTCCGTCAATGTTCTGCGTTATGACGGAGGAGAGCTTGCCCTTTTTCTCCATATCGGCAAGGACAATATGCGCTGTGTTTGGCTCAACGTTTATTTCAAGAAAATACTTATAATAGAAATCATAAAAAATATCGGGCTTTGAAACAAAAAAGCTGTGGCTTAAAATCGTTTCGGGCGAAACGCCGTATTCACGCACGGTGTTGTAAAGTCCGTCCTTGCTTCGGTAGTCCTTAACTCCGCTTTCGGTCGAAACTCCCGCTCCGCCGAAGAAAACCGTCTTGGAAGAATTGTTTATCAGCTCGGCAAATTTTTCAAGCTTTTTGTTGTCCATCGAATCACCTCTTATATAATCTGCGGTCGCTTATATTTAAAATTATAGCATATAAATAAAAAAATATCAAATTTAAGATTAAAACTCGGCATAAATTGCAAAATAATTTGAATTTTGTCGAATCATTCATTGACTTTATGTTTTTAAATTAGTATAATATTTTTTATATAATCGGGTTGTGTTTTTAGAAATCGGCATCGGAGGTGCGGCATGAAAAATGTGCTTATAGTCAGCCATTGTATGGAGCTGGGCGGGGCGGAAAGAGCGTTACTCGGGCTTCTCGATGTTTTTGACTATGATAAATATAATGTCGAGCTTTTCCTCCTGCGCCATACGGGTGAGCTGATGCAATATATTCCCGAAAAGGTCAAGCTTTTGCCCGAGAACAAGAAGTATTCTTCGCTCGCCGTGCCGCTTGCCGACGTTATAAAAAAGGGTGCGTTCGGTGTTGCTCTCGGCAGGTATGAGGGCAAGAAAAAGGCGGCGGAGTTTGCCGCCGAGCACAATTTCAAAAGCGGTGAATGTGTGTTTATCGAATACAGTCACAAATACACCGTGCGCCATATGCCGATGATATCAGAAAAGGAATATGACCTTGTGATAAGCTTTTTGACGCCCCATTATTTTGCGGCGGAGAAAACCAAGGCGAAGAAAAAAATCGCATGGATTCATACGGACTATTCCTTCGTTGAAATTGATGTTGACTCAGAGCTTAAAATGTGGTCGGCATATGACAAAATAATTGCCGTTTCGGAGAGCGGAAAAGAAGCTTTTGTAAAAACCTTTCCGTCGCTTTCCGACAGAGTAGAGGTTATCGAAAATATTCACCCTGCCGAGTTCATTAAGGCGCAGGCGAATGAATTCGGCGTGACGGACGAAATGCCCGAGGACGGCTTTATTAAATTCCTTTCGGTCGGACGTTTCTGTGACGCTAAAAATTTTGACAACGTGCCCGAGATTTGTTCGATGCTCGATAATGTTAAGTGGTATATAATCGGCTACGGTGCTGATGAAGAGCTTATCAGAAGCAAAATCGCCGAGTTCGGCATGCAGGACAGGGTCATCCTCCTCGGCAAAAAAACGAACCCGTATCCATACTTCAAGGCGTGCGATTTCTATATTCAGCCGTCACGCTACGAGGGTAACGCCGTGACAGTCAACGAAGCGCTGATACTCGGAAAGCTTGTTGCTATAACAAACTATGCCACGGCGGCAAGTCAGATAAACGACGGATTTGACGGCGTGATCGTTTCGCTTGAAAACAAAAAATGCGCCGAGGGCTTGAAAAATTTTATAAACGATAAAGAGCTTCAACAAAAAATAATTGAAAATATAAATAGCACCGATTTTTCAAAATCGGCTGAAATAGAAAAACTGTATAAGTTAATTTAAGGAGAGGCAAATGAACAATTTCCTTGACAAAAGAATCGGAGAAGTAATCAATCAGCTTGAAAAATATATTACGCCCGTCAGAATTTCGATAAACGGCTGGCTGACAACGGAATGCGGCTATAAGAGCGGCAATGCTGTGCCGTCGCTCGACGAGGGCGAGTGGCGTGAATTCGGTGAGACCGAGCGTTGGGGCATGAAACCCGAGGAGCACAGATGGTTTTTCAGACACATTGAAATTCCGCAGGAGCTCAAAGGCAAGGACCTTGAGCTTTATGTTTCCTCGACCGATGTTCATGATGAGGATTGGGAACCGCAGTTCATGGTTTATCTTGACGGCAAGCTTATCCGAGGAATGGATACAAAGCACAGATATGTTAAGCTTGACGGCAATAAGGAAGCCTACGACGTTCATATTTACGCTTATTCTCAGCCGTCGGGAAAAAGGACTGACTTCTTTGCTCAGCTTTGCGAATTTAACCGTGAGGTTGAAAAGCTTTATTATAATCTCAAAGCACCATACAGAATTCTTTATTATACGGACGAGAGCACAAAGGAATATGCCGATGTAAGGGAATATCTCAACACGGCAATCAATTATATAAATTGGTGCGCTCCGATGTCGGAGGAGTTTCTTCGCTCGGTTGATGCGGCGAACGAATATCTCATGACGGAGTTTTACGGCAAGTATTGTCACGATCAGGATATAAAAATCAGCGTGATAGGTCATACTCATATTGATGTTGCGTGGCGCTGGACTCTCGACCAGACGAGGGAAAAGGTTCAGCGTACCTTCGGCAGCGTTATTGAGATGATGAAAAAATATCCCGATTACAAATTTATGTCGAGCCAGCCGCAGCTTTTGAAGTTCCTCAAAGAGGAAAGCCCCGAGATGTATGCCGAGGTCAAAAGGCTTGTTAAGGAAAAGCGAATTGAGCTTGAGGGCTCAATGTGGCTTGAAGCCGACTGTAATCTTACGAGCGGCGAAAGCCTTGTTCGTCAGATAATTTTCGGCAAGCGCTTTTTCAAGGACGAGTTCGGTGTTGATAACAGGATAATTTGGCTGCCCGATGTTTTCGGCTACAGCGCAGCCATGCCGCAGATCATGAAAAAAAGCGGCATTGATAAATTTGTTACATCAAAAATCGGCTGGAACGAGACGAACAGAATGCCATATGACGCATTTATGTGGAAGGGCATTGACGGCTCAGAGGTCTTTTCATATTTCATGACTGCCAAAGAGCTTAACGACAAGGGCGAATTTGACGGCTTCCATTCAACATACACCCCGATGACAAGGGCTTCTTATCTCCGGGGTACATATGACCGTTTTGAGCCCAAGGAGCTTACGAATGAGGTCATGATGCCGTTCGGTCACGGTGACGGAGGCGGCGGACCCGAGACAGAAAATATAGAATTGCTTGAAAGACTCAAATACGGCGTTGCAAATTGTCCTCAGCCACATTGGGAGTTCGCAGGCGATTTCCTCGAAAGGCTCAGGAAAAAGACCGAGGGCAGCAAGAGACTGCCGAAATGGGTCGGTGAGCTTTATCTCGAGTTCCACAGAGGTACATATACATCTCAGGCGAAGAACAAGAGAAACAACAGAAAGAGCGAGTTTCTCTATCAGAATGCCGAGATGATTTCATCTATGTCACACAAGCTTTTCGGCTCGGATTATCCGCAGGAGAAGCTCAATGAGGGCTGGGAGTGTATTCTTCTAAACCAATTCCATGACATAATCCCCGGCTCGTCTATTCACTCCGTTTATGAGCAGTGCGACAAGGATTATGCGAAAATTGCCGCAATCGGTCACAAGGCGGAGAGCGACGCATATAATACCGTAATATCGAATATCAAAACCGACGGCGGAGTGGTTGTTTTTAACTCGAATTCGTTCACGGATAACGGCTTCCTTAACTATGAGGGCAAGACCTACCGTGTGAACGGAATACCTGCCAAGGGATATAAGGTAGTTAAACTTGACGAATACAAGTCGGCTTACAAGCTTGACGGAAAGCGGCTTGAGACTTCAAATTATATCGTTGAATTCAATGACGAATATGTAATCACAAGGCTTTACGATAAGATAAACGACCGTGAGGTGCTTCGTGAGGGCGGCAGAGCCAACTATATCGAAGCGTTTGAGGATCTCCCGTATTCCTATGACGCATGGGAGCTTTCAAACTACTACACGGAGAAGAAGTACGAGATAAACGATGTTTCCTCGGTTGAGTTTATCGACGAGGGCGCACGCTTCGGCTTCAGTATAAAGAGAAAATTCTACAAGTCGGAGTTCAGTCAGAAAATTTGGTTCTACGACAACAGCGCAAGAATTGAATTTGATACCCATGCCGACTGGCATCAGGAGCACATTATGGTCAAGGCGGCGTTTGATGTTGATATAAACTCCGACAAGGCAACCTACGAAATTCAGTTCGGCTCAGTTGAGCGCCCGACGCACAAGAATACAAGCTGGGATGCGGCAAGGTTTGAGGTCTGCGGACATAAGTATATGGATATTTCCGATTACGGCTACGGTGTGAGCCTCCTCAACGACTGCAAGTACGGCTACAATGTTGACAACGGCACAATGAAGCTTTCGCTTTTCAAGTGTGCGACCCACCCCGATCCCGACGCGGACAAGGGTGAGCATGATTTTACATATTCATTGTTCCCACATGTGGGCAATTACAGGGACGCAGGTACAGTTCAGCTTGCTTATGAGATAAATAATCCGCTCAAGGCTTTCCCGATAGAGAAGCAGGAAGGCAAGTTCCCCGAGGAGTATTCGTTTGTTTCATGCGACAAGGATAATTTCATTATTGAAACAATCAAGAAGGCGGAAAACGGCGATGATATTATTGTTCGCGGCTATGAGAGCTACAACAAGAGAACCGATGTAACGCTTAAATTCGGTTTTGATGTTAAGAAAGCGGCTGTTTGCGATCTTCTCGAAAGAGATGTTGAAAAGCTGACGGTTGAGAATAATTCCGTAAGCTTCACGGCGAAACCGTTTGAAATCATTACAATAAAAGTTAACTGAAAAAGAGGGATGGAGATGTGCAGGGTCTTTAAAATAGTTATTGTTTTAATAACGATTTCTGCCATTCTCTGTTCATCGGCTTCGTTAGCTTTCGCAATCTCCGATAATGCACTGTGGGAGGATGCCAAGCTTTGTCCGTTTCTTGAGGCAGGCGAGGAATCAAACAGCGATCTTTGCTTTGCGGCGGTCAAGGTGAAATATGACCGCAGTATAAACCGCATTTATCTTTTATTCACGCTTGAATTTGAGAAATTCAGCGATATTGAGTCCTGCGGCGTGATAATGAATTTTAACGGAATGGGCAGCATAAAGGTGATGTGTGACGGCACGGCGGAGTATAATAACAATGTTTATTTCGCCGAGCTTGAGGATGAGCTCCATGATGTCCACAGCAAGAATGTTTTGCTGGAAACAACGGTAGGTATAAAGAGCGGAATTCCGGAGAATGTAATCATGAGTGTAAACGTGATTGATACCAACGGAGTAAAGTCGAATACATACAATGTTGATATTACCGAGGACGAAGAGTCTGTAGATGATCCGGATGAGACCACCAAAAAGACATCGGCAGAGAAAACGGCCAAGGTTAGGACGACCAAAGTGAAAACTACAAAGGTCAAAACCACTAAGATAAAGACAACGAAGTATAAAACAACGAAACCGAAGAAATCAAAAACCGATAAAGGCGAAAATGATGACAGCGATAGCGATGATGAGATGTCTCAGGTAGTTATAGATTCGGGCATAAGCGGCGACGTTGAAATAAATAACAGAAGAAAGAAACTAATGCTGGTGTTGGGTGCCGCGGCAACGGTTGCCGCTGTTGCGGCAGGCTGTTCGGCAGGAATAAAAAACAGGAAAAAAGATAAAGACGGAGGGCATGAATAATGAAAAAATACGGCTTGTTAGGAAGAAAGCTTCTCCACAGTCTTTCTCCGGAAATTCACAGGGAGCTGGGAAACAACAGATATGATCTTTTTCAGCTTGAGCCCGACGAGCTTGACGCTTTCTTTGAAAAGCGCGACTTTGCCGGAATCAATGTGACCTTCCCTTATAAGAAAGATGTTATGAAATACTGCGACGTTATAACGGAGTCGGCGAAGAAAATCGGCAGTGTCGATACAATTGTTGTTGATGAAAACGGAAAGCTTATAGGCGACAATTCGGAATATTTCGGATTCTGCTTCATGATAAACAAGTGCGGCATTGACGTTTCGGGAAAGAACGTGCTTGTTTTCGGAACGGGCAGCGACTCTTTGACGGTTCAGGCTGTTATAAAAGACCTCGGCGCAAAGGATATCGTTACCGTTTCGAGGCAGGAGATCGAGGAGTCGGAGGACTTTTACAATCATGACGAGGTTGATATAATAATCAACACCACAGCCAACGGAATGTATCCGAACAACGGAATGAAATTCATCGAGCTTGACCGTTTCCCGAGGCTTTGCGGCGTTATGGAGCTTATCTATAATCCGAGAAGGACTCGTCTTATCTGCGACGCCGAGGACAGGGATATCCCAAATTCCGACGGACTCTCCATGCTTGTTGCGCAGGCGTATCAGACCGAGCTCAAGTTCGGCAGAATCGAGCCAGACGACGAGCTTATCAGAACAACGTACAAGACGATGAGCGACCGCAGAAAGAATATTATTCTTGTAGGTCTCCCCGGCTGCGGGAAAACGACGATTGCCAAGGTTATTGCCGCCAAGCTCGGCAGGCCGTGCATTGACGTAGAAAGGCTCATTTCGATGAAGGCGGGAGTTCCGCTCTCAACGGTTTATATGGCATACGGCGAAAGATATTACCGTGAGCTTGAAACGGAGACGCTTAAAAAAATAACACGCAACGGCGGACAGGTCATTGCATGCGAAAGCGGAGCGATACTCAGCAAGGAAAATCAGTATTATATCCGTCAGAACGGCTATGTCGTATGGCTTACCCGTGAGCTCAGCGGCTTGAAATTTGATGACGTTCCGCTGATAAGGAATTTTGAAGCGCTCAAGCGCCTCGATGAGGAGCGAACGCCGATTTATAAGTTCCTTGCCGATATCAAGGTAGAGGTTACGGATAACGTTGAAAAAACCGTTTCCGAGATCATCAGCATAATGAATATCAAACCCACAGAGAGCATTTTATATTAAAAAACAAACCGTCTGCCGAATTGACAGGCGGTTTTAAAATTTAAAAACCCCGTTTCATTATGAAACGGGGCACATTTTTGAAAATTATGCAAGACCTGCGATGAAGTTCTTGATGATCTCAATGATGGCTGCTGCGTCGAATTCCTTAAGATGTGTAAGGAGCTCCTGTACAAAAGCAAGAATAGCTTCCATTTTGTTATCCTCCTTTTCAAGTGTCAGATATTTCCATCTGCGTGTCTATAATACCATAGAAGAATAATAAAGTCAACAAAAAAATCAATGCCCCCGTTAAGGAGCATTGATTTCGTTCGCTAAATTGTATCTTATAAGAGATTGATGAACAGATTTCTAATGCTTTCAAGGAACGCATTAAAATCAAAATCGCTGATGAAAGCGAGGATCTGCTCAAGCAAGGATTCAAGAGCTTCCATGAATTTGGCCTCCTTGTAATTAGTCAGAACTCTGTCTGCAAGGCTATAATAGCATTGAGGATTCGGTTCTTCAATTTACAAAATGGTTAAAATGTAAAATTATTCCTTTTTCTCAACAAAAGTTGAGGTTAAGAAAAGGCATGTGTATCCAACGGCAAGACCGTAAATAAATTCGGACGCGTATGTATCGCCGCTTGATACCGAGCCGAGAAGCATTGCGACGGCAAAAACGGCGGAGAAAGCAATAAAAAGCTTCCTGCTGAATTTAAGCTTCGGGAAAATATCCGTGAAGCAAACTGTCCAGATCACCAATGACGCACCGATACCCGAAAGGGCAAGAAACGGTACGAATGCTTCGGGTGAGTTGTAATCTCCGAATTTTTCCATGGAGACTTGAAGCGCCGAATATGAAGCTCTTTGAGGGATAAACGATGCCGCAAAGCAGATAATAACCGAAACTGCCGAGGCAATCAATCCAATCTTGGCGTGCTTTGTCATCAGCATTTTCTGATACGTATTTTGGAAGAGAGTTGCGCCGAGATATATAAATAATCCTGTAAGTACCGCCGCCGTGCCTGCCATAACATAATAATTCTTTTCCGAAACGTCACGCATGGGTATAAATACCGCCGCCGCAGATGAAAGCAAGGTTGCCGTACCGAAAACGACGGTAAGTATTTTATTCTTTGTCCGCGTTGTTCTCGTATGGCGGCAGAACATCAGCGCAGCAAAGCAAAAAGCACAAAGTACAAACGGAATCGCTCCGCCGACGATTTCGCAAAGTCCGCCGATGAAATTTCCGCTTTTAAAAAGCAACTGTGCAAGCTGCCTGTCAGCAATTCTTGCAATGACGGCAAGCATGGCAAGAACGCCCATGCCGACTGCGTAAAGCTTAGTGTTTTTCATTTTTCTTCTCCGTTTTCTTACGCAGGGGAGTCTTGTTGCCCTTATCGTCAACAATTTTAACGTTGTTCAGATGATTAACAAGGCTCTGCTTGTATGCCGCAACGTATTCTGCTCTGAGCTGTGCGCGTTCGGCATGCTCCTCCTCGGTCAGCTCACGTTCTCTCGCCGTTGCCGAAAGCTCGTTTATTCTCGCAATTTTTTTATCGTCCATTGTTCGTTCTCCTTCCGGCAGGGCAGACTCTCATGCAAATGCCGCAGACTGCGCCTCTGCCGATATGTTGAAATTTCTTTTTCATATAAGTGCTGCACTTCTCGGGGTCAAAAAATTCCTCCCTCTCCATGCCGACAGTCCACATTTTACCACGAATGGCACCCGATGGGCAAGCCTTTTCGCACAAATCGCAGCCGATACACGGCGAAAAATATTCGTGCGGCTCCGTTTCAAACGGACAATCGGTAAAAAGTGTGCCGAGACGTACCCTCGGTCCGTATTCTTTGTGAAGGAAAAGGCAATTTTTACCTATTCCGCCGAGCCCCGAAAGCGTGGCAATTTTTTTATGGGAATATCTTCCGCAATAATTCCAGCCGTCCTTGTTGACGCTCTGCGACGCTCCTATAGGAATATATTTATACCCGTACTTTTCGAGAATAAAGCCGCATTGCAAAAGCGTGCGGTCGATAAATGCGTTAACGGTTCTGTAGTGGTGAAAATACGAATGAGTCGGCTCGTCGGTTATCTCGTCAATGACCGCATCGGAGAGCTTGACGACAATGCTCATCGCATAGCTTTTTTCTCCGAACGGTCCGTCATCAACGCAGGTGAAGCCGACGTCCGCAACTCCGCTTTCAAATAAAAATTTTTTCAAATCTTCCTGTACTTGCATTTAATAACCTCATTTGTTTTGCAAAAAATATAAACGGTGATGTTTATGACGACAGAAGAATATCTGAAACAGCGAATCAAGGATCTTGAAAACAATGTCTGTGACAGCTCTCTGCCTTTAAAATTCAGAAAAAATCAGGCGTTTGCCCTGCTTAATTACCGTGACGATCTGAAGCAGGCGGTTCTTGAAAGTGCACAAAGCCGCAGACCGTCTTTTGAAAAGCACATTAAGCAATAAATAAATTGCACTTTCCGAAAAGTTTTCTATATTATAACTCTTTTTCGTCTTTTTTGCAATTACGACGGCATAAAAAACAAAATAAGGCGAACACTATTTTTGCAAACGATAAAAAGACCGTTCGGCGGTCATCAAAGAGGAGAATAATATATGAAAGCAACCGGAATTGTAAGACGAATCGACGACCTCGGACGTGTGGTCATTCCGAAAGAAATCCGTCGCACCATGCATATCAAGGAGGGTGCTCCGCTGGAAATTTTTACCGACACAGAGGGCGGTGTTATATTTAAAAAATACTCGCCGATAAGCGAAATTTCCGATGTGACGGAGCATTTCGCCGATGTGCTTTACAGAAGCGTTACCACGCCCGTTTTGATTTGTGACAGAGACCATGTTATCTCCTGCGCAGGCGTTTCTAAAAAGGATTTTCTTGAGAAGCGTATCAGCTCCGAGCTGGAGAGCGTTATGGAATCGAGACAGCTTTATACAGGTGATCGTGACAAACAGATGTATCCCATTGATGGCATTGATTACGGTGCATCAATCGCAATGCCGATAATCGGCAACGGCGATATTCTCGGCGCAGTGGTGTTCCTTTGGAGCGATGGGTCAAAAATTTCCCCGACCGAGACTAAGCTGGCGCAGGTGGCGGCTTCGTTCATCGGCAAGCAGATGGAGCAATAATTTAGGCAATACCGCACAAATTGCAATAAAAACGTGTCTTGGCACTTTCGGCTCAGACACGTTTTTTAATGGCAAAATAAAAGGGTCAAATCTTAAGATTTGCTTAAGATTTAATTAAGAACCGATTAAGATTGAGTTGAGTCTATGGACAAGTGATTTTCAGATGATATAATAACGCTTGTGAGTGCGGAAAAGCCTGCTGTAAATGAGCATCGACCTCGTATTGATATAATAGAGAAAGTGAAATACAGCTTTGAGAAAGAGAAAGTAAAAGAAGGTAGGAAAGAGTCGGTAAAACGGTTTTTATATGATGAAAGCCCGCTTGTCGGGGTAGGGCAATGCTTTGCAGGGGGGAAATCTAAGGGAAAGATTTGACCGAAACGGCAAAGCATAAAGCCCCTATCTCCTAAAAGAAAAAATCAGCCGCATTAAACGTTGTGCTTAATGCGGCTGTAATGATTATTAAAATATCAGGTTGAAATAAAGAAAATCGAAGCGCCGAGGAACATCTGAGCGTAGAAATATGTCCAGATATTTACCTGTCTGAGTGCGCCGTGCTTCTCGACACCTTTTTTAAAGGTGAGGATCGAAAGCGTGTAGTCGGAAATCATGAATAACGATGAGCCGAGCATAAGAAGAATTCCCGTAAAAATCGGGGCTTCAACGAGACTGCCGGATTTCATTATTGTGATTGCAAGAGCAAAAGCCTTGACGGACATTGCCGCAATCGTTGCCGCATAGAGACAGCAGGGAACAAGCATTTTGCCGAGCTCGATTTTGACCATGAATATTGCCGAAAGCAGAGCGGCAATGACCAGAATTATGTAGATTATCAATTCCGGCACAGTAACAAGAGGCGTGTCGGGGAACAAAACTTTAAACGCCTTGCAATAGGCAATCGTGTAGAAAACATGACCTACAAGGAACGATGAAAGTCCCGCAACGAAAAATCCCGGGGCGGGGTTGACATGGAGAAGATAATCTCCGAGCCATGAGAAGCAGAGTCCCACAAACATAAACGCCGCATATCTTGTGAAATCGCCGATAAGCCCGGCGATAAGAGCGTTCACGAGAAATAAAGTTGAGCAGGTCTGCTTAAGAACAAGCGATTTTTTGCACGGGTTCGGTTGCTCCGCCTTAAGGAAAAACGGAATAACAATTGCCAAAGCTGCAAGCAATATGGCAAAAATTATATAGTACATTTTATCATCCATATTATTGTCACCTCGAATAAAAGATTATTTATTTTTATTCTCTCCGGGGCTATTTTCTGCTTTTTTATTTGATTCTTCCGAGTATAGGTGCGTCAATTATTCCGGGGAGCTGATCAAAAGCAACCAGTCCGAATTTATGAAGTATCGGCGGGAAGAATGAATCAACGTCCTGCGCCAACGAGTCTGCCATTGCGCTTATCGGCATCTGGCTTGACGGACGGAGTGTAACTATATGTCCGTTGAAGCTGAGCTTGATTTTTCTCATACATATTCCGCCGACAGGGCGCATGTGCACCTCGAGGGTGTTCTCGTCGAGCCATGCCGCTGTTGAAAATGCAGTGAAATTCATTCCTGCGAGTGTTATCGGGCTTGTTCGTGCCTTACCGTCCATTCCGCAGAGAATGGTGTTATGCTCGTCGCCCTCGTCCCACGTCATTGTGCAGGTGTCGCCTTCAAAATGAAAAACAATGTTGTCAACATTTCCTGCTCTGTCGCCCGACATATAAACGATAGGAATCGGAAGCATACTGAACGGGAAGCCTGCCGCATTAAGTATCGGGTTTATCTGCATGGCAATTTTTTTGCCCTCAAGAGCTTTTTCAAAGCTGCTGTGCTCTCTTGCCTCAAGGTCATCGGGCAGAGCACCGAGCTCGGGCTTGATTTCGGGCGTCGGTTCGCCGTCATTCTCAATGATGAGCTTGTTGAAGTGGCGCCAAATGCAGTCTCTTGTTTTTTGTTCGTTAATTTCACCTGCCGTCATGACGTAAACAATGTCGTCTTCGTTTGAGATAATTCCGAACTGCGAGAACATTCCGTCGGCTCTGTAGCCGTTAATTCCGCCGCAGCGCCAGAAGCAATAGCCGTAGCCGCACTGGCTGTCAATAACGTTGGTGAACGGCGAATTATTTGCCTGTTGCTTCTGTGCAAGATAGGTCCATTTTTCGGGGATTACCTGCTTGCCGTTGAACATGCCGTGCTGCTGATAGCAATACATGAATTTTGCAAGATCCTCGGTTTTGAGATAAAGTCCCCAGCCGCCTGCTTCGATTCCGTCAATGTCATGCTCCCAGAACGGAACATCAATTCCGAGCGGTTCAAAAAGCCTCGGAGTGAGAAATTCCACAACCGACATTCCCGTTATTCTCGTCAGCATAGCGCAGAGCATGTACTGATTTTCACTTATGTACTGCCAATGACCGTCGCCGGGCGAAAATTTCCACGCAGAGTCAAAATAGTCCTTGATCCAATGATTCTTCGCCTTGTCCGAGAAAACGCTGACATTTTTGCCCGACTGCATCGAGAGCAAGTGATGGACATTCAGCTTTTCGAGATTTTCGTCCTTGATTTTCGGCTTGTATTCGGGAAAGATGTCAATGAGTCTTGTTTCAAGCGTCATCAAGCCCTCCTCAATGGCAAAGCCGACCGCAGTTGACGTGAAGCTCTTGCTTACAGAATACATCATGTGAGGGTATTCGGGCGAATAGGGCGCAGCCCATGTTTCGTAGGCTACCTTGCCCTCCCTCAAAATCATTATACTGTGAACCTCAATGTTTTGTGCACGGAAATCCTCGATGAGCTCGGATATTGTTTTGGACGAAATTCCGACCTGTTCGGGATAATCCGCACGAGGAAGACGGATCTTTTCTTTGATTTCCATGTGTGTTCCCTCCTATTTTAACCGCGTATCAGGCGGTTGTTTTCCTTTTACTTCTTAAATAAAGCGTGCCGACCGTAAATGCCGCCGCACAAAGAACTACGGCGATAATTCTGCCGGGAGTGAATTTGAATTTAAGCGTAACGGTTTTCTTCTCGCCGACCGTCAGCGAGTCGTGTGCCGACTGCAGCGCCGAGCGTGCGTCCGTAAGCTCGGAGAAAGATGCTGTACCGTTGAGCGTGTCTTTCGCCGCCGAAAGAGCGGAGGAAAAGGCTTTTTCACTCTCACTCGTATAGGGTGAAAGCTCGGTATCGGCATAAATATCAATATTTTTTTCGAGATCGGTTGCCGCCGTCTCGGATTTTCTTATATATTCGGTCAGCTCGGCAGGGAAATCGGTTTCGATAACGCTGTAGCCTCGTGAAATAAGGTCGTCCCAGCCTGTTTCGTTGTCGGCTCGTTTTCCGCATCTGCCGTTTACCATCGAGACCATGGCTCTCTTGTTGCCGACAAAGCGCTTCATAAGAAAATTGTCGTAAAGAACACCGTTGCCGTTGGTACTGCCCATTTCTATTGTATAAATATTATTTGCAAAACATTCTTTGACCGCCGATGTGGCAAGGAAAATGATGTTGCCCTGATAGTTGCCCGTTACGTTAACGTCATCAAGGTCTTTTGTCAGCTCAATTATCTTTTTGGACTTTGCGTTGATTCTGAAAACCGTTTCGTCAAGTTTGCCAAGCTCTTTGACGTAATCGTAAACCGCTTTAAAATCATTTTCCTGAACGTTGAGCATAATTGCCGTTCTGCCGCCGGCTGTTTCATAAATCTCTTTCAGCTCGGGGATACGGCAGTCTGTTCTTTTCTTATCCGTTCCGCCGTTGCTCTCTCTCAGATAAAGCTCTTTGAGCTGAGCAAGAGTAAAGGAAGAAATATTACCCGAAACAGATTTGCCCTCGCCGTCGATTAACATTCTGTCAACCGTTTCGTCTGCCATAAGAACGGGCTTGCCGTCCGAGGTCAGGCGTATATCGACGGACACGGTGTCATACTCTGCGGCGGCGTTGACCGCTTCTGTCGAATTCTCGGGAAAGCTGTGCCAATCGCCCCTGTGAGCGATGCAAATTATATTTTTTTTGCCGTCGGAAAAGCTGTTTGCAATGTCCGCAGCATCGGCTGCAAGCACCGACGATGACAAAAGTGTAGCAAGAAATATAAGAGAAAGCATGAAAAATGCTGTTTTTTTCCAAAAATTAACCATATTCGACCTCAAATCTATTCATTTATATAATTGTAGCACAAAATTTTAAAAAAATAAAGAGAAATTTTCTATATTTTTTGCCAAACAAATGTTTGCTTTTTCCGAACATATGTGTTATAATACAGTTGCACAAAGTTTGAAAGAAGGTTGAGCCTATGTCTATTAACGAAACTCAGCGTAAAATATATGAATTTCTCGTTCAGCGCAGCGCCGACGGTATTCCTCCTTCGGTTCGTGAAATCGGTGCGGCGGTCGGTCTCAGATCCACCTCGTCCGTGCAGTCTAACCTTGATGCGCTTGAGGAGGCGGGCTATATTCAGCGTGACCCGCTCTTGAAGCGTTCTATCAGAATAATGGGTCAGGCGGAGAATGTTACTCAGGTTCCGATTCTCGGTACAGTTACCGCAGGTGCGCCGATACTCGCCGTTGAAGAGGTTGAGGGCTATTTTCCGTACACGGGTACGGTTACGAGAGACAAGCCGCTTTTCGGTCTGCACATCAGGGGCGAAAGTATGATAAATGCCGGAATTCTTGACGGCGATCTTGTAATTGTAGAAAAGACTCCGTTCGCACGCAACGGAGAGATCGTCATTGCCCTCATTGAGGATGAAGCGACCTGCAAAACATTTTATAAGGAGAACGGTCATTACCGCTTGCAGCCGGAGAATGATACCTATGAGCCGATCATTGTCGATGAATGTGAAATTCTCGGCAAGGTCGTTGCTGTCATGAGATATTATTGATATTGTTTCCGAAAAATAAAGAAAAAATAAAGCCCGCCGTTTGGCGGGTTTAGATTTATATTATATTGAGAATACGCCCGATACCCAGAGCGCAAGGAACGCATAGGCGACTGCGATTATGATAAATATGTAATAGAGAATCGAGGTCAGGGCATATTTCATTTTGTCGGCTGTCGGCGAGTCCTCATCGGCATAGCCAAAGCGTTCAATGCTTGTGCGCTGAGCCGCCATTATTATAGTAAACAGCAGGAAAGCCGAATAAACGACGCTGACCCAGATGTTAAATTTTATTTCATTGGTGTGACAAACAGCTCCGACCGCCGCAATGACGGCAGAGGCTAAAAACCAAATGTATTTTTCGATTTTTTTAACAGGCTTTTGAGCCGTCTCCTTCTTCTCGGTCTTTTCTTTTTCCGCAACCATATTATCCCTCAGTTCATCTTCATGAATAAAACTATCATAACATATGTGAAATTGAAATTCAAGAAAAATATTGCCGATATTCATAATGAGGTTGAAAATTCGGAAATAATGAAGTAAAATATAAGAGTAATTTGTTTTTTAAAAGGATTTTTTATGATAAGGAAAACTTCAACCAAGCGATTGACAGCCGGTGCGCTGATGCTGGCTTTCGGAATAATCCTGCCGCAGCTTTTTCACCTGACGGGAATTCCGCAGGCAGGCGAGGTCTTTTTGCCGATGCACATTCCCGTGCTTTTGGCAGGCTTCGTAATCGGCGGAGATTACGGCTTTATAATAGGTATGCTTACTCCGATCATCAGTCATTTTGTGACGGGTATGCCCGGCACGCCGAGACTGCCGTTTATGATTGGCGAGCTTGCAATTTACGGACTCGTCAGCGGACTGCTCTATCACAACGCAGAGCTCGGGAATAAAAAGCTCGGCGGATTGGTAACGCTTGTTATTTCAATGCTTGCAGGCAGGCTTTTCTATGCTGCAATGCTATTTGTTGCGGCAAACTTATTAAATATTAAATGCGGCGGAGCGATTGCCGCAGTGACTGCGACCGTCAAGGGTGTTTACGGCATCGGACTTCAGATGCTTGTAATTCCTCCGATTATCTATGCGGCGCAAAAGGGTGGTTTAATAATTGAAAGAGACAGAAAAAGCAAAAAATCTTCTTGATGGCAAAATAACCTTTGCCGCAGTCGGCGAAAAGGGGATATATACCTCTGAGAAAAGGGGAGTTGCTCCCATTATCGAAAAAATTGACACAGATCCCGAATTCTTCAAGGGTGCTTCGGTCGCCGACCGTGTTATAGGTAAGGCGGCGGCAATGCTTCTCTGCAAATACGGCGTATCGGAAATTTATGCAAGGGTAACAAGCGAATATGCAATTGCATATCTTAGTGATAAAAAGACGGTTTTGACATATGATAAAAAGGCAGATCACATCATTAACCGTTCGGGAACTGATATGTGCCCGATGGAAAAGGCTGTTCTTAATGTCAATGACGCCGACGAGGGCGAAAGGCTTATAAGAAACAAAATAAAATCAATGATGAAAGGATGATTTATTATGCCGATGATTTCGACAAAGACAAATGTTACAATTTCTCCCGAGCAGGAGCTTACGCTTAAATCAAAGCTCGGCGAAGCGATTTCAATTCTCTCGGGCAAGAGTGAGCGATGGCTCATGCTCAGCTTCGAGGATAAATGTCACCTCTATTTTCAGGGCGATAATTCCAACCCGATCGCCTATGTTGAGGTTAAGGTTTTCGGCAGAATAGATTATTCTCAGTCCAACAAGTTGACAGCGAAAATCTGCGAAATTTTCGGTGAGGTTCTCAATATTGACGCTTCAAACGTGTATATTAAGTATGAAGAGGTTGAAATGTGGGGCTGGAACGGCGGCAATTTCTAAAAAGATATTGATTTGTTTTAATTTTGTGATATAATGACACATGAAAAATGCGTTTATCGGGAGAAGTAACCCAAAACGGACACAGCAGAGAGTGAGGTATAACGGTGAAAGCCTCTTGTGAAAGTTCGGACGAAATGCACCCGCCAGCACGCAGAGGGAAAGCATAGGCAAGTATCTCTGTGCGGTTGTCCCCGTTACAGGACAGAAAGTTATAAGTCGGAGTGGAACCGCGGAAAAACCGCCTCTGTCGCACTGTGTGCGGCGGAGGCTTTAATTTTCGGCTCCGATCTGTTAAGTGACCGTAGATTGCGGTTGCTTGAAAGGAGACTTTTTATTGTTTGAAAGAATAAAAGAGGATATAAAGTGCTTCCGTGAGCGTGACCCGGCGGCAACCTCGGCGATTGAGGTCATGCTGCTTTATCCCGGATTCAAGGCGATACGAAGCCACAGGAAAGCACATTGGTTTTATAACCACAACATGTTTTTTATTGCGAGAATGATCTCTCAGCATTGTGTGCGGAAAACGGGAATTGAAATTCACCCCGGCGCACAGATCGGCAGAAGATTTTTCATAGACCACGGCACGGGCACGGTTATCGGAGAAACAACAATAATCGGCGATGACGTTACGGTTTATCAGGGCGTGACCCTCGGCGGTACGGGTAAGGACATCGGCAAGCGTCACCCGACCATCGGCAACAATGTGCTGATAGGTGCAGGCGCGAAAATTCTCGGCCCCGTGACTGTCGGTGACAATACGAACATTGCCGCAGGTGCGGTCGTTCTCGATAAAATACCGAAGAATTCAACGGCTGTCGGCGTTCCGGCAAGAGTTGTTCGCAGGAACGGAGAAAGAGTTCAGGATCTTGATCAGATTCATATTCCGGATCCCGTTTCCCAGGAGCTTTGCAGATTGCAGAGCGAAATTGAAAAGCTTAAAAAGAAATTGGAGGACAAATAAATGAAGATTTTCAACACTCTCACAAGAAGCAAGGAAGAGCTTAAAACAATCGAGGAGGGCAAGGTTAAAATTTATGCCTGCGGCCCGACTGTTTACAACTTTATTCATATCGGCAACGCAAGACCGCTTTGCGTTTTTGACGTTCTTCGCCGCTTCCTTGAGTATATCGGCTATGACGTAAGATTTGTTCAGAACTTTACGGATATTGACGATAAAATTATTAAGCGTGCAAACGAGGAAGGTCTGACCTACAAGGAGGTCAGCGAGAAATATATCGAGGAATTCTGGAAGGACGTTAAGGGCATGAATGTCCGTGAAGCAACGGTTCATCCGAAGGCAACGGAGAATATTGACGAGATCATCGATATCGTTTCGACGCTTATCGACAAGGGCTATGCCTACGCCGTTGACGGTGATGTGTATTTCAGCCCCTCCAAGTTCAAGGAGTACGGCAAGCTTTCACATCAGCCGCTTGAGGATCTCGAAGCAGGCGCCCGAATTATGGTCGGCGAAGTCAAGAAAGAGCCGATGGACTTTGCACTTTGGAAGAGTGCAAAGCCGGGCGAGCCGTATTGGGAGTCACCGTGGGGTCACGGCAGACCGGGCTGGCATATCGAGTGCTCGGCAATGGTAAGACGCTACCTCGGCAAGACAATTGATATCCACTGCGGCGGACAGGATCTTATCTTCCCTCATCATGAGAATGAGATCGCACAGAGCGAGTGCTGCAACGGCGTTCCGTTTGCACATTATTGGATGCACAACGGCTATATCAACGTTGATAATGTTAAAATGTCAAAGTCGCTCGGTAATTTCTTCACCGTAAGAGATGTTGCAGAAAAATACGGTTACGAGCCGATTCGTTTCCTTATGATTTCATCGCATTACAGAAGCCCCATCAACTACAGCACCGACATTATCGAGCAGTGCAAGGCTTCGCTTGTTCGTCTTTATAATTGCCGCGACGGTCTTGATTTTGCACTTGAAAAGGCAGAGAACGGAGCAGTGAGCGACGAGCTTCTCGCAATGTTTGACAAGCGCCGTCAGCAGTTCATCGACGCAATGAGCGACGATCTCAATACAGCCGACGCTATTGCCGCTTTGTTTGAGCTTGTCCGTGACATCAACTCAAACGTTATTGCCGCAAACGCAAACAAGGGCTCCGTCGAGGAAGCAATAAAGGTATTCGACGAGCTCGCGGGAGTTCTCGGCCTTGTTTATGACCGTAAAAAGGAAAGCCTTGACGACGAGATAGAAGCTCTTATCGAGCAGAGAACACAGGCCCGTAAGGACAGAAATTGGGCTGAGGCAGACCGTATCCGTGACGAGCTGAAAGCCAAGGGAATCGTCCTTGAGGATACTGCTCAGGGCGTAAAGTGGCACAGAGAATAATATGAAGATCCTCAACAAAAGTAGCTATGATCTTTTGATTGAGCATAACGGTTCAAAGCATAAGCTGAACCGTTCGGACAAAATCAAACTCGAAAACTCTAATGGGAATATTGATATTCGTATTTTTGTTTGCCGCCAGCCAAAGGTAAAATTCAGCTTTTTCCCGTCTGTAAAAGCGACAAGCTTTCCTGAGGATCACGCCGAATTGATTTTACCGTTTAACCTGTCACTTTCGGTTAAAAACGGCGATGAGATTATTGAATTGGTTGATTGCTCGTGTAAATGCGATTGCCCGATAAAGCTTGTGACCGTGATTCCGAACGATTACGCAGATGTTGAAAAAGCCGAGTTTTTTGCTCCGAGCTATTTGAAGATGAAAAGGAAGCTCTTGCTGATAGAGATTTTGCTGATTTTTCTTTTACCGCTTTGGATTTTCGGTTGTATTCTGGGATTGGCAATCAAAGATACCCGTATCTTTGCGTTTTCGCTGATATGTCTTATGTTTTTAGCTGCTGAGTCCGTCAAGCTTATCCGTTCGGTCAACGGCTGCACCGATTCGGAAATGGTAAACTCGCTGAAAAAACGAGCTGAACTGATAGAAATGACAAAGGATAAAGACAATTTCTCCCAAAAGCTGATTCAAGAGGTTTTTAAAAGAATATAACAATACACCCCGAAAGTATTTCTTTCGGGGTGTATTTATGTGCCAAGCAATAATGCAATGATTTTACTTATTTGTTCAAATCAAAGGGCGAAAATTCCTACGAGGGTCAGGGCGATCCAAATGAGGAGGCTGAGGCCGTTCTTTTCGAGCCATGCCGAAACGATGAAGTAAACTGACGGAATGAAAGCGAAAATCTTTGCGAAGATATTTGCCTTTTGTCCCTTGCCGTAGAGAAGATCCCAATTGTTGAGAGCGTCCTCATAGAGCGGGGCGTTGTTGCACAGCAGCGAAACGCCGATATAATAGAGCGCAACGCAGAACCAAAATGCAACCGTGTCCGTGCCTGCTTTCATATAGAAAAGACCGAGATATCCGCCGACGACCATGCCGTAGCCGAAAAGACGGTTCATCATGCCGGGAAGATAGTTGATGAAGAACGTGACCGCCTTAGTCTTTGTAAAGTCGTGCTCAACGTGACCGCACAGCTCCGTTGCCTGAAGATAACGGGCGTCGGAAACGGGAACGCCGAGGATTCGGCAGAAAAGATGCTCCCAGAAGCCTTTAAGAATCGAGCCGATAACGGTGATATACTTTGTAATTACATAAACTATTGTCATGATATCTCACCCGATCCTTTCATGAATATATCTTCAAAGGTTATGTCACCCTTGATACACTTTTTAACAGAGTCGCTGAACTCCAGTCCGCTCTGCTTGAACATCGCTTCAACCTCTTCATAGGTCGTTGTGTCGTCGCAGATGAAGCAGATGAGAGCAACAGTGTTTGCCGTCTCGATTGAAAGCTGTCGGTTCTGAACAGCGATTTCGTACGACTGCTTGATTGCTTCAAGTGCATTCTCCTTGTCGCTCTTGAGGAGGTATGCTATAGCCTGCTGACGGTAGATCTCGGAATCCGAGCCAGCAACAATACCCTTGCGGCAAATTTCAATCGCCTCGTCGAGCTTGTTCTGACGGCGGAGAACCTCAGCCTTTGTGCTGTAATAATCAATTCCGTCGGGATTTGCCTTGTGCATTTCCTCACACATCTTGTCGGCGGAATCAAAGTCGTTCTTTTCGATATAAACCTTAACTGCGTAATAATATGCCGACGCATCGTTTACATTGAGCTTCGTTGCGATCTTGGAAAGCTCAAGCACCTTGTCGTATTCCTTATACTGCCATGCCATTCCCATGTAGTTTTGGAGATACAGATATCCGTATTCGCCGGACTTTTTATATGCGTTGTCTATAAAGCCGAGAGCCGTCTTGCTGTCCTTGTTTGCATAATAAGCGAGCATGAACTTGTAATATTCCATGAGACCCTTTTCGATATCGGTATCTACTTTATAGGAATCAAAGAACTTGATGCCCTCGTCGTATTTAACATCGTAGGTTCCGTCCTCCTTTGCAACAGCAAATTCGGTTTGCATTTTTTCGTCAAGCGAGTTTGCAATAGTATCGACGGATTTGATCGCATTGTAAAGTTTTTTGATATCCGCATTTCTCGGCTGATCGAGCTCGCCATTAGAGTAATACTTGTCAACCGCTTCAATAAAGGTTTGACGGTCGTTAGCGTTGATAGTCATGTTGTGAACGTAGGTTTCAAGGATAAGGTGAGTTGCCTTTTCGCCCTCTGTGAACCAATCCTGATTGGTTGCGTTTGAATTGATACCCTTGATAACGGCGTTAACTCCGCTGTTGAGCTTATCCGTTGCGTCGAAAGCCTCGCTGCAAAGGTTGAGGGCATCGTTGTATCTCTTTTCGGAAATGCACTGCTCCGCCTTGTAAAGCTTTGAGGATACCGTGACCGTTGAGGTCGCGACGAAATAACCGAGTGCGGCGACGATAACCATAACAAATGCGAGAATGATGTGACCTACACCGTAGTTCGTTCTCAAAAATTTTGCACGGCATGCGTTGCAGTAAAGGTCGCTCGGACTGTTGCCCCTCGCTTTTCCGCAAACGATGCAAAGTCCGTCATCGTCGGGGCTTGAGGCTGTTTCTGTTTCCTCTTCTGCTTCTTTTTCCTCAGGTTCTTCGGCAGGCTGCTCAACGACCTTCTCCTCCGTCTCCTGCAAATCGTCAAACGTTATGTTGCTTGTGTCGGTCTGCGGAACGGCGGCGTCCCAATCCCAGCTTGCGGAAGCTTCCTCGGGTTCTTTCGGCAGGGCTTCGTCCGTTAAGGATTTCTCTTTATCTTCTGCCAAGGGAATTCCTCCTAACTTGTAATGTAATAAATACAATAATAACACGAAATGAAACGAAATTCAATTGTGTATTGCAAAATTTACAGAATGATAATATATTTATTAAGGAATAAGCGAAAAAGATTGTAAAAAGCTATTGACAAAAGGGGTATAGGGTGATAAAATACTCACACAACAAAGTGGAATGGTTCGTTCCCACCTTAAC
>CAVGRW010000009.1:0-37810 GCA_963631735.1 Bacteroidaceae bacterium | reverse complement strand
GGTGGGCGGCGGATTGCGCCGCTCGGATGAGGTGGCGGAGTTTTATCGTATTTTATTTAATTAAATCAGGCATAAAGTTTTCCACCTCATCAGTCGCTTACGCTTCCCCTCAAGGGGAAGCCCTGATTGGCTCCTGCTGACTTTCAAGCACCGCGCCAAATCACGAATTACCCAAAAAATCAAAAATTTTTTAAAAAAGGGATTGACAAATGAATTATGCTGTGCTATTATATCGTCAACCTACCGAACAGGTAGTCAATTTCTGAAAGGAGAACGGCATCATGGCAAAAGTATTTACCACAACCTATACCACCACCGAAATGTGCATGTGTATGCGCACTTTTTGTCATGCCTTTTTTCGATGCGTTCTTAATTCATGAGCCGAATGATTTTTAAATCGCTTTTGACCGGGAACCTCGAAATGGTTTCCGGTTTATTTTTTGGAGGGATTTTTATGCTGAAAAAATTTACGGTTCTCCTCAGAGCCAATTACAGATTCGGGCGAATGTGCCGATGTTGACATAACGATAAAAAATTGATAAAATAACAATAATTTCTAAAATGAAAGGTAGATATATCATGAAAAAAATAGTTTCACTTTTACTCGTAGCAGTTCTCGCACTCAGTCTTTTCGCAGGCTGCTCATCATCAAAAAGCGGCAACATCACAATTGCAATTCCAAACGACACCACCAATGAAGCAAGAGCATTGCTCCTTCTCCAGGAAAAGGGCTATATCAAGCTCAAGGACGGTGTAGGCATCACCGCAACGGTCAACGACATCGCAGAAAATCCGAAGAACATCGAGTTCAAGGAGATCGAAGCCGCTCAGCTTCCGAACACTCTCAAGGACGTTGATTATGCGATCATCAACTCAAACTACGCTATCGAGGCAAAGCTCAATCCCGTAAAGGATTCGCTTGTTATCGAAGGCTCGGCTTCCGCTTACGGCAACATCCTTGCAGTTAAGCAGGGCAATGAAAATTCTCCGAAAATCAAGGCTCTCAAGGCTGCTCTTGAAAGCAAGCAGGTTGCGGATTACATCAACAACAAGTATAACGGTTCCGTTATCAGCGTTGTTGAAAACCCGGGTGACGGTTACGATTCATCGGTAGATTACAATGCACTCAAGGGCACAACGATCACTGTTGCAGCCTCCCCCGCTCCTCATAAGGAGATCCTCGACGTTGCAAAGGAAATCCTCGCGGCAAAGGGCATTACTCTTGATATCAAAGAGTTCACGGATTACGTTCAGCCGAACAACGTTGTTGAAAACGGCGAGATCGACGCAAACTACTTCCAGCACACTCCGTACCTTGACGACTTCAACAAGGAGAACGGCACCCACATCGTTTCGGTTGCAGTTATCCACGTTGAGCCGATGGGTCTTTACGGCGGCAAGCAGACAACACTTGACGCATTGGACAAATAAGTGTAAAATAATAAGAAGTGCTGTTTACGACAGACAGCACTTCTATTTTATATGGAGTGAAATAAATGATAGAAATTCAACACCTGACCAAAACCTTTGAGACCTCCGACGGCAAGCTCGATGCGCTCAACGACGTCTCACTGAAAATCGACGACGGCGAGATTTACGGAATAATCGGAATGAGCGGCGCGGGCAAGAGCACACTTGTGCGCTGTATCAACATGCTTGAACGTCCGACACAGGGCAATGTAATTATAGACGGAGTTGACGTCGGCAAGCTCAGCAACTCCGAGCTTCGCAACGAGCGCAGACAGATAACGATGATATTCCAGGGCTTCAACCTGCTCATGCAGCGCACCTGCCTTAAAAATGTCTGCTTCCCGATGGAGCTTGCGGGAGTTAAAAAATCCGAGGCTACAGCCCGCGCAAAGGAGCTTCTTGAAATCGTCGGACTCGGTGACAAGCTCAAGAGCTACCCCGTTCAGCTTTCCGGCGGTCAGCAGCAGAGAGTTGCAATAGCGAGAGCGCTTGCGACTCACCCGAAAATTCTTCTCTGCGACGAAGCAACGAGTGCGCTTGACCCTCAGACAACTCAATCAATTCTTTCGCTTATCAGAGATATTCATGACAAGCTCGGCATCACGGTCATTGTCATCACTCATCAGATGAGCGTTGTTGAGCAGATATGCACCCGTGTTGCTATTCTTGATCACGGAACAGTCGTTGAAGAAGGCAAGGTCAGCGATGTTTTCGCCGCTCCTAAGTCCGATGCCGCAAAATCGCTCGTTTATCCCGACGGCTGTGAACTCAATGCGGCGGATTATCCCGACGAAAGCATTATCCGTGTTGTGTTCAACGGTGCTTCGGCAACAAACAAGCCGCTCATCGCTCAGATGGCAATCGACGAGGGCATCGCCGCCGATATTCTTTCGGCTTCGACCCGTTCACTTGACGGCAAGGCTTACGGCAATATGCTTCTGGGTATTCCGGACGGTCAATCCGGACTCGAAAAAGCAATGAATTATCTTAAAAAAATACCCGATATCTACGTTGAGGAGGTGACAAAACATGCTGAGTGAGTATCTTGCCTCGGAGGAGGTTCAGAAAGCACTTGAGGTGCTGAAAACTCAATTTCCCCTTGCAATTTGGGAGACGGTCTATGTAACCCTGCTCTCCACCCTTTTCGCAATCGTAATCGGACTGCCGCTCGGCGTGCTTCTTGTTGCCGGCGAAAATAAAAAAATCCTGCGTATTCCGCAGGGTGTTCTCCACGTTATCAACGTTATCATCAACCTTTTACGCTCCGTTCCGTTCCTTATTCTCATGATAATGGTATTCCCTTTGACAAGACTCATTGTCGGAACGGTCGTAGGCACACCTGCGACGGTCGTACCTCTTGTTATAGCGGCATTCCCGTTCGTTGCGAGACTTGTTGAAAGCAGTCTGAGGGAAATCAACCCGAGCATCATTGAAGCGGCGCAGAGCATGGGCGCTTCGCCGTTTCAGATAATTACAAAGGTCATGATTCCCGAAAGTGTTCCGTCGCTTATTTCAAACGGAACCATCGCCCTCACCACCGTTCTCGGCTACTCGGCAATGAGCGGAATTATCGGCGGCGGCGGACTCGGCAAGATCGCCATAAACTACGGCTATTACAGATATCAGTACCTTATTATGGTTTTCGCTGTGGTATTTTTGATTATCCTTGTTCAGATTTTCCAAAGCCTCGGAACCTTCCTTGCGACAAAATGCGATAAGAGACTTAAAAACAGGAAATAGCTTTAAAAAAATTCAATAAAACGGTTCTGCAAAACAAAATTTTTTCAATTGCGGAACCGTTTTTGTTACATACATCGAAAATTTGAAATTCAATTACTAAAAAAGAATTAAACGTTGACTTTTGTTATATTTTATGATTAAATATAATTGGTATAAATTGAAGTATTTTGCGTATCGAGGTGCAAAAATGAAGTTTATCAGAATATTGGTTTTAATAGTATTTGTTCTTGTTGTAGGCGCATGGTCGGTCAATGTTGTTCTCGATAAAACAGTGAGGGATCACACTCCCCCTGTTATAACTTCGGACCGGGACGTGCTTGAGCTTTCCGTAAAGGACGATAAAAGCAAGCTGCTCACGGGTCTGACCGCAACCGATGACCGTGACGGCGACCTTACCTCAGAAATTCTTGTCGGCTCTCATTCAAAGTTTATTTCCGAGGGCGTATGCGACCTCACCTATCTCGTCTTTGATTCGAGCAACAATGTCGGCAAATATACCAGACGAATCAAATACACGGATTATACCGAGCCGGTGTTCACTCTTAAAGAGCCTCTCATGTTCAATTCCGGCGATACGGTTTCCATGTTCTCAAAAATCAGCCTGACGGACTGCCTTGACGGCGATATTTCCTCAAAGGTCAAGATAGTTGTTAACGACGTTGACAATTCCAAGCTCGGTACATATTACGTTACGTTTGAGGCATCAAACAGCTATGCCGACGTTGTTAACCGAAAGCTTCCCGTCAACATTGTCAATGACACTATCGACTCTCCCCTCATTGAGCTTACCGACTACCTGATATACGTCAATGTCGGTGACACTGTCGAGCCTCGCAAATTCATCAAATCCGTCACAGATAAATATGACGAAACAACGGATATAAGCAAGGTTTCAATCACCTCAACGGTTGACACAACGACTGCCGGTGTTAATCAGATAAAATATGAATACACCGATTCAAAGGGACTGATGGGTCATTCATTCCTTATAGTTATTGTCAGAGAGGGATAACATATGAAAGATAGCACGACGTCTAAATCGAATCAGATGAATATATTCATAGTCCTCAGAGATATATTGCATAATGCGTTTTTTATTCTGATGGCTGCGATTATCGGATTCTCCGCTATAACCATTTATGGCAGATATATCCGTGTTCCCGAATATACATCATCCTCTACTCTTGTTGTTGCGGCAAAGAGCACGACCTATGCCAATGCCTACGCTGCCCTTTCGACGGCTTCGTCAATGGCAGGCGTTCTCAAGGAGGTCTTTGAAAGCGACATACTCATGCAAAAGGTCAAGGAGAGCGAGGGCAATCTGCCCGCAGGTATCTCCGTTTCGGCAAACGTTATCTCCGGGACAAACCTTCTTGTGCTTGAGGTCACAGCCAACGACCCCAAAACCGCTTATGTTGTCAGCAACTCGATATTGAAAAATTACAACGGCATTTCCGATTATCTTTTCTCAAATGCCGTGCTTGAAACGGTCTCTGAGCCGCAGATTCCGACAGTCGAGTCCAATTCGTTCAACATGAAAATGTATCGGCTTATCGCCGCCATAGCAATGGCTGCGCTCTATATTGTTGCCGTTATCACTTCCTGCATCACAAGAAAGACCTTCAAGACGGTTTACAGCGCACAGGAGGAGCTGGACGGAGACTGCTTCGGCGTTATCGGTCACGAGAAAAAATTACAGACTTTCAGATCTTTCATTCGCAAGCCCCGAAAATCGGTTTTGATAAATTCCCCGACATGCAGCTTCTCTTTTGAAGAAAGCAACAGAAAGTTTGCGGAAAACCTCAGATTTAAAATGGATCAGAGCGGCTATAAACGCGTGCTTGTAACAAGCGTTGCCGAAAACGAGGGTAAGTCCACCGTTTCGACCAACCTCGCCATTGCGCTGAGCAGCATGGGTAAAAAGGTTCTGCTTGTCGATGTTGATTTCAGAAAGCCTGCGCTTTACAAAATCACCGAGAGGGAGAAAAAATCAATTCCCGACCTTGTTTCGTATATCGACGGACAGTCGGATTTTGAGGATATCGTGCGCAAGTTCTCAAGAACAGGCGTTGATATGATAATGAACTTCGGTTCAAGAAAAGATTCAACCGTATATATCCATTCCGTAAGGCTTCAGGAGCTTCTTGATTACGCCGAGAAGAAATACGATTATATCGTTCTTGACTCCTCACCCATAATCGTAGGAACCGACGTTCAGCTCGTTTCGGACATTGTTGACTGCTCACTGATAGTTGTCCGCCATGATTATGTACGCCTTGCCGACATCAATACTGCCATTGAAGATATCAAGGAAGGCAGCGCAAAATATTTAGGTTATGTTCTCAATGATTATCGTGAATTTAATATGCATGTAGCCGGCGACAGTGTTTACGGCTACGGCCATTACGAAAACTACGAATACGGCAAAACAGCCGAAACCAACCACATTGAGGAGCGAAAATGAGTAATATGAATTCAAACAGATATAATGATGATGTCCTTGACCTTCATGTTCTGCTGAGGGATGTTCTGAAAATATTCAAGAGAACGTGGTGGATCTGCGTTTCGGCATTCGTTGCTGTTTCCGTAATCTTCTGCGCTTATCAAAAATATACATATGTTCCCACTTATGAAGCCAAGGCTTCCTTCACCGTTAACACGACGACCTCATACGCCGAGATTGCAGCTTCATACGGCTTCTACTACGACTCTGCCAACGCCGAGCAAATGGCTAAGGTTCTCCCCTATATCCTCAAGAGCTCCGTTTTTAACGAGATTTTGAAGGATGAGCTCGGTGCGGATAGAATTAACGGAACGATAACTCTTAACGCAATCAAGAATTCAAACCTTTTCTCGATCTCGGTCGTCAGCCAAAATCCCGAGGACGCAAAAGCAATTCTTGATGCCGCAGTCAAGCGTCTCCCCGATGTTTCGAGATACGTTATCGGCGAGACAAAGCTGAATATTATTCAGCCCAGCTCCGTTCCGACGCAGCCGAACAACAGTATCAGCTATGTGAAGTCCGTTATCATCTGCTTTGCGATAACGCTTGTAGCAAGCCTGCTGATTATAATTGTATTTGCTCTGTTCAGAAAAACTATTCAGACCGAGCAGGATTTCAGCGAAAAATTAAACATGAACTGCATGGGTATCATTCCCTACATAAAGGTCGGCAAAAAGAAGGGTTCTCACCCGATTTATGCCGACGAAAGTACGGAAAACGGCAAGAGATATTCCGAGAGCATGAAGGCTCTTTCACTCAAGGTTGTCCGCTCAATGCAAAAGACGGATACCAAGGTTCTCATGGTCACCGCCGCACTCGCAAACGAGGGAAAAAGCTCCGTTGCCATCAATCTGGCTCGCTATATCAAGGCAGGCAACCCAGACAAAAAGGTTGCTCTTATCGACCTTGACCTCAGGAAGCTTACGGTCAGTAGAGAGCTTGAGCGTGAGAAAAATTATTGCTCGCTCAGCAAGCTTCTCGGAGAGCCGAAAACAGTTAAAAAGCACTTTACGGATAATAAGGTTCTCCGTGTTCAGTCCGAAAGCTGTGATAAAAAGATTAAGAGACTGTTTAATGAAAACCCCAACAGCTTCGTTGTTTTCGGCAGCGACACTCCGAGCAAGAGCCCCGAGAAGAAGCTCAACGATGAAAAAATGTATGATTTCATGAAGGAGCTCAGAAAGGCTGCGGATTACATTATCATTGATTCGCCGCCCTGCGCCATAACAACGGATCCGCTTCTTATTTCCGAATACAGCGATGGAATACTCTTTGTTATTCGTCAGGATTCGACCCACAGATGGACGATTCTTGATTGCATAAACAATATTTCGACCCGAGGCTGCAATATCATCGGCGGAGTTCTCAATGCCGCCAAGGAAAGCATACTTGATCCCGGCTACAGCTACGGCTATTACGGCTACGGCCGCTACGGCAGGTACGGCAAATACGGCTATCGCAGCTACGGCGGCTACAGCTACGGCAAATACGATTACGATGAGGCAACCGATAAAAAATAATTTTTAGCATTAAGTCAAGGAGCATGATTATGAGAGTAAAGGATCAGCTTGTTCTGCGTGAAATAGCGGGACAGTATATCATTGTTCCCATAATGGAACGTGTTAAGGAAGTACCGTCTATGGTTTATATTTCCTCGTCCGCCGCATATCTCT
Organism: Bacteroidaceae bacterium; assembly: GCA_963631735.1. Classification (GTDB taxonomy): domain Bacteria; phylum Bacillota; class Clostridia; order Oscillospirales; family Acutalibacteraceae; genus CAG-488. The sequence continues at coordinate 30,424 of CAVGRW010000009.1, read as the reverse complement.
GGCAGCATATGGACGGCAAGGAATTCACTCTTGACGAGCTTGTTGACCTCATCATGTCAAAATATCAAAACGTCACCAGAGAAAAGGCACAGGAGGATATTATAACATTCCTGCAAATTCTCGCAAGAAATAACATATTGGATATGAGTGATGACGCATGAGCGAAGGCACAAACTTCCCAATAGCGGCGGCTCCTTATGAGATGCTCGTTGCCGCAAGGCAGAAAGCAATTCCGCTGTTTGCTTCTTTCGAGCTGACGCCGAGGTGCAATTTTAACTGCAAAATGTGCTATGTGCATATCAAGGACAGCGAAATCGCACTTCACGGAACAGAGCTTGGCGCAGATAAATGGATAGATCTCGGACGTCAGGCAATGCAAACGGGAACGCTGTTCCTTTGCATAACGGGCGGCGAGCCCACAAGGCACCCCGAGTTTTGCAGAATCTATTCCGAGCTTTCGCAAATGGGTTTCATCATAACCCTGCAAAGCAATCTGTATCACCTCAGCGACGAATGTATTGAGCTTTTCAAGAAATCGCCGCCCAAGTGCATAAAATTTACAATCTACGGTACAAGCGACGCCGCATATCAAAAAGTATGCGGAATAAGCAACGGATTTACCAAGGTTATCGAAAATATTAAGCTTATAAAGTCTCTCGGAATTTCATTGGAAGCCGTTACGACCGTCACAAGGGATAATGTTGACGACTTGCCCGAAATTCAAGAGCTTATGAAAAACTTAAATATACCGTGGATTTTTTCTGCAGGTTTAAGGAAATCTGTCAGAGGCGCCGATTCAAAAGCTGAATCGCTTCGCTTGCCCGACAGCGCCTATCCTCACCTTTGCGAGGATGCAGAATATTTATTGCAAAGAGAAAAAACAAAAAGCATAACAAAGCCCTGCGAGAAATGCAAGGAGTATCGGACGGGCTTTTGGATAAAATGGGACGGAAAAATGAGCTTTTGCTCCTTTCTTGACGAGCCCGACATTAACGCCGCTTCGCTCGGCATTGCCGAAGCGTGGAAGCGACTTGTGGACTATGAAGAAAAGCTTCAATGGCCGGAGGAATGTCGGAAATGCAAATGGTCTAAGGTTTGTCCCAGATGTGCCGCAACGCTTGCAACGGAGAGCGGCACGGTTAATAAAATCAGCAAGGATTATTGCCGATACATCGACAAAATCTTTAATAATACGATCGGAGGAATAAAACATGGATGAGTATGTACCAGTAGAAGCATATGACGTAATGCTCGGCTCTGAAGGCTTTTCAGCAACCGGAAGCGGTGACCCGAACCGTGCTTCCGACGCAACAGGTACCGCAACGGCTCACTGGCACCTTGATACAGGCGTTACAGGTAAGGGCTGGGATTTGCTGTACTACGATTTTGCGTCAGGTACGGTTAAGAGCATGAACGTTTACGGTTCAAGTCACGATGAGGTTGAGGCAAAAATCGTGCCATACCTTAACATGTACGGCGGAAGCTATATCGCAAGCATCGGTTGTTCGTAATGTCAGGCTATTCTTATAAAATTATCATTCCTGTCAGCTTTGAATACGAGGACGAATATTGGCGAAAATTTGCCTGTGCCTCCCCTGCCGAGCCTGTTTTGTCACTTAAACGCAAGGAACGGACTGCAGACCGATATGAGGTTGAGATGCTCACGGGCGAGCCTGTCGGTAAAGTATTTTGCGTTTCGCAGTCTGTTCTCTCAATTAACGAGGATTTTACAAGCGGCACAATATTCGGCAGCGCCAAGGACTATAACGGAATTTACGGCTGTGCAATGGTCGCTCTTTACGGCAATCTGATAAGAAAGAATACGATCGTTATTCACAGCAGTCTGATTGATGTCAACGGCGAGGGTATTCTCTTTACAGGGCCGTCGGGAACGGGCAAGACCACGCAGGCCGAGCTTTGGCATGAGCATCGGGGAGCCCAAATCGTCAACGGCGACATGGTTTTTATTCACAAAGAAAAAGACGGACGCTTTTACGCCTACGGTTCGCCGTGGCACGGTTCGTCGGAATACTGCCTGAATAAAAAGCTGCCGATAAAGGCAATCATCGTCCCGAACAAAGCGGAACAATGCTCAATAAACGAGATAAATGGAATGGACATGCTGAAATGCGTTTTCCCCGAGGTCATGCTGCCCGATTGGTTTGACGGCTGCAAGGATCTCGGAATAAGCACGCTTGACGGGCTGCTCAAGTGCACACCCGTTTATCGCCTTGAATGTACAAAGGATATACATGCGGTAGAGACCGTAGAAAAAGAGTTAGGAACATCGAATTGAAAAGCATTGAAAAGATCAAAAAATATTTGAATCACAATGAAATAAAGAAAATTCTTCACTCATGGAGCTGGATATTCAGCTATATTCTTCGCTACAAGGGTCAGGTCATCGCCTTTTCCCTTATCGGACTCCTTTCAACGGGACTCGGTCTTTTTACATCATGGGTGCTCAAGGATCTTATCGACTCCGTAACCGGCGAAATTTCCATGAAGATCGCACCGGTTGCCGCAGTGTATCTCGGAACAGCAATAGCTAAAATTTTTATCACCGCACTTACAAACCGTGTGTCGCTTAGAATTCGCCTCAATGTCGGAATTCAGATAAAAAACGATGTTTATGACAAGCTCATGAACACCGAATGGACAGCGATATCGGCTTTCCACTCTGCCGATATAATGACAAGAACGGGCGCGGACGTCGGCATCGTTTCAAACATGGTTCTCAGCTATATTCCGAATGTTGTAACGGCACTCGTCAATTTCATAGGAGCCTTTTTTATAATTCTTCACTACGATCCGCTTATGGCTCTCATTGCGCTGGCAGGCGCACCTATAACCGTTCTGACGGCAAGGTTCCGCTTCGGCAAAGCCACGGAATTCCAAAAGAAAAACCGTGAGCTTGCAGGCGAACGCCTCGCTATCGAGGAGGAAAGCTATCAGAACCTCCAAACAATTAAATCCTTCGGACTTGTTGACCTCTTTTCGCAGAGATTCAGAGAATTTCAGCAAAAGGGCTACGGCGTTGCAATGGAGCAAAACCGCTATCAGAACCAAATGATGATAGTCATGAGCCTTATGGGTCAGCTCGTAACCTATTCCTGCTACGGCTTTGCGCTGTACAGACTTTGGAAGGGCGACATCACATACGGAACCCTTTCGCTTTTCATGTCAATGGCGGCTTCGCTGACGGGCTCGTTCAGCTCGGTAGTTTCGCTTGTTCCCTCCTTTATCAGAGCCGGCATAAGCGCAGGCAGAGTTCTTGATGTGCTCGAGCTTCCGACCGAAAAAACGGAGCTCACGGAGCATGAAAAGCAGTTTATAAATAACAGTAAAAACAAGAAGCTGACTCTTGTATGCAAGGACATAACCTGTGCATATAACGACGACGCTGTTGTATATAAAAATTCCTCGCTCACCGCTCAGAGCGGCAAAATCACGGCGCTGATAGGCGCTTCGGGCAAGGGCAAGACATCAACGCTCAGACTTCTCCTCGGACTCATGAAGCCTAAATCGGGCAGTATTACCGTAACGAACGAGGACGGAGACGAGATTGAGCTCAGTGCGGCAACCAGAAAGCTTTTCAGCTATGTGCCGCAGAATAACACCGTTTTTTCGGGAACAATTGCGGATAACCTCCGTCTTGTCAAGCAGGACGCAACCGACGATGAGCTTATAAAGGTTCTCAAGGACGCCTGCGCATGGGAATTTGTCAGCAAGCTCCCCGAAACAATAAATACAAAAATCACAGAACGGGGACAATGCTTCTCCGACGGACAAAATCAGCGTATTTCAATCGCAAGAGCGCTTCTCGCCGACACGCCTATTCTTCTTCTTGACGAGGCAACGAGCGCGCTCGACGTTGAGACCGAAAAAGAGGTTATATCAAATATACTTACATATAATCGCAACAAGATGATAATTCTCACATCGCACAAGCCGAGCGTTTTCAACCTTTCGGACAGCATTTATTCCGTGTCCGAAAACGGCATTGTGCTCTTGGACAGGAAAGATACTCATTATGAATAACCAATATGACAATCTTTTCAAAATCCTGAATACAGCCTTAACGGGCGAGGTCTTTGAATTGGACAAGCCCGATTTCAAGCTGCTGACCGACTTGGCTTTTCAGCAGGAGGCTGCGCCGATTTTTCTTGAGGGCGCAGTTAAATATGCGGAATTCTCCCCTGCCCCTGTTGCCGTCAAGGCGGAGCTTATTTCAAAATCGACAAGCTCGGTTGTAACTCAAACGCAAAACACGGCTGAGTTTTATTCGATATACAATAAGCTGCTCTCGGCAGGACTGAAGCCTATTGTTTTAAAAGGTCTCATCTGCCGCAAGGCTTACGGCGGGCTTGAAAACCACCGTGCCTCGGGCGACGAGGATATATATGTTCCCGAAAAGGACTTCTCACTCTGCCACCGTATTCTCAACGAAAACGGCTATACGGCAGACGACGAAAGGGAGTTTTCGGAGAAATATTTAAAAAGAATTCAGACCGTTTCGTTCCAAAACAGGAGCAATCATTTAAAAATTGAGGTTCACTTAAATCTTTTCGGAACTCAGAATTCGTTCCGCAGAGCGATGAACCGTGTATTTGATGAAGCGCTGAAAAATCCTTACGAAATCAATTATGACGGCAGTGGGTTTTACACGCTCGACCCGACAAATCACTATATATTTTTACTTTTACATTATCTCAAGCATTTTATGACCACCGGCGCAGGCATCCGCCACATTATGGACCTCGCCGTGTTTGGAAATAAATATAAAAACGAAATCGACTTTACATCTGCCGAAAAGACTTTTTCCGAATTTATCGGAGGTGCGTTTTACGCCGACACCGTTGAGCTGATGAAGCTTCTCGGCGGCGAGGAAAGCACAAAATCAATGCCGCTTGATCCGAGCTCTCTTTGCGAAGATCTGCTCAACGGAGGAAGCTTCGGGCTTGATGATAAAGAGATTACCTACGCAAGTACGTTTATTTTTTCAAAAACCGGCGGAAGCAAATTCGGACTTCTGCGCTCGGTTTTCCCCTCTTACGATTTAATGTCGGCAATGCACCCCGAGCTTTATGACAAGCCGTGGAAGCTGCCCTCAGCCTATTGCAGGAGAATAGCCAAGTATGTCGGTCACAAGCGTGATCCGGAGCTTGAAAGGGATGCAGTAAAAAAAGCAAAAGAACGTATAAAGCTGATTACAGATTATGATTTAAAAAAGAAATAGGAATTTTCTAAAGGGGATGTTTTTATGAAAATACCGTTTTCTCCGCCGGATCTGACCGATGCGGAAATTGAGGAGGTTGCCTCAGCCATAAAATCGGGCTGGATCACAACAGGACCGAAAACCAAGGAGCTCGAAAGAGAGGTTGCCGCTCTCTGCCATACAAACAAAGCGGTTTGTCTCTCGTCTCAGACCTCCTGCGCCGAAATGGCGCTCCGTCTGCTCGGCATCGGTGAGGGCGACGAGGTTATTGTTCCGGCATATACCTACACTGCTTCGGCAGAGATCGTTTGTCATGTAGGTGCAAAGCTTGTCTTTATCGACAGTCAGCCCGACTCTCTTGAAATGGACTATGACGCAGTCGAAAAAGCAATAACGGATAAAACCAAGGTTATTATTCCTGTTGATATCGGCGGCGTTCCCTGCGATTATGACCGCATCTTCTCGATCGTGGAGAAGAAGAAGGAGCTTTTCACTCCGTCAAATGATATCCAGGCTAAATTCGGCAGAATAATTATCTGCGCAGACACTGCTCATGCCTTCGGCTCATCGTGGCACGGAATTCCCGTCGGCTCGGTTGCCGATTTCTCGGCGTTCTCGTTCCATGCTGTCAAAAACTTTACAACGGCTGAGGGCGGTGCCCTGACATGGAAGCCTCGTGAAAATCTTGATGACGAGGAGATTTATAAGCAGGTTCAGCTCTATTCGCTTCACGGTCAGTCAAAAGACGCATTGAGCAAAAATCAGCTCGGAGCATGGGAATATGATATTCTCGGTCCGTGGTACAAGTGCAATATGACCGATATTCATGCGGCTCTCGGTCTTGCACAGATGGAGCGCTACCCTGCCCTCCTGAAGCGGCGCAAAGAGATTATTGAGAAATATGACCGTGCTTTTAAGCCATTGGGAGTTCACACTCTCCCTCACTTCACCGATGAGCATGTTTCTTCGGGTCATCTCTATCTTACAAGAGTTTTCAAGAAAAACGGAGAGCCCGTCAGCGACGGGGAACGCCGTGAAATAATCATAAAAATGGCGGAGAGAGGAATTACGACCAATGTGCACTACAAGCCGCTGCCCATGATGACGGGCTATAAGAAGCTCGGCTTTGACATCAAGGATTATCCCAATGCCTACGCACATTATGCAAACGAGATCAGCCTTCCGCTTTTCAGCCGTCTTACCGACGAAGAGGTTGACTACATAATCGAGAATTATACAGATGTAATCAAGGAATACATATAAAGGAATTTAAATTTAGCATAACGGGGGTTTTGCCGTGTATATCGTTATCGGCGCATCAAGCTTCATCGGCGTATATACTGTTGATGAATTTATAAAGCAGGGCTGTGAGGTCACCGTCACAGGCAGAAACAACAAATTTCGTGAACACTATGACCGTCTCGGCGTTCCGTACATAAATCTTGACCTTACCGATAAAAGGGACTTTGATAAGCTCCCCACCGAGGGAGTTGACGGCGTTATCCTCCTTGCAGGCTTACTGCCTGCCAATGCACAGGTTGACCTTGATACAGATGAAAATGCTGCGGATTATTTTGAAATTAACACCGTCGGAACGATCAACGTTCTCGAATATTGCCGCAAAAACGGAATAAAAAGAGTTATTTCCAACTGCTCCTATGCCGACGTAAGAGGTGCATGGGGCAAGGGTGCAATTACGGAGGACGAGCCGAGAGACTTCATATACACAGGCGACCATGCCGTTTATGTTTTCTCCAAGAATGCGGCAAACGACGTGCTTGAATATTACAATCAGCAGCACGGAATGAAAAACGCATGGTTCCGTTTTCCTCCCGTTTACGGCGTAGGTCCGCACGACAGCCTTTATATCAACGGCACTCTCAGAAAATCGGGACTTAAAATTTTCATCGACAACGCAAGCGAGGGCAAGGATATCTGCATTTTCGGCGACCCTAACCTCAGCCGTGATGTTGTCTATGTCAAGGACGTTGCTCATGCCTTTTATCTTGCAATGAAAAGCGAGCAGACCTACGGTCTTTATAACATGACCTCGGGCAGAGGCGTTACACTCCAAGAACAGGCGGAGGTAATCCGTGACCTTTGGGCATCCTCCGAGAATAAAAAATCAAAAATAACCTACAAACCGGAAATTGTAAACAATACGCCGTCTTATTTGTTCTCTATGGAAAAGGCAAAGCGTGATTTCGGCTTCGTGCCCGAATACGCCGATTTCAGAACAATGATGGCAGATTACAAAAAGGATTTGGATAAAAATAAATATCAGGAGCTTTTCAACTATGTTAAATGATAAAAAAAGCAACAGTCTCTCCCCTGCGCCTGATATCACAAAGCCTTCGGGAAGCCTGATTTACAGAATAATAAAAAGAGGCTTTGATGTTTTATGTTCCGCCGTATTGATGATTCCGGTCGGAATACTGATCGGAATTTTTTCTTTGGCTATCAAGCTTGATGACGGCGGTTCGGTATTCTATATGGCTGAAAGAACAGGACGTTTCGGCAAGCCGTTCAAAATGTTCAAGCTGCGTTCAATGAAAGAAAATGCGCCCGATATCCGACTTGCCGACGGCTCGACCTATAACGGTGATGATGACCCGAGAGTAACACGATTCGGCAAATTTGCAAGAAAAACGAGCGTTGACGAGCTTCCGCAGGTAATCAATATTTTAAAGGGTGATATGAGCTTCATAGGTCCCCGCCCCGATACGCCCATCGGCTCGGCGGCTTATACCGATGAGGAAAAAATCATACTCACCGTCCGTCCCGGCATCACCGGCTACAATCAGGCGGTAAACAGAAACTCGGTGCTTACCAAGGAAAAGCTTGCAAACGACATTTATTATGTCAAGCATCTTTCGCTTTGGTTTGATATAAAAATCGTATTTATGACCCTCATGACCGTTTTAAAAAGAGAAAACGTTAACCGTGAGGATGCAAATTTAGAGGACACCTTCGTTCTCGAAAAGGAAAAAGAGACAACGGAAATCAAATAATCACAGGACTGTTTTATGAAAAAGAAGATAATGATTTTGGGAGCAAGTATTCTCCAGCTTCCCGCAATTAAAAAAGCAAAAGAAATGGGACTTCTCCCGATCGTTGTGGACATGAATCCCCGTGCCGTCGGCTTCTCCGAGGGAAATATCCTCAAGGAGGTCATCAGCACAATCGACATTCCCGCCGTTGTTGACGCAGCAAAGCGTCACAAGGTTGACGGAGTAATGACTCTCGCTTCGGACATGCCGATGCGCTGCGTTGCCGCCGTTGCCAAGGAGCTCGGAATAGTCGGAATAAGCGACGAAACGGCAATCAAGGCAACCGATAAGGGTGAGATGCGTAAGGCTCTCGCCGCTCATAATGTTCCTATCCCGAGATTTCATGTTGTTTCAAGCCAGCAGGAATTTGACGAAATCGTTTCTCTGTTCACAACGCCGTTTATTGTAAAGCCTGCCGATAATTCCGGCAGCCGAGGCGTGGTCAAGCTCACAGCTCCGATCGACAAAGCAACCGCCGACAGAGCCTACGAATACAGCCTTGAGTCCTCAAGAAACGGCAAGGTCGTTGTCGAGGAATTCATGGAAGGCCCCGAGGTCAGTGTAGAAACCCTGACCGTTGACGGCGAATGTCACGTTATTCAGATTACGGATAAAATAACCACGGGTGCTCCGCATTTTGTCGAAATGGGTCACACACAGCCCAGCAGACTGGATAAAAACACAACAGACGAAATAAGCCGAATTGCAAAGGAAGCGAACAGAGCAGTCGGAATAAACAGCGGCCCGTCGCACACGGAAATCATTGTTACCAAGGACGGTCCGAAGATTGTTGAACTCGGAGCGAGACTCGGAGGAGACTGCATAACAACTCACCTTGTTCCCCTCTCGACCGGCATGAATATGGTTGAGAACTGCATCAAAATCGCCATGGGCGAAAAGCCCGACCTTTCTGTTATGATCGACAGAGGAGCGGCAATCCGCTACTTCCCTCAGCATAGCGGAACGGTTGAAAGCATTGACGGCTTGGACGAGGCGAAAAAGGTAGACGGAGTTGTTTCCGTAAACATTGTTCACGATGTCGGCGAAACGATTACGGAAGTTACGGACAGCGGCTCACGCATGGGCTTCATAATCACTCAGGGCAGCAATGCCGACGCTGCGGTTAAATCATGCGAAGAAGCCATGGAAAAGATAAAAATCACCATTCGTTGAGAGGATTATTCGGATAATGAAAATTTTAACCTTTAGCTGTTACTATACCCCTGAAATTGCGGCAAGCATGTATCTGACCGAAGACATGCTGAGAGGCATGGCGGAAGCGGGACACAGCGTTGAAATGTATGTGCCAATGCCCTGCAGAGGGGTCAGCGATGAAGTTAGAAATGAATATAAAGGCAAGAAAACCGAGGTTCTTTATGACGGCAAGCTTACAATCCACAGGTTTGCGCTTTATAAGGAAGGCAAAAACTCCATGATGCGAGCCTTCCGTTACGGACTTTTAAATCTCATTTTTATAATAAAGGGCTTAGGCTCAAAGGCTGACGTTATATTCGCTCAGAGCACTCCGCCCACTCAGGGAATGATGGCAGGATTTTTGAAAGCCTGCAAGAAGAAACCGTTTGTATATAATCTCCAGGATATTTTCCCCGACTCTCTTGTGAATACGGGTATGACGTCCGAGGGGAGCATTATTTGGAAAATCGGCCGTGCGGTCGAAAATTACACATACCGCCATGCCGACAATATCATAGTTATTTCCGAGGATTTTAAAAAGAATATAGTGGCAAAGGGCGTTCCTGAGGATAAGATTACGGTTGTGCCGAATTGGGCGGACACGCAGGGTGTTCACCCGATTGAAAGGAAGGACAACAAGCTTATCGAAAAATACGGACTCGACCCGAGCCTGTTTTATATAACCTATTGCGGCAACATCGGATACACGCAAAATACGGAGCTTCTGCTCGAAGCCGCAAAAATTTTAAAGGACGAAATTCCGCAGCTTCGCTTTGCCCTCATCGGTGACGGCGCGGCGATGGACGGGATAGGCAAAAGAATAGCCGACGAGCATATTGAAAACGTTATTCATATACCGTTCCAGCCGTATGAGGACATTGCACATGTTTTCAGCCTCGGCGATGTCGGACTTATAATCAGCAAGCCGCATGTCGGAAGCAATTCCGTTCCGAGCAAAACATGGAGCATCATGGCGGCTGAAAAGCCTCTCCTCGCCTCCTTCGATAAGGAAAGCGAGCTTTGCAAAATCATTGAAGAACAGGATTGCGGTCTTGTTGCCGACGCAGGCGACCTTGAAGGCTTTATCGAAGCTGTCAGGAAAATGTATAGCGACCGTGAAAAGGCAATTTCGCAGGGCAAAAACGGCAAAGCCTTTCTCATGTCCGAGTTTGACAGAGATACCTGCGTGAAGAAATATGTTGAAGTATTGGAAAAAGTCGGATCAAGAAAGTGATTTGATTTTTTGAAAGGAATGTTGTTTCGTTGAAGATAGTTCATTTGTGCCTTGGTAATTTTTTCCCCGATAATTATTCATACCAGGAAAATATGCTTCCGAAATTTCATAAAAAACAGGGCTATGACGTTGAGGTTATCGCTTCATTGGAAACCTTCGACAAGGACGGAAAATCATGTCTCTATTCGGGCGATATGAATTACATAAACGAAAACAATGTACCCGTGACAAGATTGAACTATAAAAATCCGCAAAAAATCTATAAAAAGCTTCGCCGCTTTGTCGGCTTTGAGGAAACTCTCAACAAGGCGAAGCCTGATATTTTGTTTATTCACAACGTTCAGTTTTTGGATATAGACAAGGTTGTTAAATATGTAAAGAAACACCCGAAAACAAAGGTCTTTTGTGACAACCATGCCGACTATGTCAATAGCGCACACAATCCCCTTTCGAGGAACGTTCTCCACGGAATTATTTGGAAGCATTGCGCTCAAAGCATTGAGCCTTATACAACCAAGTTTTACGGCGTTCTTCCTGCAAGAGTTGATTTTTTGCGAGAAGTATATGACCTTCCTAAGGAAAAATGCGAGCTTCTTGTTATGGGCGCCGATGACGACAGAGTTTCGCAAGCCTCCGCACCTGCGGTCAGGAAAGCCGTCAGGGAGAGTTACGGAATCAAGGACGATGAAATATTGCTTGTAACGGGCGGTAAAATCGACCACAACAAGCCGCAAACCTTGACCTTGATGGAAGCAGTAAATAAAATAAACAATCCCAAAATCAAGCTTACCGTGTTCGGAAGCGTTGTTCCAGAGCTTAAAGAAAAATTCAACTCCCTTTTATGCGATAACGTAATATATTCGGGCTGGAAGAAATCCGATGATATTTACGATGAATTTGCTGCGGCGGACATAGTTGTTTTCCCGGGACTTCATTCGGTTCTTTGGGAGCAAGCCGTTGCAATGGGCAAGCCGTGCATATTCAAAAAAATTAACGGCTTCACTCATGTTGATATCGGCGGCAACTGTCTTTTCTTTGAAAACGACAGCGAAGACGAATACATAAACAAAATCAAGCTCTCCATAGAAAAGCTTGACGAAATAAAAAAAGCCGCGGAAACTCACGGCAAGGAAAAATTTTCTTACAACAATATAGCAAAAAGATCTGTTGAAGCAGAATAAAACAAAAAGGAATTGGTGATCGGTAATGTCTTTGTATGAAAAACTTATCAGTAAAGAAGAATCGTTGTCCGTAGTCGGTCTCGGCTATGTCGGCATGCCGCTGGCTGTTGCTTTTGCCGCAAAGGGCTTGAACGTTATAGGCTTTGATCTCAACGAAAAGAAGATAAATCTTTATAAGTCAGGCATAGACCCGACGAAAGAGGTCGGCGACGAGGCTATACGCTCAACAACGATAAGCTTCACTCCCGACGAAAAGGATTTGAGAAAGGCAAAGTTCCATATCGTAGCTGTTCCGACACCTGTAAATACGGACCATACACCCGACCTTACTCCTGTTATCGGAGCTTCGGAAATCGTCGGACGCAACCTTACAAAGGGTTCAATCGTTGTTTTCGAGTCAACCGTTTACCCGGGCTGCACCGAGGACGTATGTATCCCCGTTCTTGAAAAACAATCGGGACTCAAATGCGGCGTTGATTTCAAAATCGGCTATTCTCCCGAAAGAATCAACCCCGGTGACAAGGTTCACCGCCTTGAAAATATACATAAGATCGTTTCGGGAATGGACAAGGAGTCGCTTGAGGAAATCAAGAACATTTACGATATCGTTATTGAGGTCGGTACCCATCCCGTATCAAATATAAAGACAGCAGAGGCGGTAAAGGTCGTTGAAAACAGCCAGCGTGACATCAACATTGCATTCATGAATGAGCTTGCAATGGTATTTGACCGCATGAACATCGACACCAACGAGGTTGTTGACGGCATGAACACAAAGTGGAACGCTCTCGGCTTCAGACCGGGTCTTGTAGGCGGACATTGCATCGGCGTCGACCCGTATTATTTCACATATGAAGCCGAAAAACTCGGCTATCACAGCCAGATCATTCTAAGCGGACGTATCGTAAACGACAACATGGGCAAATACGTTGCCGACGCCGCTATTAAGAAAATGGTCGAAGCAGGACAGGCTCCAAAAAACAGCAAGGTCGTTATCATGGGTCTCACATTTAAGGAGAACTGCCCCGACATCAGAAATTCCAAGGTTGAGGACATCATAAAGAGACTGCACGAATATGAGATCAAGCCTCTTGTTGTTGACCCGTGGGCTGACAAGGCAGAGGCATTTGCCGAATACGGCGTTGAGCTCACTGATATGAGCGATATTAACGATGCAGACTGCGTTATCATGGCGGTCGCTCACAAGGAATTCAAGGAGCTCGGATTGAGCGGAGCAATGAAGCTGTTTAACGACAAGCTCGACGCAGAAAGCAGAGTTTTCCTTGACGTTAAGGGCTTATACACCGTTGAGGAGCTTGAAAATTCGGGAATGAAATATTGGAGACTGTAAGAGGAACGACTATGATCTATGTATTCACGGCAGTACATGACAGATATAAAATAACTGAAAAATTCGTTGATCAGCTTTTGAGACAGACCTATAAGGATATAAAGCTGGTGCTCGTTGACGACGGCTGTACGGACGGTACGGCGGATATGGTGCTCTCAAAAATGCCCGAAGCCGTTATTATTGAAGGTGACGGCAATCTTTGGTGGGGCGGCGCTTTACATGAGGCTTATAAATGGACTGTCAAGAACGCCGACAGATCTGCCTTTGCCATGTTTGCAAATGACGATTCCGAATTTGACGATGATTATATTGAAAAAGCGATAAAAATTCTTGAGACCCGAGAGCACACACTGCTCACGGGCTACGGAGTCAGCCGTCAGACAGGCAAGGTCTTTGACGGTGCTGTTGATTACGATTTTGCAACGATGAAGGTCAAGCGCGGCGGCGCCGGAGAGGGCAACTGCGCTTCGACAAGAAGCCTCTTTTTCAGAATAAACGATTTTATAACTATCGGCGGCTTTCACCCCGTCCTTCTCCCCCACTACGGCTCCGACTACGAATGGACGATCCGTGCGTGGAGGAAATTCGGCTATACGATTTATTGCGACGAAAGTCTTAAATATCTTGTTGATGAGGAAACCACGGGCGATAATTTCTACGACAAAATGACGAGGAAAAAATTATTCAGCAAGCGCTCGATGAGCAATCCATTTTATAAATTCAGCATGATTTTTCTCTCTACACCTGCAAAAATTATACCCAAAACAGTTGCAAACCAAATCAAACGAGTTTACAAAAAAAGAGACATCTTTAAATCAATTATCAAAAGATAAACTATCGAAAGGAGGGACAGCCTATGCCCGAAATAAACGTATCTGCGGGTCAGAAAATAACACATATGCTGATCGTGCTTTTATCCTGTGCGTTTATCAGCTTCTATCAAGGCGGAATTTGGCTGCTTATTCCTCCTCTTAACGGAACAATAGCTTTCGGAATCAGTATTCTTCTTGTTTTTTTTATTCTTACCTCACAGAAGAACAGGAATTATCTATGCTATGACATGAGGGTCTACGGCATCGCCTCGTTCATGATGCTTTCTTTGGCGTACATGTTGTTTTCACATGAACAGTTCACAAAATCTGGTTTTCTCGTTTCTTTTTACTGCTTTGTAATGATGTGCATAGGCGCATATATTCATGACAAAGAAAAGGAGCGAAAAATTATTTTGCTTTATATCCTTGCAGAGGCAATTCTCAAGGAAATATGCGATATTTACGAACTGGCGAAAAATCCGATGATCATAAGAGATTCAGGATTTGACGTTCTCAGCGTTAACGGTACGGGAATTGAAAAACTGGTAAATATTCCGTCAATTTATACTTTTGCTGTCATTTATTTTATTGTGCTTTGCAATTTCAAGCGTTCAAAGCACAAGGTTCTTTCGATAGCATATATGGCACTGACTCTTTATGTGCTTTACTCGGCGCAGATGTCGTTGCCTCTTCTGCTCACGATAATAATAACGCTTTACATATTGATTGTAAAAACAGTAGACATTAAAAAAATTCTCCTTTTATCCGTTGTATTCTGCCTGTTTTTCATGGTTCTTTTGCCGACGGGATTAAATTGGATATTAAAAAACAACTTCTTCCCCATCGAAGTTACAAAGCGCTTGCAGGACGTCTATGATATTTTCTTCAAAGATGCATCCTTTGCCGATATAATCAACGAATACGGAAGCAGCGGTGTTGAAAAGGATTATACAAGCACACAGGGCAGACTTACTCACTATATTGAAAGCTTCCGTGCAATGGTACACAATTTCTTCCTTGGCGAGTTAACGCCGAATAAATTTAAAAACGGCGGTCACTCAACATGGATCGATTATATTGCCAAATTCGGCTGTGCAATATTTATTTATTACTATTCTCTCATCCAACATACAAGTATCCAATTCAAAAAAAGTGAATATGAGGGCAAAAAGGTTTTGATTGCAGTCGGCATTTTCTACTTAATTTCAGGTCTTCTTAATTCCTTCCAAATCGTACTTTTCACAATGCATGTGTTTATACTTGTTCCGTATTTTCACGAATTACTTATTGACAATAACTTTATTATAAAAAGGAGGCCGCTTATAAGATGAATGTTTTATGGATAACCAACAGACCTATAGCCGCCGCAGAACGCAAATTCAATGTTAAAGCCATCAGTGGAACTTGGATGGAGCCCACATTACTCGGTCTTGAAAAGACGGACGGCATCGAGATCTCG
This sequence comes from Bacteroidaceae bacterium, assembly GCA_963631735.1. Classification (GTDB taxonomy): domain Bacteria; phylum Bacillota; class Clostridia; order Oscillospirales; family Acutalibacteraceae; genus CAG-488. The sequence continues at coordinate 14,925 of CAVGRW010000009.1, read as the reverse complement.
GTTGCAACCGTTGCTCCCGTTAATACAGTTGAACATTTTGAAGAGGACAATATTACATATTACCTTGTTCCGCAAGACAGAAAAAGGACTTACAGGTATAATGATCCTACCCATATCAAACAGTGGGAGCAGGTAATTGACGAAGCGAAACCCGATATAATCATGCAATGGGGTACCGAATATGCCCACGGCCTTTGTGCACTCAAAATTGCAAAAGAAAAGGGTATCCCCTCCGTTACAGAGATGCAGGGAGTAATGGAATCTATCGAATACTATTACCTCAGCAACATGACGAGATCTCAAATCAAAAAGGCTTACTCGCTGAGGAATTTTATTAAGCATGACGGCCTTTATGACGAGCAAAAGTTTTTCGGCAAAAAGGCTGAAATAGAAAAGCAGATGCTCAATTATTCGGAAAATATTATTATTGAAAATGACTGGGCAACAGCTCATTGCAGATATATCAATCCGAATGCAAAGCTTTTTGTTCATCATCTTAATATTGATGAAGTATTTTTCAAAAAGAATTGGTCGCTTGAAACCTGCGAAAAACATTCGATTTTTACATGTGCCTCCGCTTATCCGCTTAAGGGATTGCATGTTCTTCTTGAAGCCATAGCAATTGTAAAAAGAAGTGTACCGGATGTTAAGCTTTACGCACCGGGATTTCAGGATCCTTTTTCAAAGACCGATTTTAAGTCCAAATTTAAACAGCAGGGATACGAAAAGTATCTTATGTATCTTATAACTAAGCTCGATATCAGAGACAATGTTGTATTCACAGGCAGGCTGACTCAGCAGCAAATGGCTGAAAGGATGGAGCAATCGCACGTCATGGTCGTTCCTTCGGCAATTGAAAATCACAGCTCTACCCTCAGAGAGGCTATGGCAGTCGGCGTTCCGAGCATAGCAAGCTATGTCGGAGGAATTCCCGAGACAATTGAACACGGTAAGAACGGATACCTTTTCCGTCACGAAGAATATATTCAGCTTGCCGATTTTATTCTCAGACTTTTCAATGACGATGAAAAAGCAAAGCTTTTCAGTCAGAACGGAAAGGACTACATCAGACCGTATCTTGATATAAACAAATCAACCGAACAGCTCGTTGAGATATACAAAGAAATTGCGGGAGGCCGTTAAATTATGAAACCGTTGCCGATAATTTTTGTCCACACGGGCAACAGCAACATTATTTCCTATGCCCTCAATCAGGCGAGAAATTTTAATCCCGATTCTGAGATAATCCTGCTCGGAGACGAGAGCAACAGCTGGGTTCAAAAGCATGGATTCAGACACTTCAATGTCTCGGATTACTACGGCATGGCGGAAAAATTTGACAAAGCCTATGTTCACATGAGCCCCAACCCCGTCGGCTATGAGCGCTTCTGCTTTCAGCGCTGGATGGTCATAAATGAGTTTCTTGACTCATGCAAGGAAATTGACAGGTTTGTTTACCTTGATACCGACGTGCTTCTTTACAGCAACGTCACGGACTACTGTGAAAAATACCTTGACGGAATCGACATAACTGTTTGCAAGGATCAGGGCCCGCAGTACACATTTTTAACGAGAAAAAGCATAGGCGAGCTTGCCGATTACATGCTTGAGAGCTATGCCAACCCGGACAAGCTCGAAAAAATCAAAAATTACTATGACGACTATTTCGTAAAAGGCAATCACTACGGCGGCATATGCGATATGACGCTTTTTGAATGGTTCGCAAAATCGCAAAGCTATTTTGACACTAATCAAATTGTCAATAACGGACTGTTCGATAATTCCGTCAATCAGCCCGAGGGCTTTGAGACAAAAAATAATATAAAGAAAATCATAATTAAAGACGGCAAGGCTTACGGCACAAAGAAAGGACAAAGCGAACTCATAGCATTTTACGGGCTTCATTTTCAGGGCAAAGCAAAATGGTTTATGTATAAATATTACACGGGTGATCCGACAAAGGTGCGCTCAAAAGCCGAAAGCTTCGCTGCCGAAAAAGGATATTTTATCAAGGTTCGTTTGTGGAGCCTTGTCGGTAAATTAAAGCTGAAAAATGTAATGAAGAAAATATTCAAAATCACCAAGCCGAGCGTTTGATCTCGGCATTATTCTGAGGTGGATTTCATGAAGGTTGTTTTTATCTCAAATTTTATAAATCATCATCAGCTCCCCTTTTCAAGGGAAATGATAAAGCTGATCGGTGACGGTTATCGCTTCATTGCAACCGAGCCTATAGCGCAGGAACGCCTTGACCTCGGCTATGAAGACATAAATCATAAATATGATTTTGTTGTCTGCACCTATGACGGAGAGGGACAAAAGAAGCTCGCTCAAAAGCTCATTGACGATGCCGATATCGTAATACAGGGCGGTTCATCAACCGAGTGGATAAAAAATCGACTTGAGAACACCGACAAGATTACATTCCGCTATTCCGAACGGCTTTTTAAGTTAGGCTATATACGGCTTCTTGACCCGAGAGTTCTCAGAAATTCATACAATTACCACACCAAATATGCAAATAAAAATTTCTATCTTCTCTGTGCCGGCGGCTACGTTGCCGAAGACTGTCGGATAATACACGCATATCCCGATAAAATGTTCAAATGGGGATATTTTCCCGAGATAATCAAATATGACAGCATTGATACTCTGCTTTCCGAAAAGAAGCCGAACAGCCTCATGTGGGCAGGACGCTTCATAGATTGGAAGCACAGTGAACATGCAATTGAAATGGCAAAAAGGCTGAAAAATGACGGAATTCAATTCAGGCTCACGATGGTCGGAACGGGTCCGCTTCTCCCTCAAATGAAAGAGAAAGTTACCAAGAACGGTCTTGACGACTGCGTTGAATTCACGGGAGCCCTCTCCCCCGACGAGGTTCGCCAATTGATGGAAAAATCGTCAATTTACCTCTTCACAAGCGACTATAACGAAGGCTGGGGCGCAGTTCTCAACGAGGCTATGAACAGCGGCTGTGCCGTGCTCGCCAATCATGCAATCGGCGCCGTTCCTTTCATGATGAAGGACGGTATAAACGGCAAAGTTTATCAAAACGGTAATCTTGACGGTATGTATTCTCTGCTTCGCTCAATGACAGACGATCCCGAGCTTTGCAAAAAATACGGCAAAGAGGCATATAAAACCGTTTGCGAAAGCTGGACACCGCAGGAAGCGGCAAAGCGTTTGGTAAGTCTTTCCGAAGCCCTGCTGAACGGCAAGGATGCAAAATCGCTTTACAGTGACGGCCCTTGCAGTGTTGCTGTTCCGATTGCCCAGTCAAAACAATACAAGCAAATCAAAGGAGCTTTCTGAATATGAAAAAGATTACCATGGGCGGCTATACAGGCCGTGAAAACAGAGGCTGTGAAGCAATTGCAAAATCCACCTCTGCTATGTTCAGAAAAAAAGATATAAAAACCGCTCTTGCGTTCAGGACCGAATATGAATTCAAGGAGAATGCCTCGCATAAATATTTCGACGAGCTTCTCATGTACCGCAAATGCGACAGCAAGCCCGAATTATATTTCAAGGCGGGTTGGAACAAGCTTTTTCATAACACCTTCCCCTATGAAAAAATTAAGCAGGGCGAGCTTTTGAACTCCGCAGTCGGCAATACGATGGTACATATCGGCGGCGATACATATTGCTACGGCGTTTCGCTTGAAAACGAGTCACTAATTCATTGGTGCAAAAAAATGAATATTCCCGTTGTTTTGTGGGCGGCATCAATCGAAGAAAGCTCCGTAAACGACGAGAGAATTATGAGCACTCTCAAAAAATACGACAAGCTTTATATCAGAGAAAAGCTGACGTATGATATACTTTTGAAATCCGGCTTTGATAGGGACAAGCTTTTTCTGACTGCCGATCCGGCGTTTACACTCGAACCCGAATTTGCGGAAACAGATGAAGAGTGGTGGCAAAACGGCGCTGTCGGAATCAATCTCAGCCCTATCGCCATGGAGGAAAATCAGGATCACATGCTCGCGGTAAACGGCTGTATAAAAATTGTCGAAGATGTTCTTGCAAACACCCAAATGAACGTTATGCTCGTTCCGCACGTTTATATGAATGACTTCAAGGAGCGTGACTATGAGCCGCTCAACATGATAAAGGACAGGTATGCTGACAATGACCGAGTAAGAATTTTGAAAGCCGACTACAGCAGCAGTCAGCTCAAATATATTATTTCAAAGTGCTCGCTGTTTGTTGCCGCAAGAACTCATGCTTCCATCGCGGCTTATTCGAGCCTTGTACCAACACTTGTTCTCGGCTATTCCGTTAAAGCAAAAGGAATTGCAACCGACCTTTTCGGCGATTATAAGCATTATGTCCTGCCCGTTCAGGAGCTGAAATCTCCCGACGAAATATTTAACGAATTCAAGTGGATCCAACAAAACAGCGAGACAATTCGCACAAGACTCAAAGCATTTATTCCCAAATATCAAAAGAAGGCGGAAAGCGCCGCCGACAATCTTTTTTTAAACAGCAAGGATTAAAATATGAAACCGATCAAAACGCCGAAAAACTGCACAGGCTGCGCCGCTTGCTCAGCCGTATGCGCTCATAACGCAATCTCTCTTTGCGCCGACAAAGAGGGGTTCCGTTATCCGCAGATTGATTCCTCGCTTTGCACCGAGTGTGGAGCGTGCGCTTCGGTGTGCCCGGTTTTAAACGAAAACAGTCGCTCAAAGGCTTCAAAAATATACGCAGTAAGAACAACCGACAGCTCGATACGAATGAACAGCTCATCGGGCGGCTTTTTCTCGATTCTTGCTTCCAAAATCATTGCCGACGGAGGCATTGTTTACGGTGCGGCATTTTCATCGGATTATAAATCCGTGAAGCATATCGGAATTGAAAAATCGGAGGATATTTACAAGCTGCGAGGCTCAAAATACGTTCAGTGCGAAAACGACAGAAATTTATTTGCGAAGATAAAAAAGGAGCTTCTTTCAAATCGCACCGTTCTATTTTCGGGAACTCCGTGTCAGATTGAGGGCATTAAAAGCTTTTTGAAAAAAGACTATGACAACCTGATAACCGTCGATATGGTTTGTCACGGTGTACCTTCCCCGTCTGTTTGGAGAGCATATATCTCGGAGCTTGAAAATGAGAACGCTTCGACAGTGCAAAAAGTCAGCTTTCGTGACAAGGTATCGGGCTGGAAAAAATATTCATTTACCGTTGATTTCACAAACGGTAAAAGCTTCACTCAAATTGTAACCGAAAACCCCTACATGAGGGCATTTGTACGAAGTGTTACGATTCGCAAGAGCTGCTATAACTGCCCGTTCCGCAGGCTTGAACGTGTCTCGGATTTCACTATGGCTGATTTTTGGGGCTGCGAAAATGTTACGCCGCAGATGAACGATAACACCGGAATTACGCTCGCCTTTATCAACAGCGAAAAGGGCGAAAAAATTTTCAATACACTTTCTGATATTGAGTTTTCTCAGGTCAGTGAAAGCGATGCGCTTCGGGAAAACCGTTCAATGTATATTCAGACCGATTACAATTTCAACAGGAATTATTTCTTTGATAATTTTGACAATTCGTCCGCAAAGGAGCTGCTTATGGCGGCGGCAAACCGTCAGACCCTGCTGACAAGAGCGGTCGGCAAATATCATCGCATGAAGCAAAAGATCGGAGACTCAAAATGAATCGCAGAGGTAAAGGAATAGCAATTTCATATATTTACACAATCCTTAACACAGTTATCGGCTTTTTCATGTCCGCATTCGTTCTGAGGATGCTCGGCAAAACAGACTACGGCGTTTATCAGACCATGACATCGTTTCTTACATATCTGACCCTGTTTGAATTCGGAACAGGTACGATAATGACAAGAAACATTTCTTTGTGCAAAAACGACGGTACGGAAAGCGATGAGCTTCGCAAAAATATTTCCACCGTTTGGACAACCACCTGTATTCTTACGTCGATTATTTGTGTCGGTGTATTCATATTCTACCTTTTGATAGGTACAATATATCATAAATCTCTCACTCCGGAGCAAATAGAAACAGGCAAAATAATTTTTCTTGTGTCAGCCGTGAAGCTTGTATTCAATTTCCTTGTGCAGACTCTCAACGGCGTTGTGCTCGGCTTTGAAAGATACAGCCTCGGCTCAATTGTTTCCCTCACCTATCTTATCGTCCGTTCGATTATCGTTGTTGCGCTCCTACTTGCGAGCCACAGCGCAATAGTGCTTGTTACGATAGACACGGTGCTCACAATTTGCATTTTTATTTTCACGATTTTCTACTGCATAATTAAATTAAAGGTTAAGTTCACTTTTAAATATTTTAACGTCGGAATTTTCCGACAAATACTTCCGTTGGCACTCGCAATGTTCCTGCAAACAATTGTCAACATGGCAAACAACAACGTTGATAAGTTTGTCATCGGCATTGCAATGTCACCCGAGGCGGTATCGGTCTACTCGGTTGCAATGTATATTTTCTCAACGTTTTCGGCTCTGACGACTATGCCGATTTCAATGTATATGCCGCAGGTTGCTAAGGACATGCGAAACGGCATGGAGGGTCACGAGCTTACAAAGACTCTTATCCAGCCCTGCAGACTCGTTGTAATCGTCGGAGGATTGGTTCTTTTCGGCTTTACTGCGGTCGGTCGTCCGTTCATCTCAATCGTTTACGGCTCGGATTATCTTGACGCATGGATCATCGCTATTATGATAATGGTTCCGATGTTTATAAACATGTCAAACGGCATTATAGTAAACATTCTCGATGTCCTTCGTAAAAGGCATGTACGCTCGATCTGCCTCGGCATAACGGCTGTCGGCAATATTCTTCTGACAATCTGGTGGATAAAATATTGGGGCATGTTCGGCGCAGCGGCGGCAACGGCTGTTTTCACAATAATCGGTCAAATTATATTGATGAATATTTATTATAAAAAAGCCATTCACATCGACGTAATGTTCCTTTTCGGTCAATCCTTTAAAGGAATTCTGCCAAGCATGATCATTGCCTGCCTCGGCGGCGGAGCAGTTGCATATTTTATTCACAACAACTTCCTTTCCCTTTTTGTCGGAGGAGTTACATTCTGCACAATTCTCGCCGTTTGTATGCTCACCTTCGGCGCAAACAAAGCCGAAAAAGAACTTTTCTTCGGCAAAATCAATAAGCTTAAATCAAAAATCAGCAAGACGTAAAAGAACCGTAGGAGGTAACCTATGTCCGATAACGTTTTTTCAAATAAACTAACAAATACGGCTATGGTATCGCTGTTTTTGCAGCAGTCCCTCATGGATTCACAGGCGGACTTTGAACGTTCGGTAAGCAATCCGAATTTTCCTCATTGGGACTGCATTGTAATAACGGCGAGCAATACTGCGCAAGCCGACGGATACCGCAAGCAGATAGAGTACAGACGCTCTGTCGGCAGGGTTTCGCCATATACGGATTTTCTTGTCGTTTCGGATAGGGACAATAAGCGTGTCGGCTCGGCAGGCTCTACTCTCTCCGTTATCCGAGAATTGAAGCATAAATACGGCGATTTATCGGACAAACGAATTATGGTCATCCATGCAGGCGGCAACAGCTCGAGAACTCCGCAGTACAGCGCTCTCGGCAAGCTGTTCAGCCCCATTCCGACGACCTTCGGCGGTTTGCCGGCAACGCTTTTTGATATGTTCATGGTGTCCATGGCGAGTCTTCCCGGACGCCTGAAAAACGGTATGCTTCTTCTCTCGGGCGATGTTACTTTGCTCTTCAATCCGCTTATGTGCGATTTCGGTTCCTCCGATGCCGCTGTAATCAGCTTTAAAGAGGACTCGGAAATTGCAAAAAATCACGGCGTATATCTCAAAAGCGAGCACGGCAACGTCAAAAAATTTCTTCATAAAAAGACCGTTGAAGTTCTCAGATCCGAGGGTGCGGTTGACGAGAGAAACAAGTGCAGCATTGACACCGGAGCATTGTGGCTTAGCCCAATCATCCTTAAAAAGCTCTATGCCACAGTCGATACAGATGAAAAATATGATATCATGGTCAATGACCGGGCAAGGCTTTCTCTTTACGGCGACATCGCATACTGCCTTGCCGAGGAGTCGGACTTTGAAAGCTTTTTAACTCAAGCTCCCGAGGGCAGCTTCTGCGACGAGCTGACGGCGGCAAGGACTGCGCTTTGGTCAGCGATCGGTCAATACAATATGAAGCTTCTCAACCTCTCCCCTGCCCGCTTCATTCATTTCGGCTCGATTCCCGAAATCATGAAGCTAATGGATAAGGGCGTTGAGGAATACGGTTCGCTCGGCTGGAAAAAGCAAATCAACAGCAGTATTTCCGACCCCGACATTGCGGCATATAATTCCGTTCGCTCGGAGGGTGCGGTTATCGGCGACGGCTCGTACCTTGAAGTCTCATATATTCATTCCAAGGCTGTTGTCGGCAAAAACTGCTATATCAGCTTTATCGACCTTCACGACGAGGTTATCCCCGACAACGTGCTGATTCACGGCTTGAAGCAAACAGACGGCTGCTTTGTCTGCCGCATAATGGGTATTCACGATAACCCGAAAAGCAGCAAAATTTTCGGCCGTGAGCTTGAAGATATTGCCGATAAGCTTTCAAACGATTTGTGGAACGACGGTGACGAGCACACGCTTTGGAACGCAAAGCTTTATCCCGAATGTAATACGGTTAAGGAAGCTGTCGATGCGGCGCTCAACCTTTATGACATCATTGTCAATGATTCGCAGGGCACTGCCGCATGGCTGAAATCAACAAAAAAATCCCTCTGTTCGGGCTTCAATGATGCCGATTCCGATGCCGTGATAGAGTGGACAAAGCGAATGGAAGAGCTTGTCAGAATGGATGAATTCAAGAACTACATTCTTGACGGTAAGCCTGCAAGTGAGTGCTTCGGAATTCTCAAAGCCGGCAAGCTAACGCCAATTCAGTCTCAGTGGCTCGAAAAGGAATTCAGCAGACTTGACACGACAAAGCTTTCGGATTTTTCATATGCCATAAGGCTCTACTATTACCTCGGAACGGTTCTAAACGACGAAAAATATACAGCAAAATGCTTTAAACTCATTGCCGACACAGTGCTGAACAGTACAATGGAAGGGCTTCGTTTCAACTCCGAATGTAAAATCGAAGAAAATGAAACGATCGTCAAGCTTCCGCTTCGTGTCAATTGGGGAGGCGGCTGGACGGACACATGTCCGCATTGTCTTGAACATGGCGGCGTGGTTCTCAATGCCGCAATTTCACTCAACGGCGAGCTGCCCGTTGAGGTCAGACTTGTTAAAATTCCCGAGCACAAAATTGTATTTGACAGCCGTGATATGGACGTACACGGCGAATTTGACAGCATAGAACCCTTACAGAATACAGGCGACCCATTTGACCCGTTTGCGCTTCAAAAGGCATGTCTGCTCGCTTGCGGAATTATTCCCAAGCAGGGCGGCAGGCTTGATGATATTCTCACCCGTCTCGGCGGAGGATTTGAGATGCACTCCGAGGTCACGAATGTTCCCAAGGGCTCGGGTCTCGGCACATCGTCAATTCTTTCGGCGGCGGCTGTAAAGGCTGTTTTCGAATTCATGCACATTGAATATGATGACGACAAGCTTTATTCAACCGTTCTTGCGATGGAGCAAATCATGTCCACGGGCGGCGGCTGGCAGGATCAGGTCGGCGGCGTGACCCCGGGAATAAAGTTCATAACCTCCGAATCGGGAATTGAGCAGAAAATCAATGTTGAGCATGTAATTCTCAGCGAGAGTGCAAAAAAAGAGCTTTCCGAGCGCTTTGCCGTAATTTATACGGGTCAGCGCCGTTTGGCAAGAAATCTTCTGCGTGATGTTGTCGGCAGCTATGTCGGCAACGAGCCGAGAAGCCTTGAGGCTCACCGTGATATTCAAAAGGTTGCGGCACTCATGCGTTTTGCGCTTGAAAGAGGCGATATAGACGAATTTGCAAGCCTTTTAAATGAGCATTGGGGTCTGTCGAAGATGATTGACGGCGGCAGTACAAACACCCTTATCGACCAAATCATCATGACCGTAGACGACCTCACCGATGCAAAAATGATATGCGGCGCAGGCGGCGGCGGATTTTTACAGGTCATTTTGAAAAAAGGAATTTCAAAAGACGATATTCATAAGCGGCTCAAGGATGTTTTCCAGGACTTCGACGTTGACATCTGGCAAAGCGATTTTGTTTTCTGAAATAAATCAACAACCTCCCAAGTTTTTACGCCTTAGGAGGTTGTTTTTATGTTCAATATTTTATTTGCCGAGCAGGTCGTTGTACTGATAAGCTCTTACATAGTCAACGATATAATCCGCAGGAGCGCTGTCGGCATCTCTGTCCGAAGCGACGCCGTTCTCGCCCCACATCTCAATTGAAAGAATGAGATAAAGCGGATTTTGGCACACTCCGCCTGCGTTCGTGCGATAATATTCCTTGCCGTTGATATAGAAAATATACTCGTTCTCGTTCCATTCCAAGCCGTATGTGTTGAACTCCTCATACGGATTGTTGCCGATAACATACGCCTTCTTCGCCTTGTTGCTCTGATGAGCCTCACCGTAGCCGTCCCAATGGAGATTGCTCTGAACAATATTTGAAATGCGGTTGCCGTAATTGAAGCTTTCCATTATGTCAACCTCGGTGCCGTCACGGCCTGAGCCGTCAACATTGCTGACCTGATCATTCATCATCCAAAATGCGCTCCAAATATCCGCACCCTTTGGAAGAATACAGCGGCACTCAAAATAGCCGAATTTCTGCGAAAAGCCGTTCGGCGCATCGGAATCGGTATCGAGACCTGCCGTGTACCAGCCTGCACCCGTACCGCCCATGCCGTCGGAAAGATATCTCAGCGGAATAACGAGGTTTCCGTTCTCCGTATAAGCCATATAATTGTTCCAATACGAGCCTCTGCGAACGGAGGATTTATCGCCGTAGGTATAGTGACCGGACCAAACGCTGCGGTCAAGCTCACCCTCAAATTCATCCTCAAAGGTAAGCGTAAATTTCGACAAATCAACCTTTTTCATCGGGTTGGGAATTGCCGGCTGATTGACCTCAAAGGCAAGCAATGAGATCAGCGTAATGACAATGGACAAGAATTTACATAATAATGCTTTCACGGAAAACAGCCCCTTTTTCTTTTATTATATCATAATCACAAAACATTTCAAGCTGTTTTTATTTTTGGCAGTCACGATGCAGCTTCATTTCCTCCGCACGGCGTCTGAAAATTCTCGGGAACGACGTAAAAATCACGATTGAGGTGATAATTCCTGCGACCAAATCGGCAACGCCCTCGGATAAATACACACCCTTGAAACCGATCGTATTCGTCAAAATAAAGCAAAGCGGAATTAGGATAATCACCTTTCTTGTCACGGCAAGCAGAAGCGCGGATTTCGCCTGACCGAGCGCAACATTCACGTTTTGGAGCGTCATTTGCACAAAGAACATTATCGAGCCCATCAAAAACAACGGACAATATTTCTTGACAATTTTCGTCACTGCGTCGCTCGCCGAAAAAAGATGGGCGTACATTTCAGGTACGGCAAGAGATACCGACCAAATCGTAATGCAAAAAGCAAACGCAATCACGGTCACGTATTTTATGCCCTTTTTCAACCGTTGCTCGTCACCCTTGCCGTAATTGTAGCTGACAAACGGTTGGACTCCGTTTCCGAGACCGTTCAGCGGCAAAGAAATCAGCTGCAAGGCGCTGAGCATGACCGTCAGCGCCGCCGTGTAATCCCTGTCGCCGCCCGTCGAGCGGTTCAGATTGATATTGAAAACAACCTGAATCGCACATTCGGTAATCGTCATAACAAACGGGGTAAATCCGAGCGACACAATGCTTTTGATTCGTGCAAGCGAAAACCGCATTTCACGCAGTTTAAAGTGAAAAAGACTCGTCCGAGTGAAGAAAAATACGATAACGCAAACACATGAGCAAAGCTGAGAAATAACTGTAGCAAGGCTTGAGCCTCGAACGCCCATATCTAAAGTAAAAATGAAAATCGGGTCAAGCACAATATTTATAATCGCACCGAGCAGGACCGAACCCATTGCGACAAGCGAATAGCCCTGTGTCAATATAAACGGGTTAAGCCCTTGCGAGAGCATGACAAAAAGTGTACCGCAGGAATAGATTTTCAGATATGATACGGCAAAATCGACCGCACTCGGAGGACAACCGAAAAGCAGAACAATCTGCCTTGAAAAAACGAACGCCAAGCCGCCGATCAGAACGCCGATAACCGTCAGCATTGAAAAAGCGTTGTTGAAAATTCTGTTTGCTTCGGCATTGTTGCCCTCGCCCATCTTTATTCCTGCTCGCGGTGCACCGCCCAAGCCTATTAAATTGGCAAATGCCTGAATAATCAGCGTTATCGGCAGAACAATTCCGAGCGCCGCCAATGCGTCCATGCCCGAATTTTCAATCCTTGCGACGTACATTCTGTCAACGATGTTATATAAAAATGTGATAAGCTGGGCAATTACCGCCGGGATTGCAAGACGAACGATCAGCGGAAGAATTTTTCCGCTGTCAAGCTGCTCGGTAATATTCGGCTTTTCCTTTTTCGACTTCTTCATTTTGGTCTCCGTTAAAATAATTTAATAAATTATACCATATTCGCCCCATTTCTTCAAGAAACTAAAGCAAAGACCCTTGCAGACTTTCCGCAAGGATCAATGAAGCTATTTTTTATTATCGACAATAATATTCAATAGCCTTTGAGACAAATTCGGCTGTCCCCTCTCCGCCGAAGCTGTCAATATTTTTCTTGAATTCGCCGTCGGCGGCATACATCTGTCCCAATCCCGAAAGGACTTCCCTTGAGCATTTATAATAGTGCTCGGATATAAAGCTTTGAAGTGCTTCCACCTGTCGTTGAACCTGTTCACTTTCGACACGGTTATCTTTAAGCTTGCCGAACTCGGCGAAGATGAGCATAAATCGGCTGTTTACATCCTTCTTCCGAACGTCTGTCATATTCTTTGAGCGTTCTTCATACTCCCGATATTCCGACGTATTTCCCCATTGTTCCTTTGCTTTTTTTGCGTATTCATCAATTTTTTTAGTATCAAATGCTGTAAAATCCATTTTTCTGACTCCAATCGTATTTATTTTCCGAGCAAAGTCAATCAAATTTTCAAGATGCTCTTTCTTAAGCTCCAAAAGCCCGATCTGTTGTTGAAGTGCCTTTTCCCTGTCAAAATTCGGCGCATCTATAATTTTTTTGATATCTTTTAGAGAAAATTCCAACTCTTTAAACAATAAAATCTGCTGCAATTGCTCCAGTGCCGTATCGTCATACAGCCTGTAACCCGATTCCGTGTAGGCGTTCGGCTTCAAAAGTCCGACAGAATCATAGTATTGCAGAGTGCGTACGCTCACCCCGGTCAATTTGCTCACTTCATTTACCGTCATCATGGCATTTCCTCCTCTCGGTAATTATACTATAAACTATTACGCTACGTCAGAGTCAATAGTTTTTTTGAAAATTTATTAACCTTTTATCCATTTATCGAGAAATTCCATTTGTTCATCTGTATGGAACCAATGTTCCCCGCCCTTCATCACGGTAAGCGGTGCATTGATTTGCGCCGCAAATTCGCTCATCGTTTCAAACGATGTCAGGCTGTCGTTCTCACCGTACAAAATAAATGTAGGGATTCGCCATTCCATTGAATTCTTCCGAACATAGCAAAGATAATCCCATGAAAGCGTTTCACCGAAATCGGTCGGAATTTCTTTTCTTTCTTTCAGCTCGTCCTCTGTCACATTCGCCCACATCATCATATCGGCAATCAGCTTTTCCATATTGACGATTGGAGAAATGAACATCGCCTTTTCAATTTTCTTATCGGCAAGAGAACACATTGAAAAGAACGCACCGATGCTGTTGGCAACAAGAGTTACCGAATCGTATTCGACAGCAACAGAGTCAAAAAAATTTGGAAATTCCTCTTTCGCCTCCCACGGATTTTGCGAATGATAATCAAAACCGACCACATCGCAATCGGAGAAAATCGAACGGTAATGCTCCGCCTCCGCCGCATTGCCGCCCTTGCCGTGCACATATATAATCAAATGTTTCATTTTATCACCTCATAAACATATATCACTTTTATCTTATTTTGCTAACCTGTTTGCAGGTTATTTCAGGTAAATTTATTATTGCTTCAACCGTCTCCGACGATAGCATCGCTCCGTTCCTCAAATGTATCGCTTTGTCAATATCATCGGCACATGAAAGGAAGTATCGGCTGTCAATCGGATTATGGTTCATAAGCATTACATAGCCCCTAATCCACACATCTATTCCATAAAATTTAAATTTATTTGAAAGAATATAGATTTGTCGTTTCACCTGCTTAATCGGATTTTTAACATTTTTTACATAAACATTTCCGGCACTTGTTTTCTTGTACTTTTTCCATTCATAGTCATTTTCATCACCGATAAGATATCCATTATAATTTTTAACTTCTATAATAAAGACTCCGTATCTGTTTACTATGATATTATCGAGTTCCGTATTTTTCCCGTCATATTCAACCTTAACGTTTGTAAACAGGTAATCGTCCTTGCGCATAACACTTTGTATCATTTCCTTAGCTTTTTCTTCACCGATCCTGCCGAATATTTCTTGCGGCTCTTCTTTTTTTGATTTATGCTTCGCAGCAATTGCGGCTGCAAAAGCAATAATCAAAATAATGATGCATAAAACCGCTATCGCATAATATATCAATTCCATAAATCAATACCCCGTCAAATCTCTCTTTGCCGAACAAATTATATCACAATCATTATGACTATTCAACATATCCGTAACGTCAAAAGCCCCCGAAGTTTACACTCCGAGGGCTTTGTTATCATTTATGCTTGTCCGAAAACAAGGTTTAT
>CAVGRW010000008.1:33041-38358 GCA_963631735.1 Bacteroidaceae bacterium | reverse complement strand
GTTTATTTCTTTAAATCCAATTTTTTGAGGGCGTAACCGTCTATCGGTAGTGCCATCCTTTGTATTTTTATTATACGCTGTGAAGCGCAATTTGTCAACATGAGATTTATCAAAAGTCATCGGACATATCGTTCGATGGCTTTTATGCTTTTGTATTCAGCAGTTTAATCAGTCTCGGTCTGAAATGCCTGTGAAAAATTATGAAGCACAGGTCGAACATCGCCGTAACCAATCCCGTAACAAGGAAAATCCATTCACGTTCGCTGTAAAACAGCGAAAAAATAAACGGTGCGAAGCTGAGCACAATGTTAATTTCATGTATAACCTCAGCCGAGCAGGTCTCGTTGATGAGCGTCTCAACCGGAAAATCCTTTGATGAGGAGGTTTGCGGCAGAAGATTCGGGAGCTTTTCTTTCCAGCGCTTTACTCTCAGAGCCTTGAAAACAGGTTCTTCAAACTTTTTCGGTGCAAACCAACCGTTTTTGTAGTTGAAATTTATCGTCTTTTTCGACACAATTTCCGAAACAAGTATTCTGTAAGCAAAATGATAAAAGCAGGTCAAAAAGGTTATAAAGCAGGTGAAAGAATAGTGATTATCGTGATGAATGTGTGAAATAAGGAAAATAACGCTGAGAACGGCAAACAGAGCCGCCGCCGTAAACATAAATTTCCGTAGATGTTTCATTGTTTGATTTATCCCTCAAATTCGGGCAATCGACTTGCCCGAGAGAACGCCGGACTAATGGCGTTCCCTCAGTTATAAGTTATCAGCCGACAAATTTAATTGTAAGAATCTTTTTGCCCGTGATTTCAAAGTCTGCAAAGCCGTTTTCGTCAACCGTAAGCGGAGCAACATCTTTTTCCTCAAGGCTTACAAGCTTAACCTCGCTCCACTTCTTGCCCGAATATGGCGGAAGTTCAAACTCTGCCTGCTGTCTTTCAACCGGAGACTGAGCATTTTCAATCGGAGCGATACCGCCGTTGAGACGAATATTTGTTTTTACGGTCTTATCCGACGGGTTAAAGAGACGTACAACATAGCCGGTTCCGTCCTCGCTCTGCTTAATGCCGCTGACGTTGAGCTTCTCTGTGCCGAGCTCGAGGAAGGAATGAACAAGTCCGTTCTTGCCGTGGTCTGTCGGAGCAAGCTGTGCTACGCCGAAAGCAAGATTAAATCTCTCGCTCTCGCCCCAAACATTGCCGTCCTCCCAATCGCCCTTATGCGGCATGAAAGCATAACGATAGGTATTCTTGCCGATGCACTGTGAGCCCTTGTCGCTTGCACTGTAATCCTGCATATCGCTTGTAACGCAGATGCGAAGCGGGAAAGCACGGAGAAGTGAAAGGTAAACAGTACCGCACTCATCGTCGGAGGCCTCGTATGCCTTAAGGCCCGTATTGAGGAGAGCCGCGCCGACCTTGCCGTCTGTTACGTCAACAAAGGAGTTCATCGGCTGCTCGGTCATCGGGATCTCATCATAAAGTGAATAGTCAAGCTTTGCGACAGGACGCTTAACAACGTCAAACTGACCCTGTGCGTATGAGAATTCCGACTTAATATCGGTCGGGAACGCTACCTGGAGGTAGTGATCCTCACTCTGATTGTCGATAGTTGTTTCAACCTCAAGATAACGTGAGCCCTTCTTCAATGTGATAATGCTCTCAATCTTGCAGGGATTGAGGTGCTTTGAACGTGTCTTTTCGTCGGGGTTTCTTCCCTCGGGAAGCGCCCAATCAATAGCAACCTTGTATGAAACGGCAAGCTCGCCCTCATGGAGAAGGGTGATTTTTGCGTTCTCGTTAAGAGTTGTAAAGGTCTCGTCGTTCTCCGGGGTGAAGTGCTCCCACGGATTTCCGATCTCGCCTGTATCCTTGAAGTAGCCGAGTCCCTCGTAGCTCTTGCCGTTCTCTTTATCAAGAACATTATAGGTACCGTTGGAGTTGAACGAAACTCTGAGGTATTCGTTCTCCATAACCTGATTTCTCTTGAGCATGGTCTTCGGAGTTGTTGCACGAACATGATAGAGCGGCTGCAATTTGAGCGTTTTATAACCCATTGCAGGAACGTCCTTGACGTCAAGCTCGATCGTGTACTGCTGAGTATGAAGAACGTTAGCAACATCGTTCGGATTCTGAATGATCTGAGCCGAGTTCTTATTGGTCGTAATTACCTGATATGTAAGAACCGTTCCGTCGGGATCGGTGATTTTGAAGCTGTCTGCTTTCCACTCTGCCGGAAGCTCGACCGTCATCTTGACCGCTTCGCTTCTCTTGAACGGAGCCGGGTTAAATACGACGATAGCAGCGTCATCACGGCTGAAGCCGTCAAGCTTGATATCACCTGCAACGTCCATAAATGCACGCTCATAAACGCAGTTTGAAAGCTCTCTTGACTGTCTGTAACGATAAATAACATCCTCGTAAACAACGTCACGTCCGCATGCGCCGATGCTGTCATGACCGTGGTTCTGAAGAAGATAATTATATGAAAGGTCGATGAAATTCTTCTGATAAGGAGCTCCGCTGAGTGCGGCAAAAACAGCCATCGGCTCTGCATAATTCTGAAGCTGAGTCTCCGTCTTGAAGTTAGCCTGCTTAACGTAGGTTCTTGCGGAAATTATCCAGCCCATCATGCTGCTGACGCTGCCCTTTGTGTACGGGTCACGCATTTCGCCCTTGAGAACCGGTGAATTCGGGTCAAACTCGTCGATAATGCCCTGCTCCATTTCTTTAAGCGAGCTGTGATAAACAACTGCGTTCGGGAGAGCCGCATCAAGGTCTTTAATCATCTCAACCTCACGGGCATCGGGGCATGATGAGTCATGACCGAGTGACCAAAAACGGTGAGACGTTGTCCAGTCGTTGTCCTGCTCCTTAATCGCCTGCTCCGCACGGGGCTTGATGTTCTCCTTATGGTACTCATAGAACGGGTGAGCATACTGATAGTCGAGGTTCTTGTTCTCGGAATCAATGAACTTAAATATTCCGTTATTGTCGTTCCATACCATGTCTCGGTTGTTCTCATTCTGCTGATTGTAATAAACAGGACGCTGAACGATGTACCAGATGTTGTAACGGGGACGCTTGCCGAGACGTGAAGCATAAATTCTTGTTCCGTCGGGGCTTTCCCAATAGAATTCCGACTTAGGAGCGCAATACTCGTTGATTCCGCGATAGAATGAAGCAAAGTGAATGTCAAAGCCTGCGTAAATCTGCGGAAGCTGAGAGATCTGACCCCAGCCGAACGGTGAATAACCTGTCTTGCTTATGCCGCCCATTTCCTTGCCGATTCTGTGACCGAGAAGGAGGTTACGGATAAGAGACTCGCCGCCGACGGTGAATTCATCGGGCAGGCAGAACCAAGGGCCTACACCGATTCGACCCTCGGATATGTATTTTTTCATAAGCTCTTTCTTCTCGGGATATGCCTCAAGGTAGTCCTGAATTGGCATAGTCTGAGAATCAAGATGGAAGTGTCTGTATTCGGGATATTTGTCAAGTATATCTGTCAGCATGTCGAGCATGTAGCCGAGCATATACTGAGTTCTTCTTGCCGAAAAACGCCACTCTCTGTCCCAGTGGGTGTTGGAGATAAAATGGCAGTTAATCTTCTGCGGTTTGTTGTCCATCTGTCTGTTCTCCTTTTTCCGAAGCGTCCGTCTGTTCGGGTACCTCGGCGTCATTTGTTTTGTTTTTATTTTCGATGATTGTTTTGAGTCTTGCAACACTTGCTTTGATCTCGTCCTCATGAACAAGGTATGCCTCGGTCAGCATGAGAACAAAAAGCGCAAAGCTTACTGCGTGAACAAGCTTTTCGGAAGTGATTTTTTTCTTCAATTAAATCATCCCTTTATAATTTTTAAAATATCGGCAAAGCTGTTTTCATAATAGTTACAAACAGCCTTTGTGCCGCTGTCAACGATGTTGCCGCCTGCGATACCGATGGTCGTGTAGCCTGCGAGACGAACGGAGCAAACACCTGCGCCGCTGTCCTCAATGCCTACAACATGGTTACGGTCTGCAAAAGCCTCGCCGAGACCTACGATAGAGGTTTCGGAATAGAGCCATGGGTGGGGCTTCGGAGAAAGCTCGCCGAGAGTACCGACCGAGCCCTTTCTGAGCGGGAAGCCTGCGGAAATAATTGCGTCGTAGAAATCCTTCGGGTCGCCCATGCCGAGGGTCTTGAATGCCGAAAGAATTTCAGGCCATGCCTTTTCGTAAAGGCCCGAGGTAACGAGTCCGATTTTTACGCCCATATCTTTAAGCTCATAGAGAAAATCCTTAACACCCTCTGTCGGAGTGAATGCGCCGTCCTTGCCTCTGCCTGCCATGATCTCTTCCATCTCTCTGTGAGTATGCTCAAAGTAGAAATCACGAGCTTTATCGAGCGATGCGCCCGGGCAATATTTATCAATACAATACTGAAGATGCTCGGAAACCGAATGACCCGAAACGAACGGAAGGTCGGCTTCTTCAAGCTCAAACTTAGGATTACCGAGGAGACTTGCAATGCTCATCTGAATAATCCAGATCCAGAACTCCTCACTGCGAACCGTTGTTCCGTCGAGATCCATGAGAACAGCCTTAACGGGCTTCTCGAGAGTAACGGGTGCAACGGGATAATAAACAGGATATGCGATTGCGGATTTTACGCAAGCGAGAGTGTGCGAGCCGAAAGAAACGAACTCAACCTTGCTGTCGCCCGTCGAAACGATATCGACAACGCCGTTCTTGCCGACGGAAAATTTTCCGTCCTCCGTAGCGCTCAAAGCGTGAAACCCGCTGTCCGCGCCGATGTCTCCCAAATCGGGAATATGAATTGTTTTGTCCAAAAGCATATGATACTTCCTTTGCTTTAAAAAATCTAAATCAATTTATACTATCAAAATCATTAAAAAAAGTCAATATATTTAAGCGCCTATTATTGCTTTTTTCATCGTTTTCAAATGAGATATATAATATGAAAAGGAAAATCCGCTTATAAATGTAAAATAATTACAAACATATTGAGATTTTCCGATAAATGCGTTATAATAAATTGATTTATTATACTCACAAGGGGGAATTATGTGAGCGGAGAAAAATTAAATAATAAATTCCACTGGGGATTTGCGCTTATCCTCGTTACAATATTTCAGGTGCTGACAGGAACGGTGGTAATAACCGCCGACGGCTTCAACAGCACTCTGTTTGCAATATTTGCAGGCTATATTCTTCTCGAATGGGCTTATTTTGTCGTCGCTTCGATTTTCTGCGGGCAGAATAACTTTGAGCTTGAAATAATCGGCTTCCTTTTCTCGGGCATAGGACTGACAAA
>CAVGRW010000008.1:0-32206 GCA_963631735.1 Bacteroidaceae bacterium | reverse complement strand
ATTTTCGGCGTAACGGATATTCTTCCGTTCACGGGAGTTACTCTCCCGTTCATCAGCCGAGGCGGCTCGAGCGTTATATCCTCATGGGGTATGCTTGCGCTGATAAAATCGGCAGATATCCGGACATATCCGAAGCTTTCAAAAACCATACTCCCCGACCATCCGCTTTATCCGCCCAATATAATGATAGGCAAGAGAAGCAAACGCAAGGTATATGTTCCGCCCGTTGTTGAGCAGCCTGTCAGGGTCAAGGGCTCTGCGTCGGATGTACCGATAAGCAAAAGGAGAGCACCCCAGTCAAGCAAGGGCGATGTTCCCATAAGTAAAAAGCGGACAACCTCTGCACAGAATTCAAAGGACATTCCGATATCACGGAAGAAATCCGGGAACGGGAGGGCTAAATAAATGAGAAATACCACAAGACGAGCCTTTGTTCTTTACTTTGTTATAGTCGCATTTTTCTGCGGACTCGGATTTATGATGTACAATTTCTTTGTCCACGGTTCGGAATGGACATCAAATCTCGTTAATCAGCATATTTACAAAAACGGCGAAATTTCCAGCGCAGGCACGATTTTCGACCGCAACGGAACGAAGCTTGTTTATTCCGAGGACGGCGTGCGAATTTATAACGATGACAAAACGATTCGCAAGGCAATGCTTCATGCCGTCGGCGATAATTCATCGTTCATCGCAACAGGCGTTCAATATGTCTACAGTTCAAAGCTTTCGGGCTACGACTTTGTGAACGGCGTTTATAATTTGAAAAAATACAACAGAGGCAATGACATAAACCTCACCCTCGACGCCGACATCTGCAAAACCGCTTACGAGGCAATGGACGGCAGAAAGGGCACGATTGCCGTTTACAATTACAAGACGGGCGCTATGGTCTGCATGGTTTCGACCCCGGCATATGACCCGCAGAATAAGCCCGATGACATCGATGAAAAATCCGATGAATACGAGGGTGTTTACCTCAACCGCTTCGTTTCGGGTCTGTACACCCCCGGTTCGATATTCAAGGTCGTTACCGCCATCAGTGCTATTGAAAATATTCCCGATATTTATTCGCAGACCTTCGAGTGCACGGGTGAGTATGCAACGGGTGACGGCAAAATCATATGCAACGGCGTCCACGGCACTGTTGATTTTGAGGAAGCCTTAAACCATTCCTGCAACTCGGCTTTTGCACAGATTGCAATTCAGCTCGGTCAGTCAAAGCTGATGCAGACCGCAGGTGAGCTCGGCTTCAACACCAAGGAGGACATGGATCAGATAACCGTTTCCGCAAGCCGCTTCGATGTCAGCAAAACGACCAAAACAGACCTCGGCTGGGCAGGTATCGGTCAGTACACCACAATGGTAAACCCGTATCACATGCTCACGATCATGGGAGCAATTGCGAACAACGGCGTTGCAACAAAACCGTATTTCGTTCAGAACATGGTTTCCCCCGACGGCAAGGTTGACGTTATCGGAAAAACCGCCGTAAACAAAACCGTAAATATAACCCCCGAAATCGCTTCACAGATGAAGAAGCTTCTTCGTTCAAACGTTGTAAATTATTATTCCGACTCAACCTTCCCGGGTTTACAGATGTGCGGAAAGACGGGTACCGCTGAGGTCGAGG
This sequence comes from Bacteroidaceae bacterium, assembly GCA_963631735.1. Lineage (GTDB taxonomy): Bacteria > Bacillota > Clostridia > Oscillospirales > Acutalibacteraceae > CAG-488. Next base: position 30,573 of record CAVGRW010000008.1, on the reverse strand, counting down.
GCGGCTCACACGCATGGTTTGTCGGCTTCTCTCAGCGTGAAGACACGCCGTATGCCGTTATCTGCGTTGTCGAAAAATCCGGCTCGGGTCTTTCGGTTGCAGGCGAAGTTGTGAACGAGGTCATGCAAGAGGTTTGCAATTAACACAACATATTGTGAGCAAAGAAACAAACTATACTAAAACGAAAAAAATATTAAAATATTTTTATGAAAAAGTGAATATATTTCTTAAAAAGAACTATAAAAATCTTTTTCGTGCTATTATAATAAAAAAGCGAAGTATTCCCTTCGCAAAATAAAAAGCATGAAAATGCAAAAAACAAAAAGGAGAGATTTTTTCATGAAAAAATTCTTAGCCATTCTTCTCTCGGTAATCATGCTCTTTACGCTTGGCGTTGCAGCATTTGCCGAAGGCGAAGGAGTAGACGAGGGCATGCCCGGCGATACAGTTAAGCAGGCAGGCAAGGTTGTTTTCTCGATCCAGAATACATACATTGAGCCCTCAAAAGAATATTCAATCCCAATCATCATGAAGTCCGATTATCTTGAGAAGGTTCCCGCAGAAGCAGAAACATTCTATTTCGGATTCTCAGGCATCAGCTTCTCAACAAGCGAGAAAGACATTGTTGAGATTAAAAACATCAGATTCTCTGATGCAATTGCTGCAGACGATCAGCTTGCACTCAATCAGGTAGATCTTGAGAACGGCATGGACGGTTCAATGGCTTTCAAGATTAAGAAGGCTGATTTCAACAAGTTCTTCTCAACATCCGATGAAGGTATCGTTATCGGCTATATTGACGTTGTAACAACAGAGGACGTTCCCGAGGAGTACAACAAGGACTTCGGCAGAATCGTATTCTTCCCGTATTTTGACCTCTACTCAGAGGATGACGAAGGCAACCCGAACGGTTGTGTTGCCGATCCGAATGCTTCGGGCTATTCTTTAGGCTACACAGATGCAGAAGGCAACTTCACAGGTATTTTCCTTGAGGGTTACGACACTGATGAAATCGTTTTTGATACAGCTTGCTTCTACCATGCACCGTATGTTCCGACATGGCAGGAGAGACTCGCAACATGGGGCAAGGCTCAGGGTCACCTTATCGTTAGCTTCTTCATCACAATCCTTGAAGTTCTCGATTCATTGCTTACAAAATAAATCATAAAGATTTTTGAAGGACGGTTTTGACCGTCCTTCTTTTTTGCTCTCTTTTGAAAATTCATAAAAAATTTGCTTTATTTTGTCAGCGATATAGAGTATAATAAATATGTTATTTCGAGAAACTCTTATTTGCAAGGAGACAGACCGATGGTTGACCTTATTAAAAGAAATACTCCGAGAATTGCGGATCAGTTCGTGCTGAAAACAATTGACTCCGATAACGGATACGATCATTACGAAATCTATTCCGAGGATAAAAAAGTCGTGCTTGCGGGCAACTCACCGCTGAGTCAGGCAATGGCTTATTACGACTATCTCGGCAAATATCACGGCGTTGTTATAACGAGCGGAGATTATGACATTTCGACCATCTCCTCCGCCCCCCTGCCCGAGGGAAAAATCTGCCGAACAATAAAGAAAAAAATCCGTGCCATGACAAGCTACGAATCATTCTCGCTCAGCGGCAATTTTCGAGGCTTTGACCGTTGGGAAAAGGAAATTGACTTCATGGCTATGCACGGCTTCAACCGTGCGCTTCAGCCCGTCGGCTTTGACGGAGTTCTTTTCAGAACACTGACGGATATCGGCATGCCAGAGAATTTCTGCCTTGAATTTTCCTCGGGTCCTGCGTTCTTGATGAACCAGCTCACGGGCAACATTGCCGGAACGAATTCGATCAACAGCAAGGAATATCTTGAAAGAAAAATCACCGTCGGCAAACTCATAAGCGACCGTGAAAGAAGTCTCGGCATCGAACCGATTTTTCCTGCGGCAATTCCGAGCGTACCGTTCAGCCTGAGAAAGAAATATATCAAAATGGATATTTTCAAAGCGCCGATGTGGTACAATTTTCCGCCGATATTTTTCATTAGACCCAAGAACGCTTTCTTCTCTGTCTTTAATAAAAAATTCCTGACGATTCAGCGTGAAGCCCTCGGCGAAACGCACAGCTATATTTTTGAGGGCGTGTATGAGTCTGATAAGAAAGGCTACAACTCACATCTTGCCGACCTCGGCAAAGCACTTGAGGAAATGCTCGGCGAATTTGACGAGGACGCTGTCTGTTATCTGCACACAAGCTCAATAAACGCCGACTTTTTCAAAAACTGTTCGGGTGACAGATATATTTTCCTTGACAACTGCGGGATGAGCAAAAATTCCGATATTCTCAGCGGCAGAAAGTTTATTCCCGAGGTAAGCGGCAACCGCTACGGCAGAACAGGCATTTACGGAAACGTGCAGAAGCTTTGTGACAATCCGTTTGCAAATTCCGAGCTCGGCGGCGCACTTTCGTTTGATACATTTGATATCAACCCTGTTTATTGTGCAGCAGCTTTGAAAGCAATTACGGCTGATGGCAGCTTTGACCGTGACGAATTCATCAAGGACTTCTGCGCCAAGAGATATAAGACGGACTCTTTTGATGACGACATTATTTCGCTCATAGACCTTTGCTCAAACGACGAATGTACAGGCTCGATAATCTGCGCCCGTCCGTGCACAAACGTCAAGCACACCGCTCCGTATGACACGATGGAGCGAGGCTACGATTTTCACAAGCTTTACCCGATAGCACAAAGCATAATCAATTCCAACGACAAAAAAATCGACACAATGCGTGCCGACCTTCAATCAATTGTGCGCCAGTTTTTGTCCGATCTTGCCTACCCTGTTTACATCAAGGCGACGGAATTTTTCCGAGAGAAAAATGTCCGGAACTTTGAACAAGCCAGTAATCTTTTTCTCGAAATATGCGAGGATATCGACCGTCTTTTGAGGACGAAAGAGGAAACAAATTTCTGCACGAAATACGTTGAAGCGCAGGAGCTTGGCAGCAGTCAGGAAGAAAAAGAATCCTTGCAGATTAATTTCCTTTTGCTTCACACAATTTGGGGACCGTTTGACCATTCTATTCTCTATGATACGGTTTGGAACGAATGGGGCGGACTGGTAAAGGATTATTACGAGGCAAGATGGCATATGTACTACCGCTCGCTTGCCGCATATTTTGACAATCCGAAGAAGCTCAAGGACAATTCAAAGAAACAGCCGCTTGACCGCAATGAATACAACGGCTCTTATCAGGCAAAACGACTTGCACTTTTTGAAAACAATTTCCTCGAGAATTATATTCCCCGTAAGAACGGAATCGGCGAGGAGGACACTATAGAAGTCGCAAAAGAATTGCTTGAAAAATATTCAGAAGTTTATACACAGTTTTAAGGAGAACCGCAATGAAAAACATTCCGAATTCAATCACCGCTCATATTGACGAAGTAGCTGAAAAATTAAAAAAATATCCGAAGCTTGAAAAGCTTTACCGCAACTGCTACCCGAACACGCTTGAGACAACGGCGGAAATTCTACCCGACGGTTCAACGTTTCTTTACACGGGCGATATCCCGGCAATGTGGCTCAGAGACTCCACTGCGCAGGTTACGCATTATCTTCCTCTGACCAAAAACGACCCCGAGATCCGTTCGATAATCCGAGGTCTCGTTGTCCGTCAGCTTGCTTACATAAGAATAGACCCCTATGCCAATGCTTTCAATATTGAGAAAAACGGTCACGGCCACACAGACGATTTGCCGCTCAACGACCCGTGGGTTTGGGAGCGCAAATACGAAATAGACTCGCTTTGCTATCCGTTCAGGCTCGCATATCTCTATTATAAGGAGTCGGGCGACAAAACGATAATTGACGACGAGTTTATAAAGACCGCAAAGACTGTTGTTGACCTTTGGATAACGGAACAGCATCACTTTGAGAAATCGCCCTATTCATTTCAGCGCTTCGGCTGCCGATGGATCGACACCCTCCACAACGGCGGCAAGGGCTATCCCGTCAACTTCACGGGTATGACATGGAGCGGCTTCCGTCCGAGCGACGACAGCTGCACATTCGGCTACCTTATCGCTTCAAATATGTTCGCCGTTGTTGTGCTCAGATATATTGATGAAATTTTCACCGAGATGAGTATTGACGACGCCGAATTCCTTGCAAAGGTACGAAATCTTCGTGATGAGATTGAGTACGGAATCAACACCTACGGCACGGTAATTCACCCGAAATACGGCAGAATTTTCGCCTGCGAAACAGACGGCTTCGGTAATCATGTTCTTGCCGACGATGCGAATGTTCCCAGCCTTCTCAGTGCTCCGTATCTCGGCTATTGCGACGTCAATGACCCCGTTTATGTCAACACAAGAAAGTTCATTCTCAGCGAGGATAACCCGTTCTATTACACAGGTAAGGCGGCTTCGGGCGTCGGCAGTCCTCACACGCCGCACGGCTTCATCTGGCACATTGCTCTTTCGATGCAGGGCTTGACCTCGACCGACCCGAACGAGATTAAAAAGCTCATTGAAACGCTTGTAGCCACAGATGCGAACACAGGTTATATGCATGAGGGCTTTAATGCCGACGATGCGACGGATTTTACACGTCCGTGGTTCGCATGGTCGAATTCAATCTTCGCCGAATTTATAGAGTCGGCACTTGACAAAGGAATTATATAATTAAATTCAAGCACGAATAAACCCCGCCGGATTTCCGACGGGGTTATCTTTTTGCTGTAAAATTACGGCATGTTTACATAGTCGAGCGGATCGACCGTTTCGCCGTTATATCTGACCTCAAAGTGGAGGTGCGGACCTGTTGACCAGCCTGTACTGCCGACTCGGGCAATGATCTGACCTCTTGAAACACGCTGTCCCTGAGAGACAAGGAGCGCACTGCAATGACCGTAAAGCGAGGTGTATCCGTCGCCGTGGTCAATTATAATATAATTGCCGTAGCCTGTACCGCTCTCGCTCTCAAGCGATGAGAGAATGACCGTTCCTGCTCTTGTGGCGACAATATTCTTGCCGTAAGCGCCGCTCATGGAAACGTCGATACCGCTGTGGTATCTCCAGTCACCGTCAAGCGGATGGTAACGGTAGCCGTAATATGATGTGAGGTAAACTCCGTCATACGGCATAGGCCATGCCCAACCCGAAGCGCTGACATTGGAATCCATGTTGCCTGCGTTTGAGCCGCCGCCCGATGAACCGCCGCTTGAGCCGCCGGAGCTTTGATTGGCTTTTCTGATGGCTTCCTTGATTTCATTATCAAGTCTTGACATCTCGGAATTATATTCGTCGATTGAGACCTTGAGCTCCTTCGTCTGAGCGTTCAGGGCGTTGAGCTTTGCCTCAACCTCTTCTGTCTTCTGCTTGATAACGTTCTGATTTGCTGTCAAGGTGTCCTCTGTGGACTGCAAGTCGCTTCGTTTTGCTTCAAGCTCGGTCTTTTCCTTTTGGAGCGTTGCTTTCTTTTCTTCAAGCTCCTTTTGCATTTTCTCAATCGAGGCAATTTCCTTGTTGAGCTTATCGACAAGACCCTGATCGCTCTCCGTTACACGCTTGAACATTTCAAGGCGATTAAGGAAACTCGACATATCCGACGAGGACGTGAAGATTTCAAGCACCGAGGTCTCGCCTGCCATATAATTGGCTCTCATTCTGTCACAGAAAAGCTTGACTGTATCCTTGATTTCCTGATCCTTTGCGGCAATCTCTGCGTCGAGCTTTGCAATCTCGGCGTTGAGCGAAGAAATCTTCTTCTCGGTAGCATCAATATCCTCTGTTATGAGATCTTTCTGCGCCGTGATATTCTCGCGCTCCTGATTAAGCTTCTGAAGCTGAACGTTGAGAGCTGAGACGATTTTTGACTGATCAGCCTTCTGACTTTCAAGCTCCTTTACCTTCTGCTCACTCTCGGACACCTTGTCCTCAATGTCGGAATATTCGTCTCTCAAATCGCTGAGCGTTTTCGCCTGCGCCTTGGGAGCATACGACATGAACGAAACAAAGACAAGCGCCATGCTCATGAGCAGTGCAATAATTTTATTCGGTTTCTTCATACACAACTCCTCCACGTTCCTTGAGGTACTTCTGTATGGAAATAAGACTTCCTATTCCACCGGAAACAATACCTATAGCAAGGAAAGCAACAAGAAGGTATATCACATAATCGGTAAACGGTACAATTGTAAAGCCTCTGCTTACCATTGTAAGCATCTGCGAAACCGTTGACTGAAGCGCTCTGTAAACGCCCCAAACGATCGCAAGGGAGAGAACTCCCGAAATTGCGCCGAGAACCATACCTTCAACCATGAACGGCCAACGGATGAACCAATTCGTTGCGCCGACTGATTTCATAATGTTAATTTCAAGTCTTCTGCTGTACATCGTGATACGAACGGTATTCGCAATGATGAACAGCGAGATGAGAAGCAGAACGGCAATTACACCGATGCTTACATAGAAAATTGTACGTCTTATTCTTACAAGGGTTTGTGCGATATCCCTGTTGTCTCGAACGGAATCTACTCCGTCGAGCTTTTGCAGCTCGGAAACGGTACTGTCAAACTTGGTCATATCGCTGACGGAAACCTTGAAAAGATCGGGCAACGGATTATCGACACCCTCAAAATAGGTTGCGTCCGTACCGAGCTCCTCAAGCTGCTGCTTGAATGCTGTTTCCTTGTCAACATACTCACACTTTTTGACGTTCTGCATGAGTGTGATTTTTTCCTGCATTTCCGTTATGCCTTCGCCCTGAACCTCATCCTTGACGTAAACCATAACAACGTTCTGACTTTCGATTTCGGTCATGACGTTGTTGACATTGACAATAACCATAAATGCTGCGCCCATCATAACAAGGCACGACATCAGAACGGCGATTGAGGCAATTGACATAAGGTGGTTAACTCTGATATTTCTGAAGCCCTCTTTTGTAAGATAGCCTAAGCGTCCTCTTTTTCTCACTGATCCTCACCGTCCTTTTCCGAATCCTGTTCAAGATAAATACGGTAGGAATCATTGTCGCTTATAATAGCGTCAAGGAAATCCTCGTTAACCTTTTCTTCTTTTTTCTCCTCGGGCTTTGCTTCCTCTTCCTTTGAAGAATATTTTTCCTCAATGGTCTGCTTCTCGAGGTTAAGGTGCGCCGCGGACTGAACCGGCAGCTCGCCGTTTTCAATCATTCCGTCGGCTACGACCTCGCCGCTTTCAAGCGTTATAACTCGCTTGTCAAATTTCTTGACAAGGTCATGTGCGTGAGTAACCATTATGACCGTTGTGCCTGCCTCGTTAAGCCTTGTGAGAAGCTCAACGATCTCCAACGACATTTGCGGGTCAACGTTACCCGTAGGCTCGTCGGCAATGATTATATCAGCATTATTGGCAAGCGCACGGGCAAGTGCAACTCTCTGCTGCTCGCCGCCCGAAAGCTCGTTCGGATAGTTCCTCGCCTTTGCGGAAAGTCCGACAATATTTATAACATATGGAACACGTTTTCTGATATCCTTCTCCCTTGCGCCGACAACTCTCATTGCAAACGCAACGTTATCGTAAACGGTCATGGTCGGAATAAGGCGGAAATCCTGGAAAACAATTCCCATGTTCCTGCGGAAGTACGGAATTTTCTTTTTCTTCATCTCGTTAAGGTTATAGCCCTTGATGACTATAGTGCCCGACGAAGGAACCTCCTCACGCATTATAAGTTTGAGAAAGGTGCTCTTTCCCGCTCCCGATGCTCCGACGACGAAAACGAACTCACCCTTGTCAATATGAATATTGACATTGTGCAGAGCCTTGGTTCCGTTGTCGTAAACCTTGGATACGTTTTTAAAATCAATCATGTTATCTGTCCTTAGTTGTATCAGTATTTGATCGGATTTGCGTCAAGATATCTCTTTACCATGAGTGCGACTTTGAATACGATAGCATCATCAAACTCACGGAGGTCAAGACCTGTGATCTTCTTAATCTTCTCAAGACGATAAACAAGAGTATTTCTGTGGACAAAGAGCTTTCTTGAAGTTTCACTGACGTTGAGGTTATTCTCAAAGAACTTCTGAATTGTGAACAGAGTTTCCTGATCGAGACTCTCGATCGAACCGCGCTTGAACACCTCGCGAAGGAAGAGCTCACAAAGCGTTGTCGGCAGCTGATAGATAAGACGGGCAATGCCGAGGCTGTCATAGCTGACGATGGTTTTCTCATTGTCGAATACCTTGCCGACCTCAAGAGAGATCTGAGCTTCCTTGAAGGAACGTGCAAGTTCCTTGATACCTGCAACCGTTGTACCGATACCGATAACGGAATGAACATAAAGCTCTGTCGAAAGAGAATCGGCAATTGAGCGTGCAAGCTTTTCAAGATCCTTGGACTCTATGTTGCTCTTAACCTCTTTGACAAGTGCAATGTCGGTCTCGTTGATGCTTACAACGAAATCCTTGGACTTGTCCGGGAAAAGATTCTGAACTATGTCATAAGCAGAAACATCCGTCTGGTTCGGAATTCTGATAAGAAGAACCGCACGTGTAGCATCGTTATTGAAGCGAAGCTCACGAGCCTTGAGATAGATATCTCCGGGAAGAATGTTGTCAAGGATAACATTCTTTATAAAGTTGTTTCTATCATATTTCTCGTCGAAATACTGCTTGAGATTGCTCAAAGCAACTGCGCTGATGTTGGTGTATTTCTCTGCAAGCTCGTCATCACCGTCAACAAAGACCGCATACTCGGGGTGAATCTGATTGCCGAAGGTCTTGTAGGTGCAGCCGTCAACTACGCAGGCTTCCGTGTCCATGAAAGCGCTTGCCGCCGCCGTGGGCACAACCTCGCCTATTCTTCCGAGCTCGCTGCACGAAATAATTGTGCCTGTTTCATCAATGATACCGATCGATCTGTCGATCGCACTCCTCATCTGATGAATGACTCCCTGAAAAAGTCTGTTTGACATAAAATCTCTCCTCACGATTGTTTTTCACATCATAATTCGCATTTCAAATGATTTTAGGCATGTTTATACAAAATGCCAATCTAAACATATACATTTTACACAATTTCAAAGAATATTTCAACCCTTTTGAGCATATTTTTTGAAAAATCTTTTCAAAAAGGGCTGAAATCAACGGATATTTTATAAATAATGCCCAAACTATTCCTATTTTTGCCGTCATTATGACTTGTGTAAAATCACCAAATGTTGATTTAAAACGTCAAAAACATACCCCTGCATACAATATTTTGGAAAATTGTTGTCATTTTCACCAATGGCAAAAGGAGTCCGCGACTTTCGGTCGGAACCCCTTTTTATTATTATAAATTATTCAAAAAGCGTGCTGTATCAATATCCGCTGCCAAAGAACTGGCTCCAATCGTAACCGCCCTGAGCCTGGCTCTCGGTTGTTGTCTCGGTCTCGGACGAAGTACCCTTGTCCTCTACAAGTGTAGCTTCTACAGTGAAGGTATCAACCGAATAGTCTGAATTGATTCTGCAAAGCTCAAGCTTGAGCTTGTCGCCGACCTTGCCGTTTTCAATCTTATCGAGGAGAACGTCTGCCGTGTCAAGCTTTACGCCGTCAACTGCTGTGATAAGGTCGCCGACCTTTGCCTTGCTGTTTGCAAGAGAGCTGTCGGAATTGATCGAAGCGATAACAAGCGAACCGCTCGGCAAATTCTTGAGCTTAACTACCATTGCATACTGCTGATATTTTTCCGCTGCGGCATATGAGATACCGAGCTTCGGTCTGTCTGTAACATAACCGTTGGCAATGATGTCATCAATAATTTCTTTAGCATCGGAAATTGGAATTGCGAATGCCATTCCCTCATAGCCTGTGCTTACAATCTTTGAAGAGTTGATACCGATAACCTGACCGTATTCATTCATAAGAGCGCCGCCCGAGTTGCCCGAGTTGATAGGCGTTGTGTGCTGAATACATTTCATCTCGTAGCCGCTCTCGCTGCTGATAGGTCTGTCGATAGCGGAAACCATACCCTTTGTGAAAGAACCGAAGAATTCGGAACCGCCCGGATTACCGATAGCGTAAACGGTCTGACCCTTTTTCAGGGTTGTCGAATCACCGAACTCCGCAGCAGTGAGACCTGTTTTTGCAATCTTGATAACACCGACATCAGTTTTTGAGTCATAGCCGACGAGAATACCGTCATAGTTGTTGCCCTCATAGTCCGTGACCGTCATGGTGTAGCCCGAGGTCTTAACGGAGCTGATAACGTGAGCACATGTTACAATGTAGGTATATTTCTTTGAGCTGTCCTCGCCCATAATAATACCCGAGCCCTCGCCGACAAGCGAATTGCTTGATGACGACGAGAATATCGACTGCGACTGACCGTAAAGCTTGATGCCGACATTGAACTTCTCAGCCTTTGCGGCAACATCTTCACTTGAAGGAACACTTGATGTGTTCTTTGCGGTCGGGGTATCGGAAAGTGTGAGCTGAGTCGAGTCTCCAGACGGTGTCGAGGTCTCTGCTTTTGTAATTCTCGGATAAACTGCGAGAATTACGGCAACGCAAACAACAACTGCGACAAGTGCAATTACGAAGCCCTTAAAGCCCTTGCTCTTTTTCTTCTTGGGAACCTCATTCACAGTCTTTGCATACTGCTGACTGTAATAATCGTTCTGTGAAGCTCCCGTTCCGTTGCTTGAGCCGTAGCTCTGCGAATTATACGGGCTGTACGGCGACTCCTTGGGAGTATCGTCCACCGTATCGTTGTAACGGCTGAAATCGTTATATTTGCTGTAATCGTTATTATAGGTCTGCTCATTGTTCTGAGCCGGCTCTGCATAAGCCTTTTCCGTTTCGCTCTGCTGAGCATATCCGTTTTCGTTAGGCTGATTGTTTTCAGCGGCGGATTCGGCAGGCTCCGGATTTCCTTCTGTTCCGTAATATCTGTTTTCGTCACTCATAATAATTCCTCCTGCACTGTTTATAGGAACCTGTTTTTGCTTTCTGTTCCTTATGTTGTCTACAAGTATAAACCCGGGTTTTTACGACGGTTTTTATAAATTGTAAACAAAAATTAAACGTTTGGAAGCCAGAATACAAATTGTGTGTATTCATTCAGCTTGCTTTTGCAGACTATCTGACCGCCGTGAAGCTCAACAATGCTCTTTACAAGGTAAAGTCCGAGACCTGCGCCCTTGACGTCATAGCTTCTTGACTTGTCGATCTTATAAAATCTTTCAAATATTTTGTCCGCTTCCTCACGTTCAATACCTGCGCCGCTGTTTTTGATGCTGACAAACAGCTTTTCCTTGTCACGGTAGGTTTTGAACTCTATATATCCGTTCTGCGGCGTAAACTTGACCGCATTATCAATAAGGTTGTAGATGACCTGCATCATCATGTCCTCGTCGGCGCTGACAATCATGCTTTCCATCTTGTCAAGACCGACGATTTCAATATCCTTATCGTTGATTTTTCTTTCAAACGACAAAAGCGTTTTGAAAATATCTGCACTTATGTCGAACTGCTTCATATTTATCTGCATTTCGCCGGCTTCAAGCTTGGACATATTCAGCATGCCCGTAACAAGCCTTGAAAGACGCTTGACCTCGTCGGAAACGATTCTCAAATAATAATCATATTTGTCCTCGCTTATTGTTCCGTCAAGCATACCGTCAATAAAGCCGCCGATCGAGGTCATCGGTGTCTTCAGCTCATGCGAAACATTCGCAACAAAGCTTCTTCGTGAGCTTTCGAGCGCCGAGAGCGACATCGCCATTGTGTTGAACGCCTCGGACAGCTGCGCCACCTCATCATGTCCCCGAACCTTGACCTTATAGCTGAAATCGCCCTGAGCATAATGCTCGGTCGCCGTTGCCATATCCCTCAGCGGACGGGTAAGCCTGTAGCTGAGATAATAAACGGCAAGGAATGACAGAACTAATGAGAACAACGCCGCAACAAGGAATATTTGAAGCATCCTTTTTGCATAGCCGTACCAGCTTGATGTTATCTTCTCGGTCGCGATAACAATTGCAACGGTCTTGTTGTTAATTTTTATCGGCGATGCGGCGGTCAGCTGGGTTCTTACAAATGTTGTACCGAGTCTGCCGACCTCCGTATAGTCCTTATCGGTCGCAGCGTCTATGATTGACTGATCTATCTTATAGCCGCCGTGAACAACGCAGGTTGCCTTTGAATCAAACCTGAAACGGTCACTCATCATTTCCTTACAAACGACGACCTCGCCGTTCATATTGATAATAAAAATATCCGCATCAAGCGCCGCCGACATGTTGTTAATAGTATTGCAAATCATTGAAAGCGGAGAGATGTCAACCTCCTCTCCGCTGTTGTATTTCCCTGAAAACTGACTGAGAATTTTCTCCGAGTTTTTGGAAATTATCGTTGTGTTTCGCTCAAGTGTCGAAAGCTGCTCATCATTCCGATATTTGGAAGCAATTCCGAGATATGTTGAGCAGACTATCAGCACGCTGAAAAGACTGACTAAGGTTATAATGGAAAGATATTTATAAAACAGCTTTTTGTTTTTGGGTTCTTTTCTTAATCTTCTGCCCATGGATCATCAGTCCTTGGTCTCAAATTTATATCCGACGCTCCAAACGGTCTTGATCTCCCATTTGTCCGAAACGCCCTCAAGCTTTTCACGAATACGCTTAACATGAACGTCAACCGTTCTGCTGTCGCCGTAATAATCGAAGCCCCAAACCTCGTCAAGGAGCTGATCTCTTGTGAAAACTCTGTTCGGGTTACTTGCGAGGTGATAGAGAAGTTCAAGCTCCTTCGGCGGAGCGTCAACCTTTTCGCCCTTTACTCTCAACTCATAATTGGTGAGATTGATCGAAAGATTGTCGTAGGAAACCTGCTTGATATTGCTCTCGGCTTCTGGAGCGGAAGCGTTTGACGTTCTGCGAAGAACGGCTTTAATTCTCGCAAGAACTTCCTTAGCCTCAAACGGCTTGGTAATATAATCATCGGCGCCGAGCTCAAGACCGAGAACCTTATCAAATGTCTCACCCTTGGCGGTGAGCATGATTATCGGCTTGTTGGAATATTTCCTGATCTCTCGGCAAACCTGCCAGCCGTCAAGCTCGGGGAGCATGATATCAAGAAGCATGAGGTCGGGCTGATGCTCGGCAAAGAGCTTGACAGCCTGCATACCTGTGTTTGCGATAGTAACGCTGTAGCCCTCTTTTTCAAGATAAAGTCTGAGAAGCTCACATATGTTAGTGTCATCATCGACTACGAGAATTTTTTCTGTTGCCATAGTAATTCCTCCGTTTCAATAAGACCCTTAAAGGCAATATAGTACAATTGAGGCGTGCGCCTCAGTTTGTGCGGTATTGCCTCAACATTGTCTTTATCTTAATTATACTTTTTAATTTGTCCATTTTGTGAACTAATCAAAAATATTCTTTAAAATACATTTATTTCAAATGTTGTTTTTGACTTGTATTCCTCGCCTGCCTTAAATGTGCACTGCGGGAAATCGGGGTGGTTCGGCGTGTCGGGATAATACTGCGTTTCAAGGCAGAAGCCTGCATGCTGAACGAGCGGAAGTCCGCCCTTACCGAGAACCGTTCCGTCAAGGAAGTTGCCCGTGTAGAGCTGAACACCCGGAAGATCGGTATAAACCTTGAGCTGTCTGCCGCTGACAGGCTCATAGACAACTGCGTCCGCTTCGCCCTCAACATGGTCGAGGCAGAAATTATGGTCATAGCCTCTGCACATTACTAGCTGAGCGTCTCTGTCATGAATTCTCTTGCCGATCGAAGTCGGGTTAGTGAAATCAAACGGCGTGTTGAATACAGAACGGAGCTGACCCGTCGGTATGCTGTCCTCATCGGTCGGTGTGAATTTCTTCGCATTGAGCTTGAGTACATGACCGAGCACGTCGCTCATTGCGGAGCCGCTGAGATTGAAATATGTATGGTTAGTAAAGTTTGTAACCGTGTCCTTGTCGCTGACTGCGCTGTACTCGATCTCAACCTTGTTATCCTCAGTGAGAGTATATTTTACCTTGGCGTCCATCTTGCCCTCAAAGCCGCTCGCTCCGTCGGGACTTGTGTACGAAAGCTCGACTGCGTTATCGCCGACAGGCTCTGCGTCCCAAACTGCATTGGAGAATTCGCCTGCACTGTGAAGACAGGTTTTGCCCTTTTCATTCTGAGTGAGCTGAACCTTTTTGCCGTTCATCATGAACGAACCGTTTGCGATTCTGTTGGCATATCTGCCGACGACCTTGCCCTGATAATCGGTAAAATTAAGATGACCGTAAAGACTGTCAAAGCCGACGGTGATATCGTTCACCCTGCCGTATTTATCGGGAGTATAAAGCGCCTGAAGCGTTGCGCCGAGCGTAATCACCTGAAGAATGATTCCGTTTGAATTTTTTATTGTAAAAAGCCTGACTTCTTTTCCGTCCGGCATATTTCCAAAGAAAGAAACATTAACTGACATTGTAATTCCTCCTTACATCGTATCCGACGGGAACAGGAAAACATGAAGCGGAAGCCACTGCTGAACATTGGCCGGGAAAGCTTCTCTGTCCGCCGGGAGGTTTGAGAAAAACGCTCTTGTTGCGGCATGATGATTCAACTCGTAATCAGCTTTGCCGTCAAATTTTTCAACTTTAACCTTGTTATCAAACACTTCAATGCGAAGATTTTCGTCGCCGTATTTGCCGTGAATAAGTACGGTGAGCACACCGTCGCAAAGCTTTGCATATTTTGCTTTTGCACCGAGATAAGCTCTGATAACCTTTTCAAAATTATATACAAGAATCATCTCACAGCCGTCAACATTTAAGCCATCCGCATTCTCGGTAAAGAATTTAATTTTCTCCGATTCAAACGGAGCAACAACAAAGCCGACGTGAAGAACTTCCGTCTTTTCCATTACTGCGGCAACAAGGTTCGGATAATATTTCGGGTCAACTACGCCGAATTCATTTACGTTGTTCTTTGTATAATCAAGCACAAAGTATCCGACAAAATTGCCGTTATCCTTGAGAATATACGGTCTGTCTCTCCATGAACAGAGAACGTCAAAATAGCTCTCCGGGCTTCTGTTTGATCTTATCGGAAGCTTTGAATAAATTTTTTCAATGTTCGCCATGCTTTCGGCATCGTTCGGATCGAGCTTTTCAATGTCAAGTCCGCAGGGCATGGCTTTAAGAGCGTGTCTGTATGCGCTTCGGCTGAAATTGAATCGGTATGATGTGCCCGAGGATTCAAATCCGAAATATCCGTAACGCTGACGCTGACCGCCGAGGTAAGCAACATCAACACCGTTCTTACCCATATCCTCGACCGAAAGCTCCATGAGCTCGATCATGTAGCCCATCGACCTATAATTTTTGCCGACGGCAACATTGCCGATACAGCAAGCCTTGATCTGCTCATCACCAATCGTCATATCGTTATAAAAGCTGCCGATTGCGGAACGGAACTCGCCGTCCTCGTCCTGAACAACAAAATTATTATAGGCGGGTCTGTATTGATCCTTGTAGCATTTGGGGAGCAGGTTAAGAAAATCCCTTTTCTCCGGGTCATCGGTAAAGAAAACCTCATCGAGAAACGCAATAAGCTTTTTGTTATCGGCATCTTTTCCTCTTCCGTAATATAAATTATTTGCCATAGTATTATCCTTTCAATTTACAATTCTTTTTCTTTAAAATCAATATCCGCTCGCTTCTTCGTTTTTAACAAGCTTGACTATTCTGCTCGTGCCGAGCCTGTCTGCACCGAGCTTAATAAAATCCTCGGCGTCGGCAAGCGAAGCAATTCCGCCTGCGGCTTTAATTTTCGTTCCGCCCGTAACATGCTTGGCAAAGAGCGCAACGTCCTCTCTTGTCGCACCTGCCGTCGAAAAACCGGTTGATGTCTTTATAAAATCAGCGCCCGAGTCGGAAACTATTTCGCACATCTTTATTTTTTCGTCATCGGTCAGCAGGCAGGTCTCGATAATAACCTTGAGAAGCTTGCCATGACACGCCGCCTTGACAGCATTTATTTCATTGAGTGTGAACTCGTATTTTTTATCTTTAAGCGCACCGATATTTATTACCATATCAATTTCTTCCGCACCGTTTTTCACTGCGTCCTCGGCTTCAAAGCACTTCGCCGCCGTTGTGGAATATCCGTTCGGGAAACCGATGACCGTGCAAACGGGGATTTTTCCGTCAACATATTCTGCCGCCTGTTTAACATAGCTCGCAGGGATACAAACGGAAGCACAGCCGTACTTTATGCCGTCGTCGCAAATCTGCTTGATTTTCTCCCACGTTGCCGCCTGGGAAAGCAGAGTGTGGTCAACCTTTGAAAGTATATCCTTGATATCCATAATTTTTCCTTTCGTTACGAAACTACCTCGCCCGTCTGAGCATTGACAAGGTTCTGGAACAGAGCTACCTGAGTTGCGGAAACGAACTTGTCCTCATGCAGACTGCCGAAGAACCAGCGCTTGAAGTCGCAGTTTGCGCTCAGCTCCTGAAGATAGGCATTGAGACCTGAAACCGTGAGCGGCTCGTTATCCTTGAGGCGCAGGAAATTTTTAATCTTCTGCGACGGCTCATGGGTAATCATATAATCGACCTTATACTTGCAGCGTTCAAGGTTTTCCGCACCCTCTCGCATTTCTTCCTGCGTGGGGATCTCGGCTCTCGACCAAGTGTCATGGTCAACCCTCATGTCGATATCGGGGCTTTCTCCGCCGCCCATGGCAAAGTATTTCTCGCCCTCGATTTCAAAAATCTGACCTCTCATAAGATGATAGATATTATCCCTGATTTTATGCGCCTTGCCGCCTGCAAAATTAACGACGGGATATCTCGCGATCAAGTCAAAATTCTCATGGGTTCCGTCAACAAAAAGGATTTTATATTTCTTCTTGCCGAGCTTGTCAAGAATTTTTTTCTCCTTCGAGTCGCCCCGCCATATAAATCCGAAATCTCCGCAGACAATAAGCGTGTCACCCTCTTTTATATTTTTAAATTTTTTCTGAGAAAAGAGAGCATAGTCACCGTGCATATCTCCGGTTACATATACCATTGTCAGATCACTCCCCAAAATGTGATAAAATTTTTAAAATTCATATTTATTTTTATAACCTAATCTGTTATAATATTTTCAAGTAACATGCGATTACATAAAAATACATAATTACATAATATATAATACTACAAGTTCGGGTGTCTTGTCTATGAAAAAATTTATAATTTTTATATGTTGCGCCGCTTTAATTCTTACCTCGGCGGTTTTGCCTGCCTCAGCCGCAGACTATACGGGCGATGTTGAGCTTTATTCCAAGATCGACCTGCTCATCAACCTTGACAGCAACACCGTTATTATTGATAAAAATGCTGATCAGCAAGCCGACCCGTCGTCACTGACGAAGATCATGACCGCGCTCGTTGTCCTGCAAAGCGAAAAGGATCTCAGCAAAAAGATCACAGTCTCGGGCTCATCGCTTGAAAGCCTTTACGGTACGGGCTGTATTATGTCGGGACTCCAGGACGGCGAGGTTATCAGCGTTTATGACCTGCTCTGCTGCCTGCTCATTCCGAGCGGAAACGACGCAGCACTTGTGCTTGCAAACGAATACGGCAAGGGCATACCGAATTTCGTCAAGAAAATGAACGACACTGCCAAAAAACTCGGCTGCACAAAAACAAAATTCACCAATCCTCACGGACTTGACGATACCAATCAGAAATCCACGGCAAACGATATTGCGAAAATCGCACAGGCGGCAATGAAATATTCCGTCTTTGAGACAATAGTCAAGATGCTGACCTATGATCTTCAAAAGACGAACAAAAACGAGGAACGCACAATAGTCAACACCAACTACATGCTCAATTACGGCTTTCCCGACTATTACTATGAAAATGCCAGGGGAATAAAAACAGGATCCAGTAATGCAGAGGGTGAAAGCATTGTTTCCATAGCTTCAAGAGACGGCTACAGCTACATGGCAGTTGCACTCGGCGGTCCGTATAAGGACACCGACAGCGACGGAGACACCGAAAACCAGGCAATTCTCGACGCAGTCAGAATGTTTGAATGGGCTTTTGACAGTCTCAGCTATGAGATCGTCACCAAAGAAGCACAGTTCGTCACCACGATTCCCGTCAACTACTGCTGGGACATGGACAGCGTTCGTCTGGTCGCAAAAAATGAGGTTCTTGCCCTTGTTCCCGAGGGCAACGGTTCCGAAAGCGTCAGCTTTGAACCCATTGACATGCCCGAGGCTCTTGATGCTCCGTTCAAAAAAGGCGACACGGTCTGCAAGGCAAAAATCATGTTTGCCGAGCGCCAGATAGGAACGGTTGAGCTTGTTGTTGCCGAAAACGCCAACATGAGCATGCTGCTCTATCTTAAAGCCGCATTCAAAAGGATGACGGCAAGCACGATATTTAAAATATTGGTCGTAATCGTCATTTTGGTTATTGCCGCATATGTTGCTCTTTATATCCGAGCGAACCGCAGACGCAAAAAGAACCGAGAATTAAAAATGTTTAAATACAGCGAGCTTCATCAAAGCCCTAAAGATAAAGATAAAAAATAAAAAGTGAAACGCAGATTGAGATTTTTTCGACTCTATCTGCGTTTTTTCGACTCAATGTATATCCGACATGCCCAAAATAAAAAGTTTTTTTAATTTTTTGTTATTTATTTTCACCTTTTTATTGACAACTTAAAAATATGGTATTATAATAGAAATGTTCTATAAATTCACGATTGTATCAGGTGGGAATATGAATATTGAATATCAACTAACCCAAACTCATATTTATTTGGAAAATCAAAAGTTTCGTACATACGGCATAGCAGCCATCGACAAATCCACAGCAAAGGTTCAGTGCAAAATTTCCGATGTCTCTCTCGATAAAGCCTTTGTTCAGCATGTCACCGATCTGCTGAATTCCTCCGAGGCTGAATTGTGCCACTTTACCGAGATTGTGTACGACGAACTCAATAAATAGGAACAGCAAATACTCTCTGCCGCTGCGATAATTTTCGCCCGGTCTATTGTATTATGCTCTGTTTTCGCCGCATAGAAAGTGCCGAAAATTAACAGCCAATTAAAAATCTGCCGAAAAATCTTTCTCGGCGGCTTTTTAATTGACTCTCTTTTTTACATCATAGGTGCATAAGAAAAGCACCATGATTTTTCATGGTGCTAAAAGAAATACCTTTCTTTTGAAGTTTAATGTAAGACTATGAATCAGTCGCCACACCAACCAAAGCAAAACCATTCCAAATCGGCTACATTGTCAACATAGCTTTTTCTGTGCTTTTTAGACTTTGCTTTGTTTTCCAAATTTGCTTTATAAGCCTTATTATTCGGATTGTGCTGGTTGGCATAATCGTCTAATTGCTTTTGCGTATGCGTTTTTGACGATACACCTTTTTTCTTATTTGCCATAGTCTGCTCCTTCCTCCATAGAACGAAATAAATGCTCATAACACGGTATTGCTTTAGAATAACCACTCACCGAGGAGCTTTTTTAAGTACATCGGATATTTGACACGAACACTGAAATTCAAATATCATTCAAAGCAACTGCCGTCGTCTATGGGTGTCGGAGTAATTATCAAAAAAGTATGTTCGCTGATTTTCTGATAATTAACATAATAAATATATCACAGTATTATAAAAATATCAATATCATAAACAAATAACTATAGGGCATATAAAAAAACAGACCATGAAATCATGGTCTGCTTTTTGTTGGCAGCGGAATAGGGATTCGAACCCCAACAAACAGAGTCAGAGTCTGTCGTGCTACCGTTACACAATTCCGCTAAAGAACGTTTGATATTATACATCAGCAAATGGGTTTTGTCAATATGTTTTGCAGAAAAATTTAAAAAATTCCGAAAAACTAACCCATTGCAACGTCCAATAGCATCATTATAGCAAATCCGACCGCCGTGCCTGCCGTTCCTATTCTGCTTTTTGCCTCGGGAATAAGCTCGTGCGATACAACATATATCATTGCCCCTGCCGCAAAAGAAAGAACATACGGCAATATCGGCGCAACAAGCCATGTCAGCAGCACCGTCAAGACCGAGGCTACAGGCTCGACCGCTCCCGAAATCACGCCGTAAAGAAAAGCCCTCTTTTTGCTCATTCCGTCGGTCACAAGAGGAGCGGATATGATCGTTCCCTCGGGGAAATTCTGTACGGCAATGCCTATCGAAAGAGTCAGTGCCTCCGAGGGCGGTATAATTCCGCTTATCAAGCCTGCAAACGCTACGCCGACCGCCATACCTTCGGGTATGTTGTGCAGTGTCACGGCAATAAAAAGCAAAAAGTTTTCGCCGAGCTTAGGCTCTTTTCCCGTGTCCAAATCAAAATCGGGCACAAGCGCATCCAAAAGCATCATCGACGCCGTGCCGACAAGGAAGCCCGTTACCGCAGGAATCCACGAGCCCGCCGCTTCAATCGACGGCATTAAAAGAGACCAGACAGAAGCGGCGGTCATAACCCCTGCCGCAAAGCCGAGCATGGCTCGATGAAAGCGAGGGTTTGCTTTTCCTTTTATAAAAAACACTGCCGCCGCACCGATCGTTGTCCCGAGAAACGGCAGTAATATTCCGACGACTGTTTCAGTCAGAAAATTCATTAAAATCACCGATTTCACAAAATATTCCTACTATCAGAAATATTCGCTCGGTCAATAAATGTTCGTCAATACTGTTGTTTTTTTCTCGAGCGTGTATTATAATATTTCCCATGAACGGAGGGATATTGATGGAAGAAAATCGCTTTGACGCTTTCTGCGAAAGAACCGCCGCAAAACAGAAAGCCTTTTCGGGCAAGCTTTATTCCGCTTTTTGCCGCGCGGACAATAAAATAAACACAAAACAAAAACTGAATGTCGCAATCATTGCCGTGGTCAGCATAATTCTCTTTGCCGTCATGCTTTTCCTCAATTATTGCACTCCGTACCTCAACGACGATTATATTTATTTCAACATCTTCTCCGAGAACGGAATCGGCGATTTCATTCTGCTTTCAATTAAAGACCAAAGAGTTGAAAGTCTTTCCGATATTGTTGAATCCATGAAGGCGCACTACAACGTTATGAACGGACGAATTCTTATTCACTCGATCGTTCAGGGCGTTCTGATGCTTCCGAAAAGCGTTTTCAACGTGCTCAACTCTGCGGCGTACGTTGCGCTGATGCTTCTCATTTACAAGCATTGCAAGGGCACGAGCAAGGAGCACAAGGCTGTTCTTTTCGTCCTCATCTGCCTTGCGGCGTGGACGTTTCTGCCCGATTTCGGCAAAACCGCACTGTGGCTCACGGGCAGCATAAATTACCTTTGGAGCTCGGTTTTCAGACTCGCCGTTCTGCTTCCTTTCAGGCTCTATGCCGACGGCAAGGACGATAAAATCCCGTGGCTTAAAACAATTATAATGACCCTCGCCTGTCTTGCGGCAGGTGCAACCAATGAGAACACGAGCGCCGCATTCATCGGCGTTACGGTACTCTTTATAATTTACTGCCGTGTTCATAAGAGGAAGCTTCCTGTTTGGTCCTTCACGGGTCTGATTGCCGCACTGTGCGGATTTTTCTTCATGGTTTCGGCGCCCGGCAATTCAAGACGTGTCGATATCGGTGACGAGGTCGGCAATTCAATTGCAGCAAGACTTGTGAATATTCCTGCGAACATGATTTTGTTCCTCTCCGTTTTCGTCGGAGCGTTCGTTGTGTGTGCGATTGCTCTTTACACCTACGACCGTGAAAACGGCAACAAAAAAACAGGAATTGCATTTATCGCTTTGCTTGGTGCATTCGGTGCGGCGGCGGTCATGGTCGCTTCCCCACAGTTCCCGACGAGGGCATGGTTCGGAATTTACGTTTATGCCATAACGGCGGTGGGAATTCTCGTTTACAGAATTCTTCTCAGCGAAAATCTCACACGCAGGCTAATTTTGATTTCGGTCGTATTCTGGTCCGTATGGAGCATGATGTCATGCGTTCACACGGCGCAGGACATGAAAAAGCTTCACGCCTTTAACGTCAAGCGTGACGCATATATAGAAGAACAAAAGGCGCAGGGCAACTATGACCTTGAGCTTGAAAAATATTACACTACGGACAAGCACGCCACGTCAACGGACGGCGCAGACATAACCGAGGACCCCGAGCATTGGCGCAACATTACCTTTGCCATGCACTACGGTCTTAACAGTGTAAAAGAAAAGAAGTAACTTGACCCCGAAGGGAGCGGCATATATGAAAATCACAGAAATTCTTAACAACGGAAAAATGTCATTATCTTTTGAGGTTTTTCCTCCCAAAACCGACACAGCCTTTGAAAGCGTTCAGCATGCAACTCATGAGATTGCGAAGCTCAAGCCCGCCTACATGAGCATAACCTACGGCGCAGGCGGCGGAACCAGCAAATATACGCTTGATATCGCCGAGGACATCATGAAGGACTACAGCGTGCCGACACTCGCCCATCTGACCTGTGTTTCCTCCTCAAAGGCGACAGTCCGTGAGCGAATTGCCGAGATGAACAAGCGTGGAATAAAGAATGTTCTTGCCCTCAGAGGTGACATTCCCGAGGAAATGCAGAACGAGGACAGGAGCGGCTGGGATCATCAATACGCCGTTGACCTTATCCATGAAATTAAAGAAAGCGGCTTCGATTTCTGCATCGGCGGCGCTTGCTACCCCGAAATTCACCCCGAAAGCCCCAATCAGAAGGAGGACATCAAGCACCTCAAGGAAAAGGTTGAGGCAGGCTGTGAATTCCTGACGACGCAAATGTTTTTTGATAACAATCTTTTATATAATTTCCTTTATAAAATTCGTGAGGCAGGTATCACCGTGCCGATCGTTGCAGGAATCATGCCAATAACCAACGCAAAACAGGTTGACAGGGCGATCAAGCTTTCGGGCTCATTCATGCCGCAGAGATTTAAGAGCCTTGTTGACAAATTCGGCTCCGATCCCCTTGCGATGAAGCAGGCAGGTATTGCCTACGCAACGGATCAAATCATCGACCTTTACGCAAACGGCGTCGAAAACGTTCATGTTTATTCGATGAACAAGCCCGACGTTGCACAAAAAATACAGTCCAATCTCTCCGATATTTTAGGCAAGTGATGTTATGGAAACCGTTTACACCTTATTCTTCGACGAACCGAATGTAAACAAGCGTGAAATCATGCGATATATGGCGTCTCTCGGCGGCGGTGATGAAATTCTTGAGCTTATTGACGAATGTCTCCCCGAGGTTCGGGAAATGCTTCAATATAAGGTTTGCTACGCCGTTTTGACGGCTGAAATTGACGGCGATATAATTTCTCTGCCGTGCGGACAAGTTGAAAGCAAAAACCTTGCGAAAAATCTCGGCGGATGCGATAAAACGATAGTTTTTGCCGCTACGATCGGCGTCGGCATTGACCGATTGATTTCAAAATATTCAAGACTTTCGCCGACAAAGGCTCTATGCTTTCAGGCAATCGGAGCTGAAAGAGTCGAAGCGCTCTGCGATGAATTCTGTGAGAAAATGAAAGCGGAATTTAAAAAAAGCGTAGAAAGTCTCAAGCCGAGATTCAGCCCAGGTTACGGAGACCTGCCGCTTGAAACGCAAAAAATGATTTTCTCGCTGCTCGACTGCCCCAAAAGAATAGGCGTTGCCCTCGGCGATACGCTTTTGATGTCGCCGTCAAAATCAGTAACAGCATTTGTCGGAATAACCCGATGACAGGAAGTGTCTCAATGAACATTCGTGATTTTATCAAAAATAATATAGTTTACCTCGACGGCGGCATGGGAACGCTTTTACAAAAAAGCGGCTTACAGCCGGGCGAGCTGCCCGAGCGCTGGAATATCTCCCACCCCGAGGTAATCCGAGAAATACACAAAAGCTACTACGACAGCGGCAGTAATATTGTAAACACAAACACATTTGGCGCAAATACACTCAAATTCAGCACCGATGAGCTTGATGCGATTATTTGCCATGCCGTTAAAAATGCCGACGAAGCAAGAAAATCCTCTTCGGGAACGCAGGAAAAATATATTGCGCTCGATATAGGTCCTACGGGTAAACTGCTTAAACCTCTCGGCGATCTCGACTTTGAGGATGCGGTTAAAATCTTTGCGGAGACGGTAAAACTCGGCGTAAAATACGGCGTTGACCTCATCACGATCGAAACGATGAACGACAGCTACGAGACAAAAGCTGCCGTGCTTGCCGCAAAGGAAAACAGCGGCCTGCCGATTATCGTAACGAACGCATACGGCGAAAACGGACGTCTTATGACAGGCGCCGACCCTGCCGTTATGGCGGCTATGCTCGAAGGAATGGGTGTTGACGCAATCGGAGCAAACTGCTCCCTCGGTCCGAAGCAGCTCATGGGCGTTATGAACGAGCTTTTGAAATACTGCTCTGTTCCCGTTGCGTTCAAGCCAAATGCAGGACTGCCGAAAAGCGACGGCAAGGTGACATACTATGACGTTGACGCAGAAGAGTTTGCACAGGATATTAGGCTTGCAGTTGAAAACGGAGTGAGAATTGTCGGCGGCTGCTGCGGCACTACGCCCGAATATATCAAAAGGGTTTGCGAGCTTACCCGAGGCATGAAGCCGAAAGAAATCGAGAAAAAGACGTATTCTGTCTGCACATCATATAACAAAGCCGTTTTCTTCGGTGAGAAGCCGATTTTGATAGGTGAAAGAATTAACCCTACGGGCAAAAAGCGCTTCAAGCAGGCTCTTTTGGAGAACGATATAGGCTATATTCTTCAGGAAGCGGTAAATCAGCAGGCAAAGGGCGTTCATGTGCTCGACGTCAACGTAGGTCTGCCTGGAATTGACGAGGCTCAGATGCTGACAAATTCTGTTTGCGAGCTTCAATGCGTGACCGATCTGCCGTTGCAGATAGACTCCTCCGACCCTGTCGCCATGGAAAGTGCGCTTCGCCGATACAACGGCAAGGCGATGATAAACTCGGTCAACGGCAAAGAGGAAAACATGAGCGCAATTTTTCCGCTCGTGAAAAAATACGGCGGTTTTGTCGTTGCGCTTACACTTGACGAAAAAGGAATTCCGTCAACGGTTGAGGGCAGAATGAAAATCGCAAGAAAAATCCTTCTGAACGCCGCCTTATACGGAATCAATAAAAAAGATATTATATTCGACCCGTTGGCAATGACCGTCAGCGCAGATAAAATGTCGGCGGTCACAACGCTTGAGACTGTCAAAAAAATCACCGAACAGCTCGGCTGCAACACCTCGCTCGGCGTTTCCAATGTCTCGTTCGGTCTGCCGTCAAGGGAGCTTGTCAATGCGGCGTTCTTCACCACAGCAATGGAAAACGGCCTTTCCGCCGCAATCATGAACCCGTATTCGGCAAGAATGATGGAGGCGTATTACAGCTTCAACGTCGTTAAGGGTCTCGATGACAACTGCATGGACTTTATCAACTTCGCTTCACAGCAGGAGGTTCAGCCGACAGCTAAGCTGGAAAGCTCGCTTACCCTCAAAGAAGCGATTGAAAAGGGTCTCAAAGAGAAGGCAAGCGAGATAACAACGGCTTTGCTCGGTGAAAATGCGCCGCTTGACATTGTGAATACCCATGTTATACCCGCTCTTGATGATGTCGGCAAGCGATTTGAAGAAAAAAAGCTTTTCCTCCCCCAGCTTCTGATGAGTGCGGAAGCGGCAAAGGCATCATTTGAGGTTATCAAGGCAACCATGTCGGCAGACGGCAGCAGTGTCAAAAAAGGAAGCATTGTAATCGCAACCGTTCACGGAGATATTCACGATATCGGCAAAAACATTGTTAAGCTTCTGCTTGAAAACTACGGCTACAATGTTATCGACCTCGGCAAAAACGTTCCGCCCGAGACTGTTTTGGACGCAGTTATCGAGCACCACGCCCCCCTCGTCGGACTGAGTGCGCTGATGACAACGACGGTTCCGGCAATGGAAGAAACCGTCAAGCTTGTAAACGAGAAAGCCCCCTGGTGCAAAACCGTCGTAGGCGGTGCTGTGCTCACTCAGGACTATGCCGATAAAATCGGCGCAGATAAATATGCCGCCGATGCAATGGAAACCGTTCGCTATGCGGAATCGGTCATAGGTTAAAAACACAAACAAATTGCTCCCCGACTTTTTACGGTCGGGGAGCTTAATTTTATATTCTGATTTATCAATCATCCTCAAGAAGCTTTGAGTCTGCGATAACCTTTTCCGCAACGGGAGCCGGAGCGTCCTCATAACGGGTAAAGTCAAAGGTGAACGAGCCTCTGCCTGCCGTAACAGAACGGAGAACAGTTGCAAAGTTAGCCATTTCAGCCATCGGAACCTCTGCAACAAGCTCCTGGAGGCTGTGATCCTCCTCAGACGGACCCATGCCGAGAACACGGCCGCGGCGCTTCGTAACGTCGCCCATGATATCGCCGAGATATGCCTCGGGCATGAGAGCCTTGAGAGTTCCTATCGGCTCAAGAATTGCCGGGCTTGCCTGCGGAATACCTGCCTTGAAAGCAAGGGAAGCAGCTGTCTTAAATGCCATTTCGGACGAGTCAACCGGATGATAAGAACCGTCATAAAGTACAGCCTTGAGACCAACCATCGGATAGCCTGCCATAACGCCCTTCTTCATGCACTCACGAAGTCCCTTTTCAACTGCCGGGAAATAGTTCTTCGGAACGGAACCGCCGACAACCTCGGATTCAAATACGAGATCGTCACCCTCTGTCGGCTCAAAGCGAATCCAAACGTCACCGAACTGACCGTGACCGCCCGACTGCTTCTTGTGGCGTCCCTGAACCTTAACGGTCTTACGGATAGCCTCTCTGTAAGCAACACGCGGCGGAGTAAGCTCAACGTCGATGCCGAACTTGCTCTTGAGCTTGGAAACGATGATATCAAGGTGCTGTTCGCCGAGACCCGAAAGGATCTGCTCCTTAGTCTCATGGTTCATCTCAAACTTGATCGTCGGATCCTCTTCAAGAAGTCTGTTTATGCCTGAAACAACCTTTTCCTCGTCGCCCTTCTTGCAAGCCTTGACAGCCATTGAAAGGCACGGCTTCGGGAAGTTGATTCCGCTGAGCTCTATAACGTTCGATGCCGAGCAGATTGTGTCGCCCGTCTTGACGCAATTGAGCTTTGTTACAACGCCGATATCACCGGCAGGGATGCACTTGCAATCCTCTGATTTGTTGCCTCTTATTGTAATGATCTTGCCCATACGCTCCGTCTCGCCTGTGCGTGCGTTATAAACAGGAGTTTCGGGTGTGATCTTGCCGCTGTCAACCTTGAAATATGACATCTTACCTACGAACGGGTCGGCAACTGTCTTGAAGCAGAGCGCCGCAAGAGGTCCGTTTTCGTCACATTCAACGTCCTTACCGCCTGCATATGAAGCGGCATCAGGAGCGGAGTATGCCAACTCATCCATGAGAAGGTCTACGCCGTCGGTCGTATAGCCCGAGCAAGCATATACGGGATAAACGGAGCTGGTATTAACGCCGTCGTTGAGAGCCTTGATGATCTCTTTACGGGTGAATTCCTCGCCTGCAAAGAACTTCTCCATGAGCTCATCGCTTGCCGTTGCAACAGCCTCGGTGAGAATATCAAGCATTTCCTTAATTTTCGGATCATCGGGCATCGGAATCTCAACAGCATTGCCGTCATGATACTCATAGCCCTTGCGAGCGGCGAGATTAACATAAGCCTTAACCTGACCGTCAACTATGTAAGGAACGATAACGGGGCAAACTGCGCCGCCGTGAACAGCCTTGATTTCTTCGAATGTCTTGTAGAAATCGGCATGCTCCTTGTCGCAGCGTGTAATTGCGAACATCTTGCCGCGCTTCTTAGCTGCCTTGAAAGCTTTTTCCGCGCCGACGTCATATTTATGACCTGCGCCGAGAACGATGAGTACGCACTCGGAAGCGGCAATACCTTCACACATTTCTCCCTCAAAGTCGAAAAGACCCGGGGTGTCGATTATATTAAGCTTGCAGTCCTTCCACTCGATAGGAGCGACGGCTGCCGAGACCGAAACATTTCTTCTTCTCTCTTCGGGGTCAAAGTCAAGAACAGCTGTTCCGTCATCAACTCTGCCGAGTCTGTCTGTAAGACCTGCGATATAAAGCATAGCCTCAACGAGGGTAGTTTTGCCTCGTCCTGCATGACCTGCAACTGCAATATTTCTGATATCCTTAGCGTTATAGTATTTCAAAAGATAACCTCCTTACGTTCTACATTGATTTCAGCGTACCTTAAATGATTTTGAACGCGGAATTGCAACAATTAACAGAGTTCCTATCAATGTATCAACGCTCTAACTATATCACATATTAACATAAATTTCAATAGGTTTTTAAAAAATATGTTAAATATTATTAAAAACAGAGCAAAAATTATGGACGCAAGCATTAAGCCTGCGTCCTGAATTATTATTAAATTTATTTTGTCTCCGATTCCGAGGGTGTTTCGGGGGTCGTCGGCTCCGTCGGGGTCTCTGCCTTCGGATAAAGGTTGCTCAGCCTATCAATTCCTACGGCAATTCTGAGTATTACCAAAGCGTCTGCGGAGTTAACGCTGTTGTTTCCGTCGAGATCGGCGGCAACAAAATTGACTCCCTTAACGGGATCAAGTGAAACGGCATGTCTGAGCACGCATAAAGCATCTGCGGAATTTACCTTTCCGTCACCGTTAACATCGCCCATCAGAGCGAATGTATAAGTATTTGAAACAGCCGCACTGTACGAGGTTTTAAGCGTTTCGCCCGTCGCAACCGTTTTGATCTCACTGACAACAAGATCCTTGCCGACAACAAAATCAGACATTATTTTTTCTGCCGTTGCATTCTGATCATAAATCCTGATAATCTTATTTTCATCATCAAGAGTGCAGATAGCCGCCTTGTCGCTGAGCTTAAACGTTGTATCTGCCTCAACGGGAGGATCGATTTCCGGGTCAATGACAATAAAGTCAATTTTGTTTTCCCCCGCATAATCCTTTGCCGCAGTTCCGTCATATCCTTCAATTACGCAGTTTTCATTCAGAAAATACTCAGCTTCAAGCTCTTCACCATTCAAAACATAGTCTGCAACATAACCGATTGCATGACTGCCGATAGTTTTTACACTCTTTGCAACACGGAAAGTAATTATCTTATCGCCGTTTTCGATATTAACAAAAGCATCCTCGGCAAGCTCGGTTATTCCTTCGTTGATTATAACCTTGCTGACCGTATATCCGTCCATAAAGAAGCACGGCATTACACTGTCGTCAAAATAGATATCGGCTGCGCCCTCACCGTTTATCGTAAGGGTCTCGGAGGCAATATCATAGCTCCATGTTGACTTTTCGCCGCAGCGTCCCTCGTCAACGATCGGCATTAACGTAAATTCGTTCGCTTCGGCATATTTTTCAGCCGCTGTTTCCTTATATCCGAGAATTACAAAGTCTTCATTCTTAACAAGCTTGCCTGTTTCGTCAAAATGATAACCTATCGCCTTTTCGCCGATAACTTCAACCTTTTCACTGATATAGAAAAGCTCGCAATCCATAATCAGCGAATATGCGCCAACCTTTGTTATACCCTTGTCAAGTGTTACCGACTGAAGCTCTCCGTTGAGATAAACGGGCATTTCGTAAAGCGAATAATCAGGCATTTCGCCGCTGCCGACAAAAATGAGATTACCCTCATCGTCAATCGACCAAGTGATCGTATCGCCGAGCTTGCCGCTCTTTGCGAGAGGATCACCGAGAGAATTGAATTCTATGCCGTTATCCGACGCATATTTCTGTGCCACAGTTCCGTCATAGCCTGTGATTGTAAAGTCGCTTATCAGCTTGCCTCTGCGGCCGTAGCCGAGTGCCTTTTCGCCGACCGTTTCAACAGAATAGGGAACTCTTATGTTTTTCAGCGATGAGCAAAGCAGGAATGCATTATCCTCAATCGTGCTTATTCCCTCGGGGAGAAGTACCTTTTCAAGGCCCGAACAGCCCGAAAAAGCAGCGTTTGAAATCTTCTGAATACCCGAAGGCAGTTTGATCTCCTTGAGGCTAGCACAGCTGTCAAACGCAGAAACGCCGATATAGCTCATGTTCTCATTAAGAGTTACCGTTTTAAGCTGTTCACAGCAATAGAATGCTCTGTCACCGATAGTTTCAAGTGCCTTGGGTGCTGTAAACGCTTCAAGCGCCGTACAGGTGTTAAAAGCTCCCGTATCAATCGTTTTTATCGAATCGGGAAGATTGACAAATTTAAGCGACGTGCACTTATAGAATGCATTTTTTCCGATAGTTGTTATTCCGTCGGGAAGCTCAATATTTGCAAGACCTGTACAGCCCGCAAAAACGCCCTCGCTTATTTCGGTAACACCGGTTCTTATCGTTACGCTCTTGAGTGCAAGACAGTTTGAAAAAGCTTCCTTGCCGATTTTCGTTATCGTGCTCGGAATTGTAACGGTAACAAGATTAAGGCTCTTTCTGAGCGCGTAATTTCCTATGCCCGTGATTTCCTTGCCGAACTCGACCGTGTTATAATCACAGCCGCCCCACGGAATAAGCGAAAGAC
>CAVGRW010000007.1:0-39136 GCA_963631735.1 Bacteroidaceae bacterium | reverse complement strand
GAAGCCTTGGTAAACTTCTTCTTGTCATGGGTCGATGTGGGCATCGACCCCTACGAATTGTACTTTTACTGCACCTTGAAATTCTGATAGAATTACTTCCGAAGCAGACGACCTTCTTGCCTCCCTTGCAGGGGAGGTGGCTTCGGCGGTTTGCGCCGAAGACGGAGGGGTTAAAATTTGATAAAATCTTACTCCCTCAGTCGGCTACGCCGACAGCGTCTCGCTGCGGCTCGGTCACGTCGCGGCTCTGACAGTCCACCGGACTGTCATTCACTACCGCGCCGACACTTCGCTACCCCAAAGGAGGAGCCCACGCTCAAAGATAAATTCTGCTGACATTCATTGCCCGCCCATCAATACCCCCTAACACAAACTATTTCATTTTCTTTACAAATAACGGTTGTTTTTTGTCACGGTCTGAGTTATAATTATAAAGGTTAAAATTGCTTATAATGCAATGCTGTGATTTGCTTATTTCAAAATATAAATGAATATTCATTTTGCTGACCTTGCGAAATATCGAACCGCACAACGGCATAATTCCCAGTTTATTGCGGTTTTCCACATGAATATTTGTATTATATTGAATGAATATATTTTGTATTATTCTTGACATATTCTGTATATTTATGTATAATTATACCCTATTAACTTATTCAGAGGTTTAAGGCATGAAAAAGGTTTTTATTGACGGCAAAGCCGGAACAACAGGACTTAGAATTTATGAAAGACTTTCCGAGCGTTCGGACATCGAGCTTATGCTCCTGCCCGAGGAGAAGCGTAAGGACGTTGAAGCCCGACGTGAGGCTCTCAACACCTGCGATATTGCTTTCCTTTGTCTGCCCGATGCGGCGGCAATCGAATCCGTAGGTCTGATTGAGAACGAAAACGTCAGAGTTCTTGACACCTCAACGGCTCACAGAACCAATCCCGATTGGGCATACGGTTTCCCCGAGCTATCTCCGGCGCACAGAGAAAAAATAAAGAACTCAAGCCGAATTGCCGTTCCCGGCTGTCATGCAAGCGGCTTCATTTCACTCGTCTATCCCCTTGTTGAAGCAGGCGCAATTTCTCCCGACACACTTCTGACCTGCCATTCGCTGACAGGATACAGCGGCGGCGGCAAGAAAATGATTGCCGAATATGAGGACGCCGAACCCGATGTTGCGCTTGAATCACCGAGACAGTACGGCTTGACGCAGAATCATAAGCATCTTAAAGAAATGAAGGCAATTACGGGAATCAACGCTTTCCCCGCTTTCTGCCCGATCGTTGCCGACTATTACAGCGGCATGCTTGTCACCGTTCCCCTTTTCAAGGAACAGCTTAACGGCGTGACGGTTGAGGACATCAAAAAAATCTATGCAGACAAATATCATTCGGATATTGTAAAATACAAAGACGAAATCGGTGAGAACGGTTTCATTTGCTCCAATAAGCTCTCGTTCAACGACTCAATGGAAATCTTCGTTGAGGGCAACGAGGACAGAATCCTTTTGATGTCGAGATACGACAATCTCGGCAAGGGCGCTTCGGGAGCGGCTATACAGAACATGAACATTCTTCTCGGAACAGACGAAAAAACAGGACTCGAGGTATAAAATGATGAAAACGATTGAAGGCGGCATCTGCGCTGCAAAGGGCTTCAAAGCCAACGGAATTCACTGCGGAATCAGAAAGAACAAGTCAAAGCGTGACCTTTCGCTCATCGTCAGCGACGTAAATGCGACTGCGGCGGCTGTTTATACAACCAACCTTGTCAAGGGCGCTCCGATTTTTGTCAATCAGAAGCACCTTGCCGACGGACATGCCCAGGCAATCATCTGCAACAGCGGTATAGCGAACACATGCAACGCCGACGGAATTGAGAAAGCAGAGGCTATGGGTCAGCTCGTTGAGGACGCTCTCGGCATAAACAAGGACGATGTTATTGTCGGTTCAACAGGCGTTATCGGCATGCCGCTCAACCTCACTCCGATTGCCAACGGAATGGCAGATTTGGTTGCAGGTCTTGATTACGACAACAGCGGTCTCGCCGCAGAGGGCATCATGACGACCGACACAAAGAAGAAGGAAATCGCAGTCAGCTTTGACATTGACGGCGTTGAGTGCAGAATCGGCGGAATTGCCAAGGGCAGCGGAATGATTCACCCGAACATGGCAACGATGCTTGTTTTCGTCACCTCGGACGTTGCAATCACAAGCGAAATGCTTCAAAAGGCTGTCAGCGAGGACGTTAAGACATCGTTTAACATGATAAGCGTTGACGGCGACACATCGACCAACGATACATTTGCGGTTCTTGCCAACGGAATGGCAGGCAACAAGCTCATCGACAGCGAGGGCGAGGCTTATGACAAGTTCTGCGAAGCTCTCCACAAAGTCAGCGTTTATCTTTCAAGAAAAATCGCAGGCGACGGCGAGGGCGCAACCAAGCTGCTCGAATGTAAGGTAACGGGCGGCAAGACCGATGAAATCGCTAAGAAGGTTGCAAAGTCGGTTATCTGCTCATCGCTTACCAAGGCGGCAATGTTCGGCGCAGACGCCAATTGGGGCCGTGTGCTTTGTGCAATCGGCTACAGCGGAGCGGATGTTGATATCAATAAAATCGACGTCAGCTTCAAGTCAGTCAAGGGCACAATCGCTGTTTGCCACAACGGCGCAGGCGTTGACTTCTCGGAGGAAAAGGCAAAGGAAATCCTTCTTGAAAAAGAGATTGAAATTCTTGTTGACCTCAACGACGGTGACTTTGACGCAACTGCATGGGGCTGTGACCTCACATATGAATATGTAAAAATCAACGGTGACTACAGAACCTGAGGTGAATACAAATGAATATTTCAATGGAAGAGAAAGCCGGAATTCTTACCCGTGCTCTCCCCTATATTCAAAAATATAACGGAAAAATCCTTGTTGTGAAGTACGGCGGCAACGCCATGATCAGCGAGGAGCTCAAAGAGTCCGTAATGAGCGATATTATTTTGCTCTCGACGATCGGAATCAAGGTCGTGCTTGTTCACGGCGGCGGTCCCGAGATTACGGGCATGCTGAACAAAATAGGCAAAAAGAGCGAATTTGTCAACGGTCTGCGTGTTACCGATAAGGAAACAGCTGATGTTGTTCAGATGGTTCTCGCAGGCAAGATAAATAAGAGCCTTGTCAATCTGCTCTGTGCAAGGGGCGGAAAAGCAATCGGTTTGAGCGGTTCGGACGGCGGAATGATCAAAGCAAAGCCGAAAGCAGTTGAGCTCGGCTATGTCGGCGAGATTACCGACATCAATGTTCAGCCGATTCTCGACGTTATCGAAATGGGCTATATCCCCGTTGTTTCGACCGTCGGATTTGACGATGCGGGCAACACATACAACATCAATGCCGATACGGTTGCCGCAGGAATTGCAGGCAGACTCAAGGCGGAAAGCCTTATTTCCATGACGGATATTGCAGGAATTCTCAGAGATAAGGACGACCCGGCAACTCTTATTTCAAAGATTTTCGTCGAGGACGCTCCGAAGCTCATGGACGAAGGAATTATCTCCGGCGGCATGATTCCCAAGGTACAGTGCTGTGTTGACGCCATCAATCTCGGCGTTCGCAAGGTCTTTGTTATCGACGGAAGAATTCCCCATTCAATTATAATAGAAGTTCTCACCGACGAGGGCATCGGAACGATGTTTGTCAAGGGTGATAAATAAGAAAGGTCTGACAAAAATGAGCATAACATCAAACGATAAACAGTTCGTTGCCAACACCTATGCAAGATTCCCCATTGAGCTTGTCAGCGGCAAGGGCGCAATCCTCAAGGACAGCAACGGTAAAGAATATATCGACCTCGGCAGCGGAATTGCCGTAAACATTTTCGGCGTAGCCGACGACGAATGGCAGAAGGCGGTTACACATCAGCTTTCCGTACTCCCCCACACCTCAAACCTCTACTATTCCGAGCCCTGCTCAACTCTTGCCGAGCTTCTTTGCGAGAGAACGGGAATGAAGAAGGTTTTCTTCTCAAACAGCGGCGCAGAGGCTAACGAGTGTGCAATAAAGGTTGCAAGAAAATACGCTTTTGACAAGTACGGCGACGAGAGCCATTCGACAATAATCACGCTTAAGAACAGTTTCCACGGCAGAACTATCGCAACGCTCAAGGCAACGGGTCAGGACGTTTTCCATACAGATTTCGGTCCGTTCCCCGAGGGCTTTGTTTATGCCGAAGCCAATAATTTTGACGACGTAAAAAAATTCGTTGATACCGACAAGTGCATCGCAGTTATGATGGAGCTCGTTCAGGGTGAGGGCGGCGTATGCAAACTCAATGAGGATTTCGTTAAGTCGGTTGCAGAGCTTGTCAAGGAAAAGGACATGCTTCTCATCATTGACGAGGTTCAGACGGGTAACGGCAGAACGGGCGAGCTTTACGCTTATATGCACTACGGAATTCAGCCCGATGTTGTTACAACGGCAAAGGGTCTCGGCGGCGGACTTCCGATCGGCGCAACAATGCTCGGCGAAAAGGTTGAGAATGTTCTCACCTTCGGCTCACACGGTTCGACCTTCGGCGGCAACCCCGTAAGCTGTGCAGGTGCATGCAACATCATCAAGAGAATTGACGATAAGCTTCTCAATGAGGTTAAAGAGAAATCGGCTTATATTTTCTCGGAGCTTGAGGGCGCAAAGGGCGTTAAATCCGTCAGCGGTCTCGGACTCATGATCGGTGTTGAGACAGACAAGCCGGCAAAGGAAGTTGCCAATGCCTGCATTGAAAAGGGCGTGCTTGTCCTGACAGCTAAAACAAAGGTAAGACTTCTCCCCTCGCTCAACATTGATTGGGACGACCTTAAAAAGGCAATTCAGATACTCAAAGAAGTTATTGCAGAATAAATTTTCATTAACAATCAACAGCCACAGTGTTTTGTTTCACTGCGGCTGTTTTTATACATTCACCACATTATATCTTGCAATTCTGCACAAAATACATATGTCGCTATTTGTGAACTTTGTATAGCAAATTGTGTCGTAATATGTTATAATAGCATGCAAACGAAAGGAGAGGACGTTTTGGAAGAAAACAAAATGGGCGTTATGCCCGTAAACAAGCTTATTATCAACATGTCGCTGCCGATGATAATTTCCATGCTCGTTCAGGCATTGTACAACATCGTTGACTCGGTTTTCGTTGCCATGGTCAACCAGGAATCGCTCACGGCAGTTTCGCTTTCATTCCCTGCGCAGAACCTCATGATAGGCTTCGCAACAGGTACGGCGGTCGGCGTTAATGCGCTCATCTCCCGTGCGCTCGGCGAAAAGAACGGCGAGCGTGCAAACAAAATCGCCGAGAACGGTGTTTTTCTTGCCCTGCTCAGCTCAATTGCATTTTTCCTTTTCGGCGTATTCGGTTCAAGACTTTTCATTAGCTCACAGACCTCCGTGCAGTACATTATTGACGAGGGTACAAAGTATCTTCAGGTTTGCTGCGGCGCAAGCTTCGGTATTTTCTTTGAGATCATGTACGAGAGACTTTTGCAGTCAACGGGCAGAACCTTTTACACGATGATAACTCAGGGTGTCGGCGCAATCATCAACATCATTCTTGACCCCGTGTTCATCTTCGTGTTCAAAATGGGTGTGCGAGGTGCGGCAATCGCAACCGTTATCGGTCAGATCATTGCCTTTATTCTTGCCGTCTGTTTCAACCGCCGCAAAAATCCCGATCTTCACCTTGATTTCAAGAAGTTCAAACCGAGCGGACGTTTCATCGGCGAGATTTACAAAATCGGCGTTCCGTCGATTCTCATGGTTGCTATCGGCTCCGTCATGACCTATTTCATGAACAAAATTCTCATCGCATACACGCTCGGCAAGGAGCTTTCGGTCAACGTTTTCGGCGCATTCTTCAAGCTCAACAGCTTCATTTGTATGCCTATATTCGGTCTCAACAACGGCGTTATTCCGATAATCGCTTACAACTACGGCGCAATGAAAAAACATCGTATGATAAAGACTATCAAGCTTTCGGTCATATATGCCGAAGCGTTCAGCATAATCGGTGCTATTCTTTTCTTCACGTTACCAAAGGTTTTGCTCGGATTTTTCTCAGCAACCCCCGAAATGCTCAGAATCGGTATTCCTGCACTGAGAATAATCAGCGTAAGCTTCCTTTTTGCAGGCGCCAACATTGCCCTCAGCGGCGTGTTCCAGTCCTTTGGAAAGAGCATTTTTTCAATGATAAGCTCATTTATCCGTCAGCTCGTCGTACTCATTCCCGTTGCATATGTCCTTGCGAGATACGGACTTTCAATCGGCAATGATGACCTCGTTTGGTGGTCATATTCGATCGCCGACTTCGCCGCATCCGTCGTTTCGATCACCTGCTTCATCGTTCTTTATAAAAGGATTATCAAACCGATTCGAGACGATCAGTCAGAATAAAAATACAGCCTCCTCTTTTCAGGGGAGGTTGTTGCTTTTATACAGCTATTTTTTCAGCTCAACTATTGTAATGTTTTTCGCCGGAATTTTTGCCTGATTTATGACAAGGTCTTTGATTTGCAGAGACACATTATCAGTCAAAACACCTTTGCCGACTATTACCTGGCAAACATCGCCGTCAATTATTACCAAGCACTCATTTGAAATCTTCGCTGTGATAAGATTTTCAAGATCAGCTTCGTTCTTAATTGCTTTTGAAAGCTCAGCCAGAGCTTCGCCGGCTTCTTCCGCGGCTTCGGAATCGGACTTTGCGTCTTTTATGACAGCGTTAAGCGTTTCCTTTGCTTCATCATGCGCCGCTTCACGCTTCACTTTGAAGTCCGCCATTGTTTCCGACGCCGCAGTCGTTGCCGAAACATATTGTGCATCGCCGAGATTTTCCACCTGTCTGTTGGCAGTTGTTTTGTTCGTGTCGATTGTCGATTTAACTCCCGGACGTGCAAAATACCAATTCACAAAAACCGCCGCCGAGAGTGTCAGCACAAGCGCAACGGAAACTATTTGCTTCTTTTTGATTATCATATTCATCACTAACCTCCGATATATTATTCCGATGTCGGTTTAATTTTTGCAATGCTTATTCGATTTGTGCTGATTCCGAGAACGGCGGAAACCGTCGAAATGATCTCCTGCCTTACGCTTGCGGAATTAGCACCCTCGCAGACGACAGCAACGCCCCGTATTTCGGGCTCAATTACTTTTAAAAGAAGCCCCGATTCGTTGTTGTCGGACTCAATCACAATATACTCGCGTTCCTTTGAACCGTCGCTGCTTTTCTCCTTGACGGCGTACACATTTTCATCACCCGAGGCGAGCGTAACCATGACCTCGGTGCGGCCTGCGCCGTTGATTGCCGAGACGATAGAGGTCAGCCGCTTCTCGATATCCTCCTCATAGCTGTCACGGATATCTGTGACGGGTTCTTTGCTGTTTTTGTCGGTCGTATCTTTTTTCGTAGGCATAAGCTCCGATAAAGTCAGCAAAATAATTCCTGCGAGTCCGACGCAAACTATTGCCGCAATTTTTTTGTCACGCTTAATTTTTTCGAGAATTTTTTCAACGGCTTTTTTCATTTTTTCACCTCGATTTTTGTTTCAATTCCAAGTTGATTTTTTAAATTTTTTTCGGCAAGTTCAAATTGATTTTCGTAAATTTTTTCTGCAAAAATTTGCACGCTTTCAATCTTCATTTCGTTGCCGTTCTCTATATTGATACTTATGCGTATGTCCGCATTTTTTATTCCGACTTCTTTAAGAATGTCGGAAATTTTTTCTTTTAATTCATCTTGCAGATGCTCGGCGGCTTCATCGCTTGCCGACGGTGCGGACTGAACCTCGGGTAATTCAAGGCCGTTAATTATTTTCATCGGGTCGGCATTTGAAAGAAACGGACTTAAAATCGCACACATAAGAAAAAGCGACACAGCCGCGCGGACAAGCTTTTCCGTCGAGCCCTCGGGCGAGATGAAAAGAATAATCGCACCGACTATCGCCGAAACTGTGATGCCCAATGCCCATTGCTTTATCTCGTTCATTTTATCCCGCCTTTATAACAAGAATAAGCGCCGTTGAAATAATAAAAAGCACGGCATTAAAAAGCAAAACAACATTTAAAAGCGTGAGCGACGATGCGAGCGCACGCAGAAGTCCTGCGATGTTTTGCTGGTCGAAAAGCTCGCCGATTGCTGCCGAAAGTCTCAGTGCAAAAATCCAAAAAAGAAGCTGCAAGCATGACGGCAGGTTTATCAGCGCAACTGCGGCTATTCCGAAAATTCCGATTGTGCTTTTGACGAGCACAAGACTGCCGATTATTCCCGAATAAGCTTCACTCAGCGCACCGCCGACAACTGGAACAGCCGAGCTTATTACAAGCTTTATCCCCTTTGACGCAACCGTGTCCGCCGCATTGGCGAGCGCACCCTTGATACCTAAAAATGAAACAAAAAGTGTCGAAACAAAGGTCAGCACCGCCGTTACGGTTTTCTTTATCAGCGATGTTATTCCGCCGAGCCTAAAGGACGGCATAATTGCCCCCGTTACATCGAGAGCCATAACTGCGCCGACGATTGGAACTATGTAGCCGTTTGAAATTCCCGAAATGACCTGCGCTCCTGCGAATGCGATTGACTGAAAGCTTGCGGCAAGCGTAGGATTGCCCGTGACAGTAACCACGGCGGCAAGGACGGGAATCAGGGCAAGCATAAGCTTCTCTCCGACTGCGATTGAAGAAACTGCCGAGCTTATCGCGGTCGAGAGCGGAGAAATTATCGAAATTATGCAGAGTAAGGTTCCGACAATGCCGACAATCGTTTTCATTCTCGTATCATCGGGCGCGAAGCATTCAAAGATTGCAATTAAAATTATCACCGCGATAAGGCGAACAGCCGAGCGTGTCGGAGCTTCGATATTTCCCGTAATAAGCTTCTTTGTAAGCGTCCAGATTTTTTGAGGAGTGACGCCGAACATGGAGTCGAAATCCGCCGAATCAGCACCGATGTCCTTTAAAAGCTCCTGCGTCTCGGAGTCAAGCGAATTATAAATTTCTTTTATATCGTCGGCATATGATTTGGCACACGCCGAAACGGAAAACAGAAAAGAAGCCACGATAAAAATTAAAACAATTCCCGATAT
Organism: Bacteroidaceae bacterium; assembly: GCA_963631735.1. Classification (GTDB taxonomy): domain Bacteria; phylum Bacillota; class Clostridia; order Oscillospirales; family Acutalibacteraceae; genus CAG-488. Next base: position 30,020 of record CAVGRW010000007.1, on the reverse strand, counting down.
TTTTTTAATCTTCATTTTATTCAAGCAGCCCCTTTGAAATTTCGGCAAGCGTTTTTATCAGCGAAAGGCACATGGCAAGGATAACGGCTTTGCCGACAAGCTCAACGACGGTGGCAAGTGCCGAATTTGCGCTGTCTTTGCAAATATCCGATCCGATTTTTGTCACGACGGCAATTCCGAGAATTTTAACAAGCAGCTCAAGATAGCCGTCATTGAGAAATTCAACATCAGTGAACAGCCCGTCCGCCTCAGCAAAAATATTTTTCAGATATTCTATTGAAAAAATCGCAAGAATAACTATACCTGCGAGTTGAACAATCATTGCAAGCTCGGGGCGCTGCTGTCTGACGACGACAACAAGGACGGCGCAGATTATACCGATGAGCGCAAATTTTACGATTTCCATATCAAAAACCCATAACGGAAGTCGCCGAGGAATAAAGATCCTTCAATTCGGGAATCAGCATTGCAACGACGGCAAGCAAGCCGGCGAGCACAACGAGCATTGCATATTCGTCACGACCCGAACGGCTGAGAATTTGTTGAAGCACGGCTACAATAATTCCGATCGCCGCAATTTTGATTACAAGTTCCATATTCCGCTCCTAAAACAAAATTATAAAAACTCCGATTCCCGATAACATTCCGAGTCCGCAGGCAAGAGAGGCATAACGTTTACGCTTCTCACGGGCTTCGATAAGCCGTTCGTTTGTGAGCTTTTCGTGATAGCGACAGCTTGCGATCTGTCCGTCGGCGTCACTTCGTCCTAAGCTCTCACCAAACGAATAGAGAATACATGCGTCCTCGCCGTCCACACTTTCCGACTCGTAAATCGCCTGCGCCCACGCATCCGCAATATCAAGTCCTCCGCTTATATAAGAAACACATTTCGGTAAAAAATCAAGCTCTGCAAGCTCGTCTTTTTTGCCGAGCAATTCGATAAGCTCCGAGGTTGGTCGGTTCAAAAAATTTATTTCATTCTCCGCTATGCCGAACATGAGCGAGATTTTTTCGAGTATGCGAACACGTCGGCTCAGTCTGTATGCTATGTACCGTCCGACCATGGCACAGGCAAGCCCCATTGCAATAAGTGATAATATTTTCATCGCTTTTTCCTTTCAGCTTCGATTCATCAGTATTTTTTTGACCGTAAAATCCTTTTCATTGAGAAAGACGCACGCCTCTGCCGCTCCCGCCTCGTTAAGCAGATTAAATTGAGGTCTGCGTTTAAGCTCGTAAAGCTCCGAACAGTGCATTGTTACAATAAATTTAACGCCGCAGTTGACGAGTGTGCAAAGCTCCTCGGCTTCTTTCACAGAGCCTATTTCGTCGCATATAACCACGTCAGGCGAGAGAGTTCTCACGGCAATGCCTATGCCTTGAGCTTTGGGATAATTTTTCAAAACGTCGGTATTTATTCCGAGATCGTATCCGCTCATTTCGCATCGCTCGTCGATCACAACAATTTTTTTGTGCTCCTCATCGGAAATCAGACGGCAAAGGTCACGCAAAACGGTGGTCTTTCCCGACATCGGAGCGCCGCAAATGACCGTGTTCGGCGTTCTGCCCCGAAAAAGGCGGTTATAAATCGGCAGTGCACAGCCTAGATATTCGGCAGGAATACGGATATTGAGCCCCTCAACGTTGCGAACCGATGTAATTTTTCCGTCACGGACAACTGCGGTGCCGTAAACTCCGATTCGTATTCCTCCGTCAAGGGTAATGAAACCGTCGGCAATATTATCCGTCAGGCTATGAACGGAATAGCCGCACAGACGAACGAAAATTTCTTCGATTTCGGGTCTCGAAAACGAAAAAAGATCCGACGAAAAAAAATTGGTGAGCCGTCCCGATTTTGTAATAAAATCCGTTCGGTCGGAGAAAACAAAAGCAACGGGTCTTTCGGCTCTCAGCCGTATTTCGCACAGGGAGTCCGTATCCTTTTCCGCAAGAGAAGCAAAAATCGGAGGAAGATATTTTAAAATAACGTCAAGCTTTTCTTTTTTACAATGCCTCATTTTTATCACCATTTATTTTTTATGACTTCTTGTCCCGAAATAGAACAGGTAAGATTTAAAATAAGTGTGAATTTTCAGCTGTGCTTATTGAAAGCCGGGCAGTTGTGTGGTAATATATAAAGGAAAATTATTTTGAAAAGTGTACCCCGATTTTACATAAAAGAGAGGAATGAGCCTGTTGAAAGAAAAAAAGAGTTTTTTAAAGAAACACCCCGATTCAAAGCTTGCAAAATTTCTTGACCGCAACATTTATATAATACTTGCGTTCGTATGCAGTGCCGTGCTTATGCTGCTGGTCTATTATTGCTTTGATATTATTCCGTTCGGCAACAAAACCGTTCTGAGAATGGATCTTTACCACCAGTATGGTCCGCTTTTCGCCGAGCTTTATGACAGACTGACGCAGTTTAAGAGTATGCTTTACTCATGGAACACGGGCGGCGGCGGAGCCTTCCTCGGCAACTATTACAACTATCTTTCCAGCCCGATAGGCGGTCTTATCGTTCTGCTTTTCGGTCATGAGAACGTCCCCGAAGCGATCGGCGCAATGGTATTTGTCAAGAATGCTCTTGCAGCGGCGGCAATGGCTTTTTATCTCAAAAAATCGAACGGCAAAAACGATTTTACAATCTCCGCTTTCGGTATTCTCTATGCGTTCTGCGGCTTCTTTATCGCCTATTATTGGAACATCATGTGGATCGACGCAATGTATCTGCTTCCGCTTGTCGTTCTCGGAATTGAGCGTATAATCAATAAGCAAAAAGCGACATTTTATATTATTACGCTTGCAATTACGTTCTTCTCGAACTACTACATGGCATACATGATCTGCATTTTTGCAGTGCTCTATTTCCTCGTTTATTTCTTCTCGAATTATTCAATCAAAGAGGTTCTCCCGACCAAGCCCATCTACGTTGACGAGGACGGCGAGATCTACAACAGAAAAGTCGATAACGTTCTTTACAGCCGCTTTGTCGAATCGGGCTTGCTGTTTGCTCTCGGCTCGTTTGTTGCTGTCGGACTTGCGGCAGTTGCTCTTCTTCCGACATATTTCTGCCTCAAGGCATGCTCGGCAACCTCGGGCACTTTCCCGAGCGATTATCAGTTTTATAACAACATTTTTGATTTTCTTGCAAATCATCTCACCTCGCTTGAGCCGACGATCAGAAGCAGCGGTGAGGACGTTCTCCCCAATGTTTATTGCGGAATTATTACCGTTATGCTTGTTCCGCTCTATATTTTCTGTGATAAAATTAAGGCGAAAGAGCGTGCGGCGCACATTGTTTTGCTTGCCGTTTTCTTCCTTGGCTTCAACCTCAATTACCTCAACTACATTGTTCACGCATTCCATTTCCCGAACGATCTTCCGTTCAGATTTTCATTTATTTATTCGTTTGTTCTGCTTTCAATCGCTTACAAGGCGCTTGTCAATATCAAGTCGTTTTCGACAAAAGCATTGCTCGGCTCGGGCGTTGCGGCAATTCTCTTTGCCGTCCTTGTTCAAAGACTCGGTTCAAAGAACGTTTCGGAGGCTTCGATCTATCTCAGCATAGCTTTCGTTGCGGTTTACACCGTCGTTCTCGGACTGATGAAGAAGAAAAACTATGCTCAGTCGGCGGTTTCACTCCTGCTTATGTGCTGCGTCTTTGCCGAGGTTGCGGTCAGCGACACGAGCCATTTCGTCATGAGTCAGCAGAAGCCGAACTTTGTTAACGGCTATACCGAGTTCAGAGAGCTCAAGGAAAAGCTCGACACCGTTGAAGGCACGGACAAATACAGAATGGAGCTCACGGATATCAACACGCTTATGGACGCTTCATGGTTCAATTACAACGGTGTTTCCGTTTTTTCCTCAATGGCTTACGAAAAGTCCGCTAATCTTCAGCATAATCTCGGACTGAACAGCAACTATATCAACAGCTATATTTATGCTCCGCAGACACCTGTTTACAATGCTATGATGTCGCTGAAATATCTTGTTAACAACGACGATTCGATAATGAACGATCAACTGTTTGAGAAGGTTGCGGAAAACGATAAATTTGTTGCATACAGGAACAATTACTATCTTCCCATTGCATACAGTGTAAGTGAAGAGGTTGAAAAATGGATAACAACCGGTGCAAATCCGTTTGAAATTCAGAACGACTATTGGACAAGAGCAACCGATGCCGGCGACGTTTTCAAGAGAATTTCTGCAACTACCTACAGCACCGAAAACATCAGAGACGACAATGAGCTCCTTACAGAGAATTTCTCATATAACAAGGAAATCACCGGTCAGGAAGGCTCAGTAGTTATCAAGTATGAAATCCCCGAATCTCAGAACGTTTATATCTACACCGACTGCAAGAGTGCAGACACAATAAATGTTTCGGGCACGAACGGATTTTCAAAATCTCAGGATCCGAGCGACCCGTATATTCTCGACTGCGGCTACCTTGAAAAGGGGGAAATCCTTACCCTTGAAATTACAATTCCGTCGAATAAAGAATCGGGCTATGCAGATATTTATGCCGTCGGTCTTGATATGAATAATTTTGAAGCCGGCTACAATAAGCTCGCCGCTTCGGCAATGGATATAACCGAATTCACGGATACTCACATCAAGGGAACCGTTAACGTCAAGGCAAATGAGCTCGTTTACACCTCCATCAACTATGACGAGGGCTGGGAGATAACCGTTGACGGTGAAAAGGTTGAGCCTATTGCTCTCGGCGGCGCACTCATCGGAATTGACGCAGCTCCCGGAACTCACACGATTGAAATGACTTACAAGCCGAAGGGCTTCATGATAGGCGCAATCGTTTCGACTGGCACCCTTGTTGCATTTATTGCTGCTCTTATCGTAATTCACATCGTTAAGAAAAAGAGATATGCCAAAATGCTTGAGAACGACAACAAGAATACTGTTGAAGCTTCGACAGATGAGCCGACGGGCATTGACGCATTGATGGCGCAGGATCTCGGCAAGAACGCAACGGTTGAGGACGCAGAAAAGCTGCTTGACGTGCCCGATGAATACGAGATGAACAAGCAGGATCCGACCGAAACTCTCAACAGAGCGGATGAGATTCTCAACACGCAGAAAATAAACATCAAAGAAATTCTTTCCCAGATAGAGGGCAACGACGACTCGGAGGACAAGGAATGAACAGAACAATAATTACCGTTATAGGCAAGGACAGAGTGGGCATAATCGCAAGAATATGCACCTATCTCGCCGAGAATGACATCAACGTGCTTGACATTAACCAGTCAATCGTTCAGGGCTTTTTCAACATGATAATGATTGTTGACGCTCAGAACGCTAAAAAAGATTTCGCCGTTCTCAACGGTGAGATTGAAAAAATCAGCGAAGAGCTCGGCGTAAAAATCAAGATGCAGCACGAGGATATTTTCAACGTAATGCACAGAATCTGAGGTAGGCTATGATAAATTCCTTTGAGGTTCGTGAAACGAACAAAATGATTGAAGAAAACAACCTTGACGTGCGTACGATCACTATGGGCATAAGCCTGCTCGACTGCATTTCGTCTGAGGTTAACAAAACCTGCGATAACATCTATAAAAAAATACTTTCAAAAGCCGGCAAGCTCGTTGAAACGGGCGACGAAATTGCACTTGAATTTGGAATTCCGATAGTCAACAAGCGTGTTTCCGTAACGCCGATTTCACTTATCGGTGCGGCTTGCTGCAAAACAACCGATGATTTCGTAAAAATCGCAAAAACGCTTGATAAGGCGGCGCATGAGATAAATGTCAACTTCATCGGCGGATTTTCCGCCCTTGTTTCAAAGGGTATGACACCTGCCGAAAAGCTGCTTATCGAATCTATTCCCGAAGCTCTCGCTTCAACCGAAAGGGTTTGCAGCTCCGTCAATGTCGGCTCGACCAAGACAGGTATTGACATGGATGCCGTCAAGCTTCTCGGTGAAATTATAGTTAAAACCGCCGAACTGACAAAAGACAGCGGCTCGATCGGCTGCGCTAAGCTCGTTGTGTTCTGCAATGCGCCCGACGACAACCCGTTCATGGCAGGCGCATTTCACGGCGTGACCGAGGCGGACACAATTATAAATGTCGGCGTAAGCGGTCCCGGTGTTGTAAAGCGTGCCATCGGCGAGGTCAAGGGCAGTGACTTCGGCACCCTTTGCGAAACGATAAAGAAAACCGCCTTCAAGGTCACAAGAGTCGGCCAGCTCGTTGCACGGGAGGCTTCGCAAAGACTCGGCGTTCCGTTCGGAATCATTGACCTTTCGCTTGCTCCGACGCCTGCAATAGGTGACAGCGTGGCTGAAATCTTGGAGGAAATGGGTCTTGAATATGTAGGCGCTCCGGGTACAACGGCGGCTCTCGCATTGCTTAATGATCAGGTCAAAAAGGGCGGCATAATGGCTTCGTCATATGTCGGCGGACTTTCAGGAGCGTTTATCCCCGTCTCGGAGGATCAGGGCATGATCGACTCGGTCAATGCCGGTATGCTCACGCTCGAAAAGCTTGAAGCAATGACCTGCGTTTGCTCGGTCGGCCTTGATATGATTGCAATTCCCGGCAGCACAAAGGCCTCGACAATTTCGGGCATAATTGCCGACGAAATGGCAATAGGAATGATAAATCAGAAAACCACGGCAGTCAGACTTATCCCCGTAATCGGCAAGGATGTCGGCGATACAGTTGAATTCGGCGGATTGCTCGGCTACGCTCCGATAATGCCTGTAAACAGTGCGGACTGCTCGGATTTCATCAACAGAGGCGGCAGAATTCCTGCGCCGATACACTCGTTTAAGAATTAAGCTATGAAAAGTTTTGAGATAAAAGCCAATGACTCAGGTCAGAGGCTCGACAAGTTTATAAGAAAAGGCATGCCGAATCTGCCGCAGTCACTTATGTACAAATACATAAGAAAAAAGCGGATAAAGGTCAATAACAAGCGTGCCGAGATTTCGACGGTTTTACAGGTCGGCGACGTTGTTGACATGTATATCAACGATGAGTTTTTCGTCAAGCCCGAAACCCGTTATGATTTTACGGGCGCACCGAGCAAGCTCGACATTCTCTATGAGGACGAAAACATCATGCTCCTTGACAAAAAAGCCGGATTGCTCTGCCACCCCGATGACAGGGAGTATGTTGACACTCTCATCACGAGGATAAAGAAATATCTTTACGAAAAGGGCGAATACAAACCCGATGAGGAAAATTCGTTTACCCCTGCTCTTGTCAACAGAATTGACAGAAACACGGGCGGAATAGTAATCGCCGCAAAGAACGCCGAAAGCCTCAGAATAATGAACGCTCAGATGAAGCAGAGAACGAATCTCAAGAAATTTTATCTTTGCGTCTGCCATGGAATTATGGAGCGTGACAGCGGGCTTTTGGAGGGCTACCTCTTAAAGGATGAGAAAAAGAACACCGTAAAAATTCTCAAGCACCCATGCGACGGGGCGAAGGAAATTCGCACAAAATATAAGGTGCTCGGCAGAGATTACGATAAACAGCTCAGTCTTGTTGAGGTCGAGCTCATGACGGGCAGAACTCATCAGATAAGGGCGCACTTCGCTTCAATCGGTCATCCACTGCTCGGCGACGGAAAATACGGCACGAACAAGCTCAATAAGGATTTCGGCTATCGCAAGCAGTGCCTTTATTCCTACAAGCTGGTGTTCATGTTTGACGAAAGCGCAGGCAGCCTCTCCTATCTCCATTCAAGAGAATTTGAGGTCAAGGACGTCTGGTTCAAGTGTGAATTCGAAAACGGAACATTATAAAAAATCCACATTCGGTGCTTTTCCGAGTGTGGATTTCTTTACTATAAAATTTTGCAAAATGCTTCTCACCTTTTATACGCTTCCAGGCGATAAATCGGCTGACCGAGATCCGAAAATCTCTTTTCGTATTCCGTCACAATGTTGCCCTCAAAGTCACTGTTGTGAAGATCGAGCGAAACATTTTTTATTGCCATGCCGTACTCCGAAAACTCTTGAATCGAATATTCAAAGAAGTGCATGTTGTCCGTCTTTTGATGAATTTCTCCGTCAGGTGTCATCAGTCTGTCAAAAATCGCAAGGAATTTTCTGTTTGTCAGGCGATGGTTCGCATATTTTTTCTTCGGGAATGGACAGGAAAAATTAAGATACACCCTGTCAAAAATTCCGTCGGGCAGATACTTCGGAAGATACTCCGCCGAGCCTTTGATAAAACGCAGATTAGGGATGTTCTCCTCAATCGCTCGTTCTGCGGCAATTACAACAACGTTGGCGCATTTTTCGACCGCAATGTAATTGATATCGGGGTTGAGCTTTGCTATCTCAGCGGCAAACTGACCCTTGCCGCAGCCGACCTCAAGGCGAACGGGATTGGAATTGCCGAACCATTTTTCAAGGTCAATGTATTCCTTTTCTTCAATCGCCGTATTAAAATTTTTATCCTCGCTCTCGATAGAAAAAATCAGACTGCCGCAGCTTTCCAATCTTCTGTCGAGATTCTTTTTTCTTCGCATTCTCATATTCTTCGCTCCGTTATATTTACTGCTGAATATTTTACACTTTTTTCTTTTTCACGTCAACCGCTTGACAAAATTCTTTAAACAATATATAATGCTCTCAACAGCTTTGACGGGAAGAAGTAAGCGAAAAAGGATGCAAAGAGAGCTTTCGGTCGGTGCGAGAAAGCGTGAGAGTTTTGCCCAAATACATCCCCGAGCTGCGCGGTTGAAAATTGCAGTAGGCTGCGCCGTGTGCGTGCGTTAAACGTCAGAGTATGTATGTACTCGCTGAGGCCGCTCCCGTGAGGGTTCGGTGAACAGAGGTGGTAACACGATAATTCGTCCTCTGCCCTAAGGGCAGAGGGCTTTTTTCTGTCTAAAAATTTTTTACGAGAAAGGAAACATCAAAATGACAATCTATGACGAACTTGTTGCCCGTGGACTCATTGCTCAGGTCACGGACGAAGACGAAATCAAGGAGCTTATTAACAACGGAAAGGCAGTTTTCTACATCGGCTTTGACCCGACAGCCGACAGCCTTCATGTAGGTCACTTCATGGCTCTCTGCCTTATGAAGAGACTTCAGATGGCAGGCAACAGACCGATCGCCCTCCTCGGCGGCGGCACCGGCATGATCGGCGATCCCTCGGGCAGAACCGACATGAGAAAAATGCTTACAAAAGAGGACATCGACCACAACATCGCCTGCTTCAAAAAGCAGATGAGCCGTTTCATTGAATTCGGCGAAGACAAAGCAATGATGGTTAACAATGCCGATTGGCTCCTCGACCTCAACTATGTTGACGTTCTTCGTGAGGTCGGCGCATGCTTCTCGGTTAACAACATGCTTCGTGCAGAGTGCTACAAGCAGAGAATGGAAAAGGGTCTCAGCTTCCTTGAGTTCAACTACATGATCATGCAGAGCTACGACTTCTATCATCTTTTCAAGGAGTACGGCTGCAACATGCAGTTCGGCGGCGACGATCAGTGGTCAAATATGCTCGGCGGCACTGAGCTTATCAGAAAGAAGCTCGGCAAGGACGCTTATGCAATGACGATCACTCTGCTCATGAACTCCGAGGGTAAGAAGATGGGTAAGACCGCTTCCGGCGCTGTTTGGCTTGACCCCGAAAAAACCAGCCCGTATGAATTCTATCAGTATTGGCGCAATGTCGGCGATCAGGACGTTCTCAAGTGCATCCGTATGCTTACATTCCTCCCGCTTGAGGAAATCGACGCAATGGATCATTGGGAGGGCGCACAGCTCAATGAAGCAAAGGATATCCTTGCATTTGAGCTTACAAAGCTCGTCCACGGTGAGGAAGAAGCAACCAAAGCAAGAGAAGCTTCAAAGGCACTCTTCGGCGGCGGAGCGAACCTCGACAATATGCCGGCGACAACTCTTTCAGAAGCCGATTTCACCGACGGAAAAATTGATATTCTTGACATTCTTCTCAAGACTAACATCACAAAATCCCGCGGCGAGGGCAGACGCCTTGTTCAGCAGGGCGGCGTTTCGGTTGACGACAAAAAGGTAACCGATATCGGACTTTCTTTCACCTCCGATGCCCTCAAGGCAAACGCAATAATCGTTAAGAAGGGCAAGAAGATTTTCCACAAGGTTCAGGCGTAAGCCGAAAGGGGTGGAAAAATGAAATTGGTAAAAGCATTTTTTGTGATGCTCTATATTCAATTGGCATTGCAATACGGAATTATCCCCGCACTTGGCTACGGAACGAATGAAGCAACAGGAGAAATGAAAATTTGGGCAATAATATTTTTTGTTGTTCTGGCAATTTCATTTATCGCTGTTCAGGTCGTAGGCTGTCTCAGCGCGGCATCAGCGGTAAAAATGTACATCCGGTCGGAATATGACCCCCTGAAAAAGTCATGGTCGCTTTTGAAGCTTAAAACGATTCCGTTTTATATTTTCAATTTCATTTACGGCTTAATATATACAATTGTTCTCATCGGTGCCAGCCGCGGTCTTGCGGTTATAGCAGTAATTCCGATTCTCTTGCCGATTTGGTACACCTGCGCTTTTATTGTTCAGAGCGGATTTTTCGGAGCGGCAAATGTGACTGTGCTTCGCAAAAAATATTGCGACAGCATTTCGCTTATTCACTATGTTTTGCAATTCATACCCGTTCTTGATGTTCTCAGCACAATAATTCTTTTAAGAAAGACAAAGAAGCTTAATGCAACAAGCGCAGAGCAAATTGAAGCAGCTACAGAATAAAAATTCCCGACCTTTGATAATTTCAGGGGTCGGATTTTTTCATTTATATGCTTTCGATTATTTCTGTAACTGCGTCATAAACATTAACAATATTGCCGAAAATATAATTTATCTTTCTTTCCTCCGCCCGTGCGCCTATCAACGAATCAAAGGCTTCGTTCATCAGTGAGCGGTAAGCTTTCAGTGAAAAATTTATTCGATTTTTGTAAAGTTCACTGTCCATGGTATGAAACCTTGAAGCAAAAACGCGCCGTTCCTTTTTCGGCAGAATTCTGTGATAATGCTCCGAGGAAAAAACTCCGAAGCTCAGCTCGGGCACAATAACATGCTCAACCGTTTTACCGTCAAGCGAGCAAATACAGCTCACAACATCATAACCCGAACCGAGAGCATAACGGCGCAGGCGGTCAACGATCATCGTCGAAACCGCTCCCGTTTTATCAACAATTACCGAAAGCCTCTCGCATTTATCAAATGCTTTCATGTTCAGCTCCGCACCGTCGGGAGTTATGCAGGAAACAAACTTTTTCGTCTCCGTTCCGATGCTCCCCTGCATCTCTGCGCCGAGCTTTTTCCAAAGCTTCGAGGAATAATTGACAACGCTGCCGATGTTCACGGACATTGCATCAATACGCAAAGCGTCTTTTTTCACGCTGTCCGCCGCTGCCAAAAATCTGTTGCAGCGCTTGATTTTTTTATCGTATTCTTTCTCATAAATATGTAAAAGCTCACGAGGAATTCTCTCTGAAAAAATTTCATTCAGATCAATAATTTTTTCTGCTTTTTCAATCTTATTTTCTTTCAAAAACCTTTTGTCTGCAATAAGAATTTTTTCATCAATGCAATAAATTCCGCAGCAGTTTTCAAAAGAAAAGAGTATTTCGTTTTGAATGTTTTTTTGAAAAAGTTCTTCCGAAAGCTCAATAAAAATTTTATCCTTCAGCTCGGGCGATCCGCCTTTAACAACAATTATTTTTTCAATCTTTTCGGGCTCAAAAAATCCCGAGTGCACTCCGTCCGCCGTGTTCACTCCGTAATAAAAACAGCTGTTGTCCATCGGATCACCTCATTCATCGTTATATTACATTCTATTCCTCGCAGCAAAAATTGTGCTTGTAAAAAGATGAATTGAGTGATATTATTTTAGGAGAGATACAAACGCCGAAAGGGTGAAAATATGCTTAATCAGGAAAAAATTTCATCAATGCTTCCCGACACAACCGTTGTAACATATGACATTACAGATTCAACCAACACGAGGGCGATCGAGCTTGCCAAAACAGTTGACGGAAACATTCTCGTTGCCGCAGAGGCGCAAACAAAAGGCAAGGGCAGACAGGGCAAAAGCTTCTATTCCCCTGCCGGAAGCGGCGTATATTTTTCAATCGTTATTCACCCCAAAGGGGAATTGACAGACGTTGTTTTCGTCACCTCCGCCGTTGCTGTTGCGGTTGCAAAAACGATTGAGGAACTGACTGACCTTGACCCGAAAATCAAATGGGTAAACGACATCTACGTTAACGAAAAAAAGGTCTGCGGAATTCTTGTTCAGTCTATCATGAAAAGCGGCAAGGTTGACGGACTTTGCATAGGAATAGGTGTCAACATCAGCACAACGGAATTTCCCGACGATGTCGGCACCGGAGCAGGCTCGCTCGGCGAGGAAATTGACAGAAATATTTTTGTCGCAAAAATCACCGAAAAAATGATTGCCTTTGCCGCCGATATTGAGGACAGAACCTACCTTGATTATTACAGAAAAAAATCCTGCGTCATCGGCAGGGAAATAAAATATTACGAAAATAATATCGAGCATTTTGCGACGGCAATCGGAATTGATAATAACGCCAATCTGATTGTCAGCGAAAACGGTGAAACAAAAAATCTCTCCAGCGGAGAGATCACGGTTAGATTCTGATTAAATCGTTCCGCCGCAAATGGCACTGCCGAATTTAGATGCAGAAAACATTTTCTTTGCCCCGAAGCTGTACTTTGTGTACTGCGAGAGGGCAAAAAAATGGTTAAAAGAGCAAAAATTTCCCATTACATATAAAAAATAAAGCTATAATCCACTCTTGGTCATTTCGTTTAATCGCCATTTGTGAATTATAGCCTTTTATTTATTTTTGCTCTTTGGTCTGCGCTAAATGCGACAGTGCCTATTATATATTGTTATATTTTTCTTCGCTCTGCCTGATAAGCTCCAACGCTTCAGCGTTATCTGCTTTCGTCTTTTTCGGCGAAGATTTTTTTGTTGTTTTCTTTGTTGTCTTTTTAGCCGTCTTTTTCTCCGCAGGCTTCTTTTCTTTCTTCTCTGCGGCGGCGGTCTCGTTGATTATTTCCTTATAGCTTTTGTTGATATCCTTGTATTCGTTTTTGAGATCGGAAACGGACACAAAGGTTTCTTCAATCGCCGCAGAAATACTGTCAAGCTCTGCCTGCAAGCCCTTAATTCTCTGCTTTGCTTCAAGCACCTGATCCGCCGTAAGCTCTCTGACGGATTTTTCAAGCGAGCGTGCCGCCTCGATATAGTTATCCGTGTATTCCTCCGTTTTTTTGAGGAAAAGCTTTGACGGCTGATTCTTTTTGAGCGCATCCTCACGCTCTTGAATTTTTTCGGACAAGCAAGCAATTTCTTCGTCCTTTTCGGCAATTTCAGCCTTCAGCCCGTCCGCCTCACGTTTAAGCTCGTCGAGTTTATCCGAATCTTTTTTCGTTCTGTTTAGCTTGATCTGCATCGCATTGATATGGTTCATGACCTCATAGCAGTCATAGCCGCCGAACATAACTTTTTTCAGGATTACCTCCTGCATATTATCCGCTCCTTAATTATTCAACATCCGATGTACAATGAGGGCACTTTGTTGCCTCAATGTCAATCTCGGACTTGCAATAGGGACAAATCTTTGTTGTCGGAGCAGGCTCCTCCTCAGGCTTCTTGTGCAAACGGTCGGAAACATCATTGATGGTCTTGACAATGGCAAAAATAACAAGCGCCATGATGAAGAAATTGATAACCGCCGTGATAAACTTACCGTAACCGATTGAAGCATCGCCGATCGTTACGGCAAGATTTGAAAAATCAACCTTACCTAAAATAATTCCGAGCAACGGAGTAACGATATCCTCAACAAGTGAGCTGACTATCGCCTGAAATGCACCGCCGATAATAACGCCGACTGCAAGATCAATAACGTTGCCGCGCATTATAAACTTTTTAAATTCCGCAAAGAATCCTTTTTCTTTCGACATAATGATACCACCATCTTCAATTTTTATATATATTAACACATTCATTTCTTTTTTTCAAGATTATTTGCCGTTTTACACTTTCATTTTGCCACTCAATATTGTATAATCATTGAAAAGGAGCTGAGCAAAATGGCAAAATTTATGGATAAAAACTTTCTTCTTTATAATGACACGGCAAAAAAACTTTTCTTTGAGGGTGCGGCGGATATGCCGATTTTCGACTGGCACTGTCACCTCTCGCCCAAGGAGATTTACGAAAATAAACAGCCGACAGATATAGCGGAGCTTTGGCTCGGCGGCGACCATTATAAATGGCGAGCCATGCGAAGCTTCGGCATTGACGAAAAATACATCACGGGAGACGCCTCGGGCTACGAAAAGTTCAGGGCATGGGCTAAGGTTTTGCCTGCCTGCATAGGCAATCCGCTTTACCACTGGACGCACCTTGAATTGCAAAGATATTTTGATATCTACGAGCCGCTGGACGAGAAAACATGCGACGAAATTTGGAACAAAGCTAATGCAAAAATTGCCGCCGGCGGTTTCACCCCGAGGGAGCTTATTGTTAACTCAAACGTCACCTGCCTTTGCACAACGGACGATGCGGCGGATACGCTTGAATATCACAAGCTCCTCGCCGAGGATAAGAGCTTCCATTGCAAGGTCTATCCCGCATTCCGTCCCGACAAGGCATTGAACATTGAACAGACGACATTTCTCCCGTGGCTTGGGGCGCTCGAAAAAGTCAGCGGTCAAAAAATCGACAGCTATAAAAAACTTACAGAAGTTTTGAAAATCAGAATTGATTTCTTCTCCGAAAACGGCTGTCTCGCCAGCGACCATTCCTTCGGCTATGTTCCGTACAGCAGAGCAAGCTCCGATGAGCTTGAAGCAATATTCAAAAAGGCTGTCGGCGGCGAAAAACTGAGCACCGACGAGCAGGACAAATACAAGACCGAGCTGTTCAGATTTTTTGCCCGTGAATATGCACGCCACGGCTGGGCTTGCGAAATTCACATCGGCGCAATGAGGAACAACAACGCAAGAATGTTCAAGTCTATCGGACCCGACACAGGCTTTGACTCGATCGGCGACGGCGATATCGCCCATAAGCTTTCAAGAATGTTGGACTCTCTCGACGAGGAGGGCTGTCTGCCGAAAACAATTCTCTTTGCACTCAATCCGACGGCGAACTACGTCCTCGGCTCAATGCTCGGCAACTTTCAATCAAGCGAAGCCGCTTCCAAAATTCAGCTTGGCTCGGCATGGTGGTTCAACGATAACATCGACGGCATGAGGGAACAGCTCAAAACCTTTGCGAATCTCGGTGTTCTCGGAAAATTCGTCGGCATGGTCACAGACTCAAGAAGCTTCCTTTCCTATCCCCGTCACGAATATTTCCGCCGAATTCTCTGCGGACTTATCGGCGATTGGGTCGAACAGGGTCTCTACCCTGATGATGAGTCGCTCATTGATATAATCAAAGATATTTCTTACAACAACGCCGCTGAATATTTCGGACTTAAATAAAAATTTGGGACTGTCACTTTTAATTAAGCGACAGTCCCTTTTTCTATTCTATTTCATTTCTCAGGTCGTCAATTCTGTGATGAGCGGACTTGACGGAGCTTTCGACGGCGTACATTCTTTCAACAAGATTGTTATGCTTTGCAACCTTCTTTTCAAGCTGTTCGATGCGATAGGACGAAAGCTTGTTGGCGGCAAGAATTCCGCCGAGCGAGCCGACAAGCGTTCCCGCAAACGCAATTAAAGAAACCGTAATTTCAGTCAATGCTCCCACCTCAGTTGTTAAAGTTCGGATCATATTCCGAGAAAATTCCGAGCGGATAAATAACCTTCTGCGTCGGAATATCGTCGGCGGAATAATCCGAACAGAGTCCGATCGGCGAAAGCACCTCGATCGGCTTTGCAACGTCACTCGGAGTGGCGGTAAGCGTAACGGCGTAGGACGTCACCTTGACCTTACCTGAGGCCGAAGCGCTGAACATGATGGTAAAGTACAATTCCTCAGTGTACTGGTTATCGCTGCTGAAATTATAGCAGCTGAAAAAGCCCTGCGTTATGCTTGAAACGGGAATAATATGCGTTCCTGCTGTCAGAGCAAGCTCCTGAGTGAACTGCGTCGCATCCCTTCTCGTCTTGAAATCCAGCTCGGCGGAATACTGCTGATAAAGCACGGGATTGATTTTCACCGTGCACGCCTCCGAAACAGCAAGCTCGACATAGCCGTTAACCGAAACATTGTACGGTGCATCAAGCTTCAATTTATATGAAGAAATCGGCATTTTCTCAAGCGACGATGTTGATTTGATTGTGAAAACATCGCTGTCACTGCTCTTTCTCCACGAAATGTGCTTGATAAACTGCTGGGGCTTTCGCTTCGGAATAAATCGGCTGTTTTCCGCCATTACTCTTATCGTATTTCCGATGAGCTCCGTGTACTTGGTTATGCAATAATTCGTGAAGGCTCCGCCGTAAAGATTTGTTGACCAGATAAGCTGACATGCGTTTACGCCGTAGGTATCCGCCGCATAATCGGAAAGATAGGCGTTGTTTGACGCGGCAAGAACCGCTTCATCGGTATAATCGACATAGTTATAATTATAGTTGAAATTGTTCACCATATCGGCAAGCGCCGTCGCACAGTTTGCATGCTGTCTTGTGTAAAAAACGCTTCGTCCGGCATATGTAATATTGCTTGTGTGCAGCTCGATAACAGCGCTGAGCTTATCGTCCTTTATTGATTCGAGACAGCTCATAACCGTTTGCGTCTCCTTCTGGTCAGCCGCCGCATCTCCCTTTTTGTAACGATCGGATTCTTCCCAAAGATACGGGAAATTATAGGCGAGGTTCACTCCGTTCTTGTTGTAGGTCGAATTGGATTTCAGCGCATACGGATTGACCGCAGGAATAAGAACGATTTTCACGCTGTCGTGAATTATTTTAAGCAGCCTGTCATTGCGATATTCACGACAAAGACAGTCAAGAAAGTGCGAAACAGCAAGCAAGCCGCATTTATCCGAGCCGTGCAGACATGCCGCAATAAAAATTGTTTTTTCATAGCGAGCAGGTGCAAAGGAATAAGCATACATCATGTATTCCTCGCTTGCATCCGTTCCCAATTCCTTTCTTGTTACGTAGTCGGGGAAATCACGGAGCAAGGCGTTGAGTCTGAAATCAAGAAATTTTTCATATTCAACTCCATTTTGAGAAAGCGGCGAAACGGCTTCGGTATCCGTAAATGCCGTCGGGAAATACCATTCCGACGGTGTAGGCGCACCCGACTCCCTGTCACTGTCCGTTTTCAGCCTGTCTATCTCCTCGGATACCCTTTTTGAGAGCGTCTCGGTGTACTCATCGACTGCACGTCGCATTTCCTCCACGGCATTGATAACGAATTCGCCGTCTCCGCTTATCCACTCGCCCACCGTATTAAGACCTTTTTCGACATGATGAGCAACTGAATTTGTTGTTATAACAACATCGTTATCGTTCACGCCGAAAACGCCGATCTCCAAAATGCCCTCTTTTTCAAGACACACCGATGGAATTATGCAGGCATTTGTTTTAAGCGAAACACGGTAGGTCTCATCCCCGTTTATCGAAAAAACGACTGTTTTCGTAAAGCCTACCCATTCGTCGTTGAATGTAAATTTACAGCGGTCATAGTTTATACTGCCGCCGACAGATATTTTTTCCTCGTTTATTCTCAGTCGATTGCCCTCGACCGTCATGTTAATGTAATTCATCAGAATTATCCTCCTTGTTATAATAATTTATCAGTTTGTTTCCGATTGTCTCAAGCTCACGCTTCTGATCGTAAAAAATCGTGAGCCTGCGCTTTGTGTCATAGGTTTTCAGGTAATTTCCCGAGCTGTAAGCTTCCTTCAAAATTCTCCTGTACTTTTTTATCAGAGCTTCAATTATTTTTGCGGATTCGAGATATTCCTCGCCAAGCTCCTCTAAGGTCTTTTGCACGAATAGAAGCCCCTCCCGTTTTTAAATTTCATTTCGATCTCGGCGTCAAAAAGTGCCGAATATCTCATCGCAGTGGTTATCGACGGAATTTTTCTTCCGCTCTCGATCGCCGCCAGATCCCATTTGCTTATTTTCAGGTTTGCCGAAAGCTGTTCTGCGCTGATATCGTAAGCAATTCGTAAATTTCTCAGCTCGTCGCAGAATGATGCCGCATTGCCGTTCCTCGCCGAGCAGATATCCAAGAGCTTGCCGACCTTAACGGGCACTATCTCGGCATCGGAAACATCGCTTTGATATTTGATAAGCGGTGTCATGAGCTTAATGATAGTGTTGTTCGCCCTGACAACGATTTTTGAAACCGCCGCCTGCGACAGCCCGAGCACACGTCCTATCTGTGCAACGCCCATGTTATCGTAAAGATACATTTTCATCACCTCGGTTTGCAGCGGAGTCAGCTCCTTTTCGATAATCTCCTCAACAATTTTCGCCGTTGTGATGTTGCGGACTCTGAAAACGAATTCGTCAAGACATTCCAATGCTTCGTCCTCGGACAAATCACCGAGCCGCATACACCGCAGTGCGGTTCTCGCCTCCTCAACAGATATGATTTTTTCGGAAAAAGTGTTCATATTATCCTCCCGATTGTTTTAGTTTACGGTTTTGTTCAACCGACACACCAATAATAATTCCAAAATTTCCTTTTTACCGAAAGCCGAGCTTTTTCGATTTTTTCCGCCCTATGACAACCTTTTCGGACATAAAAAAACAGCACATCCGAAGATGTGCTGAAATAATATAATTAAGTTTTTCAGATAGTTTCCATTGTCTTTGCGATATCGGCTTCGCATGAGCGCATAGCTTCAATCGTCTTTTCCCAAAGCGTGGGCAGATCCCAGCCAAGCATTTCCGCGCCCTTTTCGATAACGTCACGTGAACAGCCTGCGGCAAACTTTTTATCCTTATATTTCTTTTTGAGGCTCTTAACCTCCATATCCATAACGCTCTTTGACGGTCTCATGAGCGCCGCCGCACCGATAAGACCCGTAAGCTCGTCCGTTGCATAGAGTACCTTTTCCATCTCGTGCTCGGGCTTGATATCAACCGTCAGGTCGTAGCCGTGAGAGCAGATTGCATGTATCATATCCTCGCCGACTCCTGCCTCTCCGAGAAGCTCGGGAGCCTTAATGCAATGCGCTTCGGGATACTGCTCAAAATCTATATCATGAAGCAAACCGACAATGCCCCAAAATTCCGCATCGTCACCGTAACCGAGGTCGTTTGCGTACCATTTCATAACGCCCTCAACGGTCAGTCCGTGCTGAATATGGAACTTTTCGCTGTTGTACTTTTTCAGAAGCTCAAAGGCTTCATCTCTTGTGATATTGCTTTTCATGCATTAACACCTCTTAAAAACAATGATTTAACGGTATTATACACCAACTCGGTCAGCTTTTGCAAGCCGAGAGACGGAATAAATTTAAGTATTATTTCAAGAATAGCGTCCTGCGGTAAATCGGTATTGATGATAGGATTTTCGCTGTCAAAGGAAACGCTGTCTCCGTTCATTATCGTGAAATCAAACGTCCTTGAACCGAATGGAGTAACCGCTCCGCTCTGAACGTAATTGACTGTCACCTGCGTTTTAACTCCCGAAACCTTCGGGATATCTCCCGCAAACGGAATTTCAATTTTTCCGCCGACGGGAATTTCCTTCATAAAGCTCTTGTCAAGCTTTATATCCATGCCGTTGCAGGAAACGGAAACAATTCGCATATCATATTTCTTCGAGCAGTTTTCGATTATCAATGCGTTATCGCCGTCCGAAACATAGCCCTCAACACTGTTATTGAACCTTGCAAAAACAGCCTGACAGCGGTTTGTATCTGCATGGAACTGCGGAAACTCGGGATATGTGTAAATATCGGCACGCTCGTCGTTATACATAAGCGTCGTGATAAGGTCGGTATTGTAGTCGCTCTTTATCGTCATTCCGTGATAGAAGCCGTCAACAAACCATGTGTATTCGGGCAGGTATGCCGTTGAAGCGTCAACCTCCATTGACGGCGAGAGATGGTTGTGCGATTTGTTGCCGCAGACCGTACCGAGCGTTTTATATCCGTCATTAAATCTTTCGCCGTAAGGCGCACAAGTAGCACCGGTTGAGGACGGAGTGGAAATTATCGCATCGCCCGTCGCCTTGTAGCCGATAATATCCCTGTTACCCGTGCCTGCGATTATATAAACATTTATTCCCGCATCAACACACGCCTGAAGCTTCCGAGTCATGCTCGGATAGATTTCGTGATGAAAACGGTCGGTTCTTTCAATAAGCTCGGCGGAAGCGTTGCCGTCAAGATAGCTGTCACGAATTTTGTCGTACTCCTCATATGGAACAAAATCCCACATGCTGCCCCAGAACTCCATTATGTGACGGACATAGGGAAGAAAATAATGCAGAATATCATCAAGAAAATCAAGATTTTCGTTCGACAAAAGCCAGTGATAGTCATTCTCAAACATCATGCCGTTCTCGATAAAATAAAGAAGGTTTTCCTCGTCAAACTTAATATCGCCCGTGAAAAATCCGTATGCGACAGGAGATCCGCCGATGGCGGGAACGGTCAGCAAAACATTATTGAGCTTGTCTGCTTTTTTCTCGCCGTAAAGATTGAGGAAGGTTGCGCCGACCTGTCCGCCGTGGCTCACGCAATAAAGATTTACCTTTTCCGCACCCGTGTATTCGAGTACACTGTCAATATATTTATCAAGATCTGCGGCGCACTTTTCAACATTCATTCTGAAATCGGTGCTGAAATTGAAAATATAATCGTTCCAATCCTTGCCGATGTAGCTGCCGTACATGCCCATGATTTCCTGCTCATACATGTACTTGCCGTCCTCGTTGGCAAGCAGGTATGTGTTGCTCGAATCCGCCGCCGTTGAAGTATATGTATGAACATCGTAAACGCTTGAGCCGTCGGGATTGCAGCGCATATGCTCAAACATTTCGGCAAACTCGCCGCCGACAGTGTCTGCAATATATTTTGCATTGCCCTTTGTCAGCTCGCCGATGCCCTTGGCAAGGTCGATTGAACGGGCAAGCACCCTCTTAAAAATCAAATTTGTGTCAATGCCCCAAACGTGGGTTTTCGTGCCGTCCTCATTGTTCATGTAAAGACCCGATGAGGAATAGCCTGGCACAATAATAATCGGATAGAATTCATCACGCTTGACCTCAACGGCAAATGTCTGCACACTCAAGGTCAACGCAATAACAAGGCTGAGAATAACCGCAATAATCTTCTTCATATAACCCTCTCCTGTTCGATTTATATTTTCATTATATCATCAAAGGAAAAGCCATGCAATATACAGATATAATAAAAAATAAGAGCCATAATTTACAACTAACGTTCTAACCTCATTGTAAATTATGGCTTATATCTATTATTCGTTCTGCGCTGAATGCGACAGCCCACACTTATGAAAGCTTATGAATGAACAGTCCGCTCATGAGCTTCGGCTCAAACCATGTGGATTTCGGCGGCATAATCTTGCCTGCGTCCGCGATATCCATAAGGTCATCAAGCGTTGTCGGGAACATGGAGAAAGCGATCTTCATGTCTGTATTAACTCTCCTCTCAAGCTCGCCGAGACCTCTGATACCGCCGATGAAATCAATTCTCTTGTCGGTACGGGGATCGTCAATGCCGAAGATGGGAGAAATAACGTTGTTCTGAAGGATCGAAACGTCGAGCTGATCAACGGGATCGTTCGCATCAAATGTGCCGTCCTTGGCAGTGAGCTTATACCATGTGCCGTCAAGCAGCATGCCGAAGGTGTGCTTCTTCTCCGGCTTGTATGCGTCCTTACCGTATTCTTCAATGTCCATAACCTCGCCGAGCTTAGCCATGAACTCCTCCGATGAATTTCCGTTGAGGTCCTTCATTACACGGTTGTAGTCCATAATTTCAAGCTCATCGGTCGGGAAAAGAACTGCAAGGAAGAAGTTAAACTCTTCTTCGCCTGTGTAGTTCGGGTTCTGCTCACGGCGCTTCTTGCCTACCTTAACTGCCGAAGCAGCTCTGTGATGTCCGTCGGCAATGTAAAGCGACTCGATCTGAGCAAATTTATCCGTAATAGCCTTGACTGTGTCTGCATCATCAATGACCCAAACCGTGTTTTCAACGCCCTCGGAAACGAAATCATAAACAGGTGCATGACTTGCCTTCCAGTCCTCAACGGTCTTGCTTACGAACCCGTCGGGACGGTATGTAAGGAAGATCGGGCCTGTGTTAGCGTCGCAATAGTCAACATGATTGATTCTGTCTGCTTCCTTGTCGGCTCTTGTAAGCTCATGCTTTTTGATAACATTGTTGATATAATCGTCAATAGCGGTACAGCCGACAAGACCTGTCTGGCTTCTGCCGTTCATGATCTGACGGTAGATATAGATGCACGGAGTCTCGTCCTCCTTGCAAATACCGTCTGTTACAAGCTTGTCAAGATTCTCTCTTGCCTTGAGATAAACCTTTTCATCGTAAAGATCTATCGAAGGATCAAGGTCGATCTCCGCCTTATCTACATGAAGAAAGGAATACGGATTTCCCTTAACCATTTCTCTTGCTTCGTCGCTGTTCATTACGTCATAAGGCAACGCAGCAACGTCCTTAGCTCTCTCGGGGATTGGTCTGATCGCCTTGAAAGGTCTGAAAACTGCCATAATATTCACTGCTCCTTGTTCATACGGTCGGGCTGTCCCAAACCGTTTTTTATCAAATTTAATTTTACTATATTTGCCTCAGCTTTGTCAATAATATAAAGGAAAAACTGTCCTGCATTAACAGAACAGTTTATCTTGACGTTATTATTCCTCGCAGCCGAGAAGCCATTCAAGGCTAACGTTAAGTGACTCTGCGATTGCTTTAAGCTCATAATCGGTAACTCCTCTGAGCTGTCCCTCAAGCTTTGAGAGCCCTGAAGCGTTGAGGTCAATACCTCTGATCTGAAGCTGAGCAAGAAGATCCTTCTGCTTCATTCCGATTGCCTTTCTCTGCTGTTCAACCTTAGCGCCGATAATGTTCATGTCGCCAAGCGCCTGTTTTCTTGTTCTCATGGTTTTCCTCCTAATTTATGCTAAAGAACTTATTTTTTCTTTCTATATGATAACATAAAGCAACTTTTAAAACAACAAATAAAACGTAATACCATATTTTTTAGTCATTTATAGACCATATTCTACCGGCAACAAATCATTTTTATATATTTTAACGATTATTGCGTTTAAAAATCCCGTTTTGTTATACAATTAACATAACACATTTAAAAATATGGGATTGAAAAAGGCGATTTTCGGTGTTATAATGTCGATAACAACCCAAAAGGCGGTGTAAATAATGAACGATCTTAAAATAAGAAATCTTACAATGCTCACCGATTTTTATGAGATTACAATGGCAAACGGCTATTTTCTCAACGGCAAGGGCGACACGACCGCACAGTTTGATATGTTCTTCAGAACTATCCCCGATAACGGAGGCTTTGCCATCATGGCAGGTGTCGAACAGCTCGTTGAATATCTCGAAAATCTGAGCTTTTCGGATAAAGATATCGAATACCTCAGGGGCAGAGGCTTCTGCGAGGAATTTCTCGATTATCTCAAAAATTTTGAATTCAAATGCGATATATACAGCGTTCCCGAGGGAACTCCGATATTCCCCCGTGAGCCTATCGTAACGGTCAAGGGACCCGTTATGCAGGCGCAGTTCATTGAAACAATGGTTCTGCTTGCAATCAATCATCAGAGCCTTATCGCAACAAAAGCAAACAGAATTTGCCGTGCCGCTCAGGGCAGACCGATAATGGAATTCGGCTCAAGACGTGCTCAGGGCTTTGACGGTGCTGTTTACGGCGCAAGAGCGGCGTATATTGCAGGCTGTGCAGGAACGGCATGTACAATAGTTGACCGTGAATTCGGCGTGCCTGCACTCGGCACAATGGCTCACAGCTGGGTTCAGCTTTTCGACTCGGAGCTTGAAGCATTCTGCGCTTACGCAAAGGCTTATCCCGATGACTGTACCCTCCTTGTTGATACCTACAACGTTCTTAAATCGGGTATTCCCAATGCTATCGAGGCTTTCAAGCGTGAGGTTCTCCCACGCGGCTTCCGCCCGAAGGGAATCAGAATTGACAGCGGCGACATTACCTATCTTTCCAAGAAAGCAAGAGTTATGCTCGACGAAGCAGGCTTTGAGGACGTAAAAATCGTCGCTTCAAACTCACTCGACGAATACATTATTAGAGATATGCTCCTTCAAGGCGCAAAGGTTGACTCATTCGGCGTAGGCGAAAGACTTATCACAGCTTCGTCCGCTCCCGTTTTCGGCGGAGTATATAAGCTCAGCGCAGTTGAAAAGGACGGCAAAATGGTTCCGAAAATCAAGCTCAGCGAGAATGCCGCCAAGGTCACGACACCGGGTGCAAAGAAGCTTTGGAGACTTTACGACAACGAATCGGGCAAGGCGCTTGCCGATGTTATCACCCTTGAGGACGAGACTATCGACGACAGCCATGACTATGAGATTTTCGACCCCGACTACACATGGAAGCGCAAGAACGTTTACAACTTCACTGCACGCCAGCTTCTTCAGCCGCTTTTCATTAACGGCAAGAAAGTCTATAAGTATCAGGACATCGACGATATTAAAAATTACTGTCTCGGTCAGGTTGACACCCTTTGGGACGAAGTTACGAGATTTGAAAATCCGCACAACTATTACGTTGATCTTTCTCAGCGCCTTTGGGATGTCAAGAACGACCTCATCAAGCAGTACAGCAAGAGATAAATCGAATATTACAGCAGCAGGTTTGTGCTTCGGCACAGACCTGTTTTCTTTTTGTCGGGACATTTACCCGACTGATGTTTTTTTGCCGATTTTTGACCTTCCAACATATTTACAGCGACTAAAGGTCAAAGAAAATTATTTAAATTTCTAAAATTTTTTCAAAAAAACTTGCAAAAAAATGAGTAAATTAAAGAAAAAAGCTAAAAAAATTAGAAAAAATAAGCATACGTGAGATAATTTTTAAAAATAAAAACAGTAAGTCTATTTTTGACTTTTTCTGACCTTTGACAAAAGGTCAAAGAAGGTCTATAATTTGACTTGTCAAAAGGTCAAAGAAAGTCAAAGTCAAAAGGAGATGATGATATGAGTATGAGCAATGAGATCGCCAAACTGATCCTCGACATGCTCAGCGACGACGGAGAAACTGAGATTCAAAGAAACGAGATGGCTCAGCATCTCGGCTGTGTTCCGAGTCAGATAAATTACGTCATATCCTCAAGGTTCACTCCCGAGCAGGGATATATCGTAGAAAGCAGGCGCGGAGGCGGCGGCTACATCAAGATTACCAGAGCGAAATACGACAGCAAATCGGCAATGCTGATGCACGTCGTTAATTCAATCGGCAATTCGATTGATGAGGCAAGCTGCAAAGCGCATATATATAATCTGAATTATCAGAACATTTTGTCTCCCGAAATTTCAAAGCTTATGCTTGCGGCAACCGGCGAAAGATGCCTGCGTGAGGTTCCCGCAGATCTGAGAGACAAGGTCAGGGCATCATTATTTAAACAAATGCTTTTAGCTAACCAGTAACCACGAAAGGATGATTTATATGTTGTGTCAGAATTGCGGAAAGAATGAAGCTACGACCCATGTAAAGCGTGTTGTCAACGGCGACACGACCGAAATGCACCTTTGTCAGAATTGTGCCGAGCACCTCGGCTACGGAGATTTATTCTCGGGCTTCGGATTTGATCTCGGCAATATTTTCTCGGGACTTTTGGGCGAGGATATGCCGCTTCTCAACTCGGCTCATGAGGAGAAATGTCCGAAATGCGGATACACCTTCTCGGATATAGTTAAAAACGGACGTCTCGGCTGCGCCGATTGCTACAGAAAGTTTTACGACAGACTTCTGCCGAGTTTGCAGAGAATTCACGGTAAAATAAAGCATACGGGTAAGCAGGCAACAATGGTTCCCCACGTTGCCGAGGAGGATAAGGCTCCGAAGATAGACCCGATAATGAAGCTCAAAGAGGATATGCAAAAAGCCATTGACGAACAGAACTTCGAGCAGGCGGCAGTCCTCAGAGACAGAATAAAGGAAATGGAGGCAGGCAATAATGAATAAGTGGTATATTGAAAACGGCGACCAGGGCGATGTTGTTATCAGTACAAGAATTCGCCTTGCAAGAAACCTTGAAGAATACCCCTTTCCCTGCCGACTTACCGTAAAAGGCAAGGAAAAGGTTTGCGAGGAAATCAAAAACGCCGTGCTCAGCGACGATAATTGGGGCTTCGGTTTCACATGGATGAAGGATTTCACCCGTTCGCAGGCTGTATCGCTTGCCGAACGTCATCTTGTCAGCCCCGAGTTCGTTTCCGACAGAGCCGGCAGAGGCTTGCTTCTGACGGACGACGAAGCAATCAGCATAATGCTCTGCGAGGAGGATCACATCAGACTTCAGGTCATGATGGCAGGTCTTGCGCTCAAGGAAGCATACAGCGTTGCCGACAAGGTTGACAACATCATCGGCAGCAAGCTCAACTACGCATACGATGACAGAATAGGTTATCTGACCCAGTGTCCGACCAATCTCGGCACGGCTATGAGAGCCTCTGTCATGCTTCACCTGCCTGCCCTGACCCGCTGCGGTCAGATAGGCAAGCTTGCCGCAACCGTATCAAAGCTCGGACTTGTAATCCGCGGCGCTTACGGCGAGGGCAGCAGTCCCCGTGGAGATATCTACCAGCTTAGTAATCAAATAACGCTCGGAATTTCCGAGGAAACTGCGCTGGACAATCTCCAGTCAATTACATTGCAGCTCGTTGCACAGGAACGTGCGGCGGCTGAAAAGCTTCTGGAAAATCCCGTTGAGGAGGATAAGATCTTCCGTGCAAAGGGTATTCTTCAGAACGCAAGAGTTCTCAGCGGCGATGAGTTCATGGAGCTTGCATCGCTTCTCAGAATGGGCATCTCGAACAAGACGCTTGACTTTGATATAACAAAGCTCAACGAGCTTTCGGTCAAGGTTCAGCCTGCCACAATCAACGCCCTTGAGGGCAAGGAGCTTTCTCCGCAGGAGAGAGACATTATCCGAGCCGAATGGGTAAGAAAGGCGTTCGAGTAAGAAATGCAAAAGGAATTTTGAAAGCCTCGTGTTTTTGAATGACCAATGATAATTGATACGGGGCTTGTCGGATTGCAAATGCAATTGCAGACAGGTCCCGTTTTGAAAAGCAATAAACTCCCTGCAAGGGAGACAAATTCAACAACCAAAGGAGAGATTTTTATGTATAAGTTTACAGGCTTTACTCAGAAAGCAAACACGGCACTCAACGCCGCAATAGAATATGCGGAGAATCTCGGTCACACATATATCGGCAGTGAGCATCTTCTGCTCGGTCTGCTTTCAAGCGAGGGAAGCGTCGCATACACTGCCCTCACAGCAAGAAACATCACAGCGGATAACGTCGAAACCGCTGTCAGAAACAGCGTCGGCATCGGCACTCCGACAGTTCTTTCGCCGAATGATTTCACACCGAGAAGCAAAAATATTATCGAAACGGCAGTCACTATTGCAAGAAGCCTCGGTCACGGCTATGTCGGAACGGAGCATCTTTTGATAGCAATTCTCCGTGACAACAGCTGTTACGCTATGGACATTTTGGACGCAATGAATGTTTCCGCCGCTGACGTTGCCGAGGAGATTACAAAATCCGTCAACGTCTCGCAGAACGACGCAAGTCCGAAATCCAAGTCACAGCCCCAGGGCAAGACGGAGACTCCGACCCTTGACCAATTCGGCAGAGACCTCACCGCCATTGCACGTCAGGGTAAGATTGATCCCGTTATCGGCAGACAGAAGGAGATTGAAAGAGTTATTCAGATCCTCTGCCGTAGGACGAAGAACAACCCTTGTCTTATCGGTGAACCCGGCGTAGGTAAAACCGCTATTGCCGAGGGATTGGCTCTTAAAATCGCATCGGGCGAGGTTCCCGAAATCCTGAAAGACAAGAGAATTGTTGCGCTTGACCTGACAGGCATGGTCGCAGGTACAAAATACCGTGGCGACTTTGAGGAAAGAATCAAGTCGGCTATCGACGAGGTTTCAAAGGCAGGCAACATTATCCTCTTTATTGATGAGGTGCATACCCTTATCGGCGCAGGTGCCGCAGAGGGTGCGGTTGACGCCGCAAATATTCTCAAGCCCGCTCTTGCAAGGGGCGAAATGCAGGTTATCGGCGCAACGACGATTGAAGAATACAGGAAGAACATCGAAAAGGATTCCGCTCTTGAACGTCGTTTCCAATCCGTTCTTGTCGGCGAGCCGAGCCGTGAAGAGGCAGTTGAGATACTCAAGGGTATCAGAGACAAATACGAGGCTCACCACAAGGTAAAGATTACCGATGAAGCCATTGAAGCTGCGGTCAAGATGTCGTCAAGATACATCGGCGACAGATTCCTGCCCGATAAAGCAATTGACCTTATTGATGAGGCGGCTTCAAAGGTTCGTCTGCGTGCCTACACTCCGCCCGAGGATATCAGAGAGCTTGAAGAAAAAATCAAGCGCATAAACGAAGAAAAGGCTTCGGCTGTCAACAGTCAGAACTTTGAGCAGGCGGCAGCTTTGCGTGACGAGGAGAAAGAGGTCAAGGCTCATCTTGAGAACGCAAAGGAAGGCTGGAAGAAGCAGAATTCCGAGACAAACGGCGTTGTAACTCCCGATGAGATTGCCGCCATTGTTTCCGAGTGGACGCACATTCCCGTCGTTCAGCTCACCGAAGAGGAAAGCCAGAGACTTCTCCACATGGAGGAGGAGCTCCACAGAAGAATAGTCGGTCAGGATCAGGCAGTTTCCGCAGTTGCCAAGGCTATCCGCCGCGGCAGAGTCGGACTTAAAGACCCGAACAGACCCACGGGTTCGTTCATTTTCCTCGGTCCGACAGGTGTAGGTAAGACAGAGCTTTGCAAAACTCTTGCCGCAACACTTTTCGGTGACGAGAGCGCAATGATCAGACTTGATATGTCCGAGTTCATGGAGAAACACACAGTCTCCAAGCTGGTAGGTTCACCTCCGGGCTATGTCGGATATGACGAGGGCGGTCAGCTTACCGAAAAGGTTCGCCGTAAGCCCTACAGCGTAGTTCTTTTCGACGAGATCGAAAAGGCTCACCCCGATGTATTCAACATGCTCCTTCAGATCCTTGACGACGGTGTTCTCACCGACTCGCAGGGCAGAAAGGTTGACTTCAAGAACTGCATCATCATCATGACTTCAAACGTCGGCGCAAAGCTCATCACAAATGCGGGCAATGCCGCACTCGGTTTCAAGGGTGAGGAAGGCAACGGCACGATGAGCCAGAGCGATATCAAGGACGCAGTCATGGGCGAATTGAAGAAGTGCTTCCGTCCCGAGTTTCTTAACAGGGTTGACGATATCATCGTATTCGAGCAGCTCAACAAGGACGATATCAAGGAGATCGCACGCAGAATGCTCAAGACGCTCAAGAACCGTGTTCATGACATGGGTATTGAGCTTGACTTTGACGACAGCGCAATTGAGAAGATCGCCGACGAGGGCTTCGACCCGGTTTACGGTGCGAGACCGCTCAGACGTGCTATCCAGTCGCAGATTGAGGATAAGCTCAGCGAGGAGATGCTTGACGGCAGAATAACCTCCGGCAACAACTATGTCTGCAAGCATACCGATGACGGATTTGTATTTGACTCCGTTGAGGTAAATGCTGAATAATAAACCGAATAAAGCACACCGCCGCCGAGCAGAAATTCTGTTCGGCGGTAATTTTTTTTGAAAAAGCGTAAAGCCTTTATAAGCAAAACGAAACGGCGACCCACCTAAGTGAGACGCCGTTTCTATTCAGCAAAGAGTTTATATAATACGCGGAAGGGGTTGGTAACCGCTATATATAACAAATATTATAAATCTCCGAAAGCG
>CAVGRW010000006.1:0-40097 GCA_963631735.1 Bacteroidaceae bacterium | reverse complement strand
AATCACAAGCAATAAAAAGGGGGTATTCTTATGCCTGTAAAAATTATAGCGACAGAGCAGAGGGTGACGGCTTTTCTCGAAGGCGAGATCGACCACCACTCCGCCTCAACGCTCAGAATGGAAATCGACGATGCGATACAGACCTACAAGCCGAAGGTCTTGAAGCTCGACTACGGCGACGTTACGTTCATGGACTCGTCGGGCGTCGGACTTGTCATGGGGCGTGTGAGAACAATGTCACCGTTTGGGGGAAGGATAATCGTTTCAAATCTTTCACCGCAGACCTATAGGGTAATGCAGCTCGCAGGGCTTGAGAAAATTGCAAAAATCAGCAAAAGGGAGGATGTTTCCAATGAAGGCAAAAAATGATTTCAGAATGACGATTGATTCGAGGTCGATCAACGAGGCTTTTTCACGTTCGACCGTTGCGGCGTTTGCCGCTCAGCTTGACCCGACGGTTGACGAGATAACCGATATCAAAACGGCGGTGAGCGAGGCGGTCACAAACTGCATTGTCCACGCTTACCCCGACTGCGTGGGAAAGATTTACATATACGCCGCAGTGTATGAGGACAACTTCGTCAAAATTTCGATAAAAGACAGGGGAGTTGGAATTTCCGAT
The DNA here is from genome assembly GCA_963631735.1 of Bacteroidaceae bacterium. Lineage (GTDB taxonomy): Bacteria > Bacillota > Clostridia > Oscillospirales > Acutalibacteraceae > CAG-488. Next base: position 39,475 of record CAVGRW010000006.1, on the reverse strand, counting down.
ATCAAAAAGGCGATGGAGCCGCTTTTCACTACCCTCGGCGGCGAGCGTGCGGGTCTCGGCTTTGCCGTTATGGAAAGCTTCATGGATAAGGTCACGGTCAGGTCAAAGGAGGGCAGAGGTACAACGGTAACGATGCTCAAAAAAATCAGCGGGCGTGAGGATAAATGATCCTTTCAAAAACCAAAAGGGACGAGATGATCGAAAAAAACATCGGCTTGGTTCATTCCTGCGCCCATAAATTCAGCGGCAAGGGCGTTGAATATGACGACCTTTTTCAGGCAGGCTGTATCGGGCTTATCAAGGCTGTTGACAATTTCAAGGAGGAGCTCGGATTTTCTTTTTCGACCTATGCCGTGCCCGTCATTCTCGGCGAAATAAAGCGCCTTTTCCGTGACGGCGGAACGGTCAGCGTCAGCCGCTCAATTAAAGAAAAAGGCAGAAAAATTTCATTTGAACGGGATAAATTCATAAAAAAATACGACCGTGAACCGACGGTCGGTGAGCTGAGCAAAATTCTCGGTTATAATGAATTTGAAACGGCGCAGGCGATAGCGGCGTCAATGCCCGTTATCAGCCTGACAATGAACGATGATGAGTCCGAGTCGCAGTTTGATATTCCGGTGCCCGACCACGAGGAAAGCATTTCAATGAACCTTGCCGTGCATCAGGTAATGGAACGGCTTGAAGAACGGGATCGAGAGCTTATTAAGCAACGGTATTTTGCCGGAAAGACTCAAACTCAGACCGCACAATCACTCGGAATGACGCAGGTGCAGGTCAGCCGCAGAGAGAAGCAGATATTAAAACAAATGAGACAAAAATTGATATAAGAAATGGGTTGCCATATTTAGCGCTTTTTGCCTCTAAATTTGACAACCCTGTTTTTTGTATTCTATTAAAGCTCCTCAACGGAAATAACTCCGTCCGAGGTTGAAACTATCGTCATGATTTTGTCGTGCGAAAGCTTCTTCGGTAACTGAAGCTGGAATATCGCACACGAATTCTGACCCGATTTTGTAATCTCAAGGTCGAGAATAATTACACGGTATGTTTTGAGTGTACGAATGACCGAATCGAGGTTATCCGTGCCCGAATATTCAACGTAAATGTTGATATTTCTTGCGTTGTCGAGAACCCAATATTCAAAGCGAGAGAAGAAAATCTCTGCAAGAAGAATAATCACGGTCGCAAGAACAGCGGCTTCGTAGTAGCCTGCGCCGACGGCAAGACCGATAATCGCACATGTCCAAAGACCTGCGGCGGTGGTGAGTCCCTTGACCTGACGGCGCTTTGTAACAATTATCGTACCTGCGCCGATGAAACCGATACCTGCAATAACCTGTGCGCCGAGACGTCCGATATCCGTGTACATATGCATCTCACGGAAAAGGAACTGGCTGACCATTGTTGTCATAGCCGCACCGAGGCAGATAAGTATATGTGTTCTGAAGCCGGCTGTACGGCGTTTATGCTCACGCTCGATTCCGATTGCGCCGCCGCAAAGCATTGCAAAAAGCAAGCGTACAAGCACGGCAACGGTGGTTATTTCTCTGAGCGGATCTAAGAAATGAAGCATGCGTATCTACCTCCTTATTTATATTTCGTCAACAACGGTTACAAAATCGAATTTTGAAACCGCCGACATGACGTTGGAATGTGTTTCTCTCTTGGGCAGACGTGCCGAAATAACAACGCCTATCGTAACGCCGTTTGACTGCTTTTCACGCTGAATATCAACGTCGAAAATCTGAATATTCATTTCCTTGAATGTTGCGATTATCGTTCCGAGATCCTCCATTTTTTCAAATTCAATGTAAAGATCCATGTTTCTTGCCGTTGAAACTATCCACGAGCTTACTCGGTCAAGAAGAACGGTTGTAAAAAGAATGAGTATAAAGCCGAGAATTGCACACTCGTAAAAGCCGGAGCCTATCGCAAGACCCATACAAGCCGAAGCCCAAAGACCTGCGGCGGTCGTCAAGCCTTTGATTTCCTGACGTCCTGTCAGAATAATCGTACCTGCACCAAGGAAACCGATTCCATTGATTACCTGAGCGCCGAAACGTGAAACATCGGTCTTGATGCCCATTGCATCGGATAATACTCTCCAATTCGTGCTCAAAAGAGCGCTTTCATATTGGCTCAAAATCATGGTAAGAGCCGCACCCATGCAAACTATCATGTATGTACGGCTTCCTGCGGCACGGTGCTTGTGTCCTCGTTCAAGTCCGATGAGTCCGCCGAAAAAGACGGAAAGCAGAATTTTAATCAGCAAAGCCGGCATTGATACGCCGCGAATGGGATCAAAAATGGGAAGGAGCGAATCCATTTTCCTAACCTCCGTATATATTAAGTGTCTCATAATAAATAATATGGGCGGACGTGAAAAATGCTCCACGTCCGCTGTCCGAATATGATGTTAAATTATACTACAAATTATCAGTAAAGTCAAGGATTTTTGTCGGAATTATCGACAAATTAAATGCAAGAATAATATTGAGGTGATATTATGAAAAACGAAAAAGAAAAGGTATATTTGCCGATCGACGAGCCTGTTCTGCATGAGCCCGAAAATTGCGCCGATATGCTCCATAAGTACGGAACCTATGAAATTCAGCCCACCGCCGCAACCGAAAATAAATATCCGAAGGTTGCTCAGGGCTTTCCAAAAAGAAAAAACAGGAAAAAAGAACATTAAAATTTTTAGGGGCTGCGCCGAGTGCGACAGCCCGTTTTTTCGTATTTATTACATTTAGCATGTTTTACATATCATCAAACCTATTTACAGAACCGTGCAAATGTATTATAATTAAACCACAAAATGCTTTTAAAGCAAGCAATTTCAGAAAGGGGTAGTTCTATGCAAAATTTAGCTGCTTCGTCCGCAAATATTCTCGAACAGCTTAACAGTACGCCGATGTATTTGATCTGCGGCGGCATTGTTGCGTTCGTTGCAATTGTTTGCGTTGTTTTCCTTGTGCGCGCCTATAGGGCGGGAGTCGCACTCGGAATGGACACCACAAAAATGAAAAGAGTTATCGTTTCAAGCGCAACGTTTTCGGTTCTGCCGAGCGTCGGAATTCTTCTCGGAGTTATCGCTCTTTCGGGCAGTCTCGGAATTCCGTGGCCGTGGCTCCGTCTTTCGGTCATCGGTGCATTGCACTATGAAACGCAGGTCGCTCAGGCGGCGGCAGAGCAGGTCGGAATGTCAAAGCTCTCTGCGGCTGAAATGACGCCGAAATCCTTTGCCACGATTGCGCTGCTCATGAGCGTGTGCATCATGTGGGGCATGGTTCTTTCGATATTCTTCAATAAAAAGTATTCAAAGAAGCTCGGCACGGACGGCGGAAGCTCAAAGGCAGGCTTCGGCGACAAGGCTATGACCGCTATGTTTATCGGTCTCGTCAGCGCTTATATCGGCAGCTACCTCGGCTCGTTTGTTTCGGGTAACGGACTTTTCACCTTTACGGGCGATTGGCTTCCGTTGGCTGTTGCGGCTATTTCCGCATTGGTTATGGCTTTGTTTGTGTTCCTGGGCGAAAAGAAAAAGCTTGCCTGGGTCGATAATTTCTCGATTGCCGGCAGTATGATCGTCGGTATGGCTTCGGCTGTTGTTATCGGCTTGCTGATTAAATAAGGAGGTGCAATGATGGATAAAAACAACAACGCTGTATGGGAAAAATACAGTAAAACAACTCATTTGCTCGGCAGATTGGTCAGCGCAATAACCGTTATTATGCTCGTCGGTGCACCGTTTTTGATAGGCAAATATCTCGGTGCGTTTCCCGATATCGGAGCGGTCGGTAAAGCTTTCTTCTCCGTCGGACTTGTTTGGACGGTTTCGAGCGTTGCGGAATTTCTTATTTACACCCCGATGCTCGGCTCGGGCGGCGGCTATCTTGCATTCATTACGGGTAATCTCATCAACATGAAAATTCCGTGTGCCGTTACTGCGAGAGACATGGTCGGCGTAAAGAGCGGCACAAAGGAGAATGAAATTATTTCAACTCTTTCCATAGCGACCTCGTCGCTTGTGACAATACTTGTGCTTGCGATTGGCGTGCTTGCGCTTACTCCGCTTCAGCCCTTGCTTCAAAGCCCGACGCTTCAGCCTGCGTTTGACAATGTTGTTCCGGCTCTTTTCGGCGCAATGGCATACAAATATTACCGCAAGAACATGAGCATTGCCGTTGCTCCGCTTGTTGTGATGAGCGTTCTGTTCATGCTCGTTCCGTCGCTTGTAAGCTCGACAAGCTTCATGATTATTCCTGCGGGCGCAATTGCCATCGGAATTTCCTACTTCATTTATAAAAAGGGCAAGGAGGCTTAAAAAATGAAGTATTTGCTTATAATACCGGCTGTGATCGTGCTACTGTTGCTTATTGCCGTTGTTCGCACGCTTCTCATGCCGAAGAAAAAATCAGAATACAAGGCTAACGAGGACGAACAGGAGTCGCTTCGCCTTGCCGAAAAGCTTTCGGAAATGATTAAATATGATACCACTTCTCATGCCAACGTTCATGAGGTTGAAAAGTTCCTCGGTTTTCACAAGGTTCTCGAAAAGCTTTTTCCACTTGTTCACGAAAAGCTGGAAAAGACCGAGATTGACGGAAATCTGCTTTTCTATTGGAAGGGCGAAAGCTCCGAAAAGCCGATACTTCTCATGAGCCATCAGGACGTTGTTCCTGCCGAGGGTGAATGGTCGCACGAGCCCTTTTCGGGCGATATTGAGGACGGCAAGGTTTGGGGCAGAGGTGCCGCAGATACAAAATGCTCCGTCATGGCTTTCTTTGAGGCAGTCGAAGAATTGCTGAAAGAGGGCTATACTCCGCCCGTTGACGTTTATCTTGCATCATCCTGCACCGAGGAATGGGCAGGCGACGGTGCGCCGAAAATCGTTAATGAGCTGAAGCACCGAGGTGTCGAGCTTTTCCTCGTCTGCGATGAGGGCGGCTGTATTATCACGAACCCAATCGGCGGCGTAAACGGTAACTTCGCAATGGTCGGCGTTTTTGAAAAGGGCAAGGCTGATGTTAAGTTCACCGCTCACAGCACGGGCGGTCATGCGAGCGCTCCGACGAAGAATACGCCTATTGCAAGGCTTGCATCGTTCGTTGACGATGTTGAAAAACATTCACCGTTTAAAAAGAAGCTTCTTCCCGAGGTTGCGGCAATGTTTACGACTCTTGCGCCCTACGCTTCGTCGTTCGGCATGAGACTTCTTCTTGGCAATATTTGGCTGTTCAAGCCGCTGATTATCGCCGCATTGCCTGCAATTAGCGCACAGGCAGGCGCAATGCTCAGAACGACAATTGCATTTACAACTCAGTCGGGCTCGGACGCCTATAACGTCATTCCGCAGGAGGCAACTCTCGGCGCAAACATGCGCTTCATTCCTCATCAGGGCGAAAAGGAAAGTCTTGAAATTATCGAAAAGCTTGCGAAGAAGCACGGACTTGATACAGAGGTCGTACATTCAAATGACTACACTCCGCCCGTTGATATCAACGGCGAAGCGTTCAAGCTTTTTGAGGGCGTTATTGCCGAGACCTTCCCGGGACTCGCTTCAAGTCCTTATGTTATGACGGGCGCAACCGACGCACAGTTCTATCAGCCGATATGCAAGAATTGTATCCGTTTTGCTCCTGTTATTTACGGTCCCGATCAGATGAAGGGTATGCACGGACTCAACGAATGTATCGAATATAATTGCTTGCCCGGTGCGGTAAGATTTTATCAGAATCTTATTAAGGCTCAGGGCAGGAAATAAAGGACGTAGAAAATATGAAGGTTACAAACTGTGAGGATTGCAACAACTTCGTCTATGACGAGGAGAGCGAGACCTACTATTGCGAAATGGAGCTTGACGAGGACGAATACATGAAATTCGTCAGCGCATCGTTCTACAACTGCCCGTATTACGACCCGTATGACGAATACAAAATCGTAAGAAAGCAGAACTAAATACACATAAAACTTACTCAAAAAGCAGGGATTTTGTTGACAAATTCCTGCTTTTTGCTATAATGAAATTGAAAATAAATATGAGGAGAAATGATTATGAAAAAATTTTGGATGAGAACGGCGGCGGTATTTGTTTCAATTTGTCTCATTTTGTCAGTGAATATGTATTCTGTCAGTGCTCTCAGGGATGATTTACCCGATGCGGAAGCCTGCGGATATTGCATTATTCCCGAGGGAACAAAGACAATTCCAGACGGCAGATATACAGAGAATGACTTTGATTATCTTGTTCTCAACGAGGGGCTTGAAAGCATCGGCAGTGAAGCATTTGTAAATGATCTGTGGTTTTTTACAACAGTGTATGTTCCTGCTTCTGTCAAGTCGATCGGTGAAAAAGCGTTTGGCTACAGAGCTAACGGATATAAGAATGACTTTACAATATACGGCTACAGCGGAACGGAAGCCGAGAGATATGCCAATGATAACGGCTTTAAGTTCGTTACGATAAATTTCGACAATTCGACGGGCGAAAACATCCTGACAATTGACGACAGTATGACAACAAGCTATACATTTGGAAAAACCTTTGACAAGGTTATCGTTAATCCGGGTGCATATGTTCACGATGAGGATTTTTTATACGCAACTGTCTATAACGTTATTTTGAATGATGACGGTTCGGGCAAGAAAATTACGCTTTACGGCGGTTCTTTCTCAGGAACGGAGATAGAGACGCTGTATATTCCGTCAAACGTTGAATTTAAGTCGGATAGTTCAGGCGGTCTCGGCGGTACTTTTGCTGTATGCAAAAATCTGAAAACAGCTTATATTGCAAGCGAGGTCTGTGAAAGCATGTTTTCGGGATGCACTGCGCTCAAAGAGGTATATTTTACTCCCGACAATGTTGCAAAATATGTTGATAACTTTGCTTTTGAAGGCTGTACGGCACTTGAAAAACTTGATTTAAGACGAAAAAGCAAAAACAATCTGGCAATATGTTACATGGTCTTTGGAAACTGTTCAAGCCTTAAAGAGATTATTTGGGGCAGTAACGTGGAATGTTATTCATCTTTTTACAGCTGTAAAAATCTTGAAAAAGTGATGATCTACGGTTCTCCGGATCCCTCAACTTTGATTGACTGTATTTCCAGTTCAAAAACAAAGGTTTATATGTATAAAAAATATTGTGATTTATTCGGAGATCCGAGATCGAGCTTTTATATTCAAAATGCTGTCCCTCTTCATACGATTTCTGAAGTAGATTACACACCGTCAAACAGCAGTGTAAATGATTATAAATTCTATGTTGACGACAGAGCGGATAAAATTCAGGTCATTGAAGAAACGGGCGCAACGAGAACCTTTAACCGTCATGCAAGCAATGTCAGCATAGAGTCTTACAGTGCAAACGGACAAAAGGTAAATGATATGTCTGCCGACCTTGCATACGAGGTATGGACGGTTCATACAAGACTGACACCCGGCACAAATTTACAGGTTCGCTCAAAATACGGTCTTGAATGGTCGGAATATATATATAAGTTTACGGTCAATACGCTTTATTCGGATAAGACCTTGAAGTCTGCTGAGATTTCGGCTAATAAGGATAACGGTAAATATGCCGACTGTAAAATTGTCACAGGCTCGGGCGTAAACAAGGTTCGCATTGAGTATGAGGACGGAATGACCACAACCCTCAATACCTCGGCGGCAACGTTTAACGAAAGCTTGCTGACATACACCTACAATATCACCGTTAAACCCCGTCACAGCGGAAAAAATGAGTTCAAGCTTTACATAAAAACCCCGACAGACGGCTGGAAATATCAGCAAACTCTGACATATACGGTTAAATAATTTATATTGACGCCCAAACACACCTGAAATTTATTTTTCGGGTGTGTTTTTTCTTGCATAATAGAGAGTTATGTGATAAAATAAAGCGATAATGCAGTAATATTACCTTAACGGAGGTTTACGACATGAGAATAGTTGTCAAGGTCGGCACATCGACGCTTGCACATCCGAGCGGTCTTATCAATATAAGACGTGTTGAGGAGCTTTGCAAGGTCATGAGCGATCTCAAAAATGCGGGACATGATATTATACTTGTTACTTCGGGCGCCATCGGTATGGGCGCAGGTAAGCTCCAGTTAAGCGAACGACCTCGTGACGTTGCCGCAAAGCAGGCTGCCGCCGCAGTCGGTCAGTGCGAGCTGATGTACACCTACGATAAGCTCTTTTCGGAGTACAATCACACCGTAGCTCAACTTCTTATGACAGGCTCGGATTTTGAAAACGAGGAAAGACATATCAATTTTAAAAATACAATGGATAAGCTCCTTGAATTCAAGGCGCTTCCGATTATAAACGAGAACGACACTGTTGCGACCGAGGAAATCAAGGTCGGCGATAACGACACACTTTCGGCGATGGTTGCGGTAAATATCAATGCCGATCTGCTCATTCTTCTTTCGGATATCGACGGACTTTTCACTGCCGATCCTCACACAGACCCGAACGCAAAGCTTATTTCCGTTGTCTCGGAAATAAACGACGATATTCTTGCTCTCGGCGGCGGTGAGGGTTCAACACTCGGCACGGGCGGAATGAGAACAAAGCTCAATGCCGCTCAGATATGCACGGAAAAAAATTGCGATATGATAATCGCCAACGGCGAAAATCCCGATATACTTTATGATATTGTTGAGGGCAAAGCCGTGGGCACAAGGTTTATTAAAAGGTGATGATATAATGACAACACTTGATATTTTGAAGCAGGCGAAGGCAGCAAAGAGTGAGCTTGCAAAGCTCAGCTCGGAGGACAAGAACAACGCTTTGCTTGCCATGGCAGACGCACTTGAAGAAAATTGCGCCGCTATCCTCGAGGAAAACAAAAAGGACGTTGAAGCGGCAAGAGGCAAGATAACCGACGTTATGATCGACAGACTCAGCCTTGACGAAGGACGCATAAAGGGCATGGCTGACGGAATCAGAGATGTTGTTAAGCTTCCCGACCCCGTAGGTCAGGTGCTCAACCGTGTTGAGCTTGCGAACGGACTTATCGTTGAGAAAACCGCTGTTCCTATGGGCGTGGTTGCTATAATCTATGAGAGCAGACCGAACGTTTCCTCCGATGCGGCGGCGCTTGCACTCAAAAGCGGTAATGTTTGCGTGCTCAGAGGCGGCAAAGAGGCTTTCAGAAGCGCAAATGCAATAGTTAATGCGCTCAGAAACGGACTGAAAAAGCTCGGATTCTGCGAGAATTTTATAAATATGGTTCAGGATACGACACGTCAGAGCTCGACGGAGCTTATGACTGCCGCCGGATATATTGACCTCCTCATTCCGAGAGGCGGCGCAGGTCTTATCAAGGCTTGTGTTGAGAATGCGACAGTTCCCGTTATTCAGACAGGCACGGGCATCTGCCATGTTTATGTTGACGACGACGCTGACCTTGATATGGCACTCAATATTATTGAAAACGCAAAGACAAGCAGACCGTCTGTTTGCAACGCCGAAGAAGTTTTGCTCGTCAACAGCAAGATTGCCGATAAATTCCTGCCGATGCTCAAAAAGAGATTGGTTGACGACAGAAAAGAAAATCCCGTTGAGCTTCGTCTTGACGAGAGAGCGGCGAAGATTATCGACGGAACAAAGGCCGGCGAAAAGGACTTCGATACCGAATTTCTCAATTATATTCTTGCAGTCGGCATTGTTGACAGCGTTGAGGAAGCGGTTAAGCACATCGGCGAGCATTCGACACAGCACAGTGACGCTATAATAACGAATAACGACGCTCATGCGGCTGAATTCACCCGTGACGTTGATTCTGCGGCGGTTTATGTCAATGCAAGCACTCGCTTCACCGACGGCGGCTGCTTCGGTCTCGGCTGTGAGATGGGTATTTCAACTCAGAAGCTTCACGCAAGAGGTCCTATGGGTCTTTGCGAGCTGACAACTTATAAATATATTGTCAAGGGCAACGGACAGATAAGATAAGGAGGGAAAGCTATGCCGAAAATAGGATTTATAGGCTGCGGAAATATGGGCGGCGCTCTTGTTAAAGCGGCGGCAAACGCAGGCTATTCGGACAGCATTTATATCTGCGACCACTTTGCCGAAAAGACGGAGGCTCTTTCAAAGGAGCTCGGCGTTCACGTTTCGGACAGTGTGACGATCGCAAAGGAATGTGACTACATTTTCATGGGCGTTAAGCCGCAGGTCATCGACAAGGCTTTTGCCGAGATAAGTGACATTCTCTCGGAAAGAGACGGTTGCGTGCTCGTTTCAATGGCGGCAGGCGTTGCGATCGTGAAAATCAAAGCTCTTTCAAAGGCGAAGCACATCATCAGAATTATGCCGAACATGCCCGTTTCTGTGGGCGAAGGTGTTGTTCTTGCGAGCGGATATGATGTCGATGATAAGAACAAGGACGAGTTCAATTCAATAATGAAATGTGCAGGTCTCGTTGATTGGATCGACGAAAAGCTCATTGACGCAGGCTGTGCGATTTCAGGCTGCGGTCCCGCATTTGTATATATGTTCATCGAGGCTCTTGCCGACGGCGCCGTAAGCTGCGGACTTCCGAGAGACAAGGCGATGCTTTACGCCGCAGAGACTGTTCTCGGCTCAGCAAAGGCGGTTATCGAGAGCGGCAAGCATCCGGGTAAGCTCAAGGACGAGGTTTGCAGTCCGGGCGGCACAACGATTGCAGGCGTTAAGGCTCTTGAGGACGGAGCTTTCCGTTCAAATGCGATGAACGCCGTTATTGCGGCATACGAAAAGACAAAGAAGATGTAATTGTATAACCTCAGTTTATTGACTTTATTCCGAGTATGATATAGAATAATAAATATATTATACGGAAAGTTGGGTATGCTGTCAGCTTTACTATCAATAATCAAGCACTTTTAACGTGCCTTCCCCTTGAGGGGAAGGTGGCGGCGTAAGCCGACGGATGAGGTGGAAAGCCAAGAAATATATCAAAAGTGTGACGCTGCGTTGCAGCTACACCTCATCAGTCACTTTGTGACAGCTTCCCCTCAAGGGGAAGCCTTGGTTTGAGATTGTGCAGTACCACAAAATTCCGTGATAAATTTAAAAAAAACAGCGGAGGTAGATTGAAATGCCTTTTTCAGATTTAGGAATTTTTCTCGGAGATATTTCTCTCTGGGAGATAAATCATTTCACAAAGGATCCTCTCAAGGCGCAGAAAAGCGTTTTGAAGAAGATCGTAAGAAGAAACAAAAACTGTGAGCTCGGCAAAAAGCTTCACCTCGGCGACGTTAAGTCGATCGAGGATTATCAGCGTATAGTTCCTTTGACGACCTACGCCGATTATGAGCCGTATGTTGACAGAATGATAAACAACAAAGAGGACAGGCTCATGTTCTCGGGCAAGAATATCAGATATTGCTCGTCATCGGGCTCTGTCGGCAAGCCGAAAATTCTTCCCAAGGGTATCAACGACCTTTGGAAAATGCAGTGTATCGGCTTCTCGGTTTCGGTTGCCGTTGCCGCTCATTGGCTCAAGAAGAACAAGGGTATCAGAATGCCTAACCAGATGGGACCGCTTGTTTTGGTTCTCTCGGGTCATGATCTTGACGACAACAAGCGCTGTAACGGTGCGGGACAGGTTCCTCTTACATATCTTAAACCTATCACAAAGTTCTTCTGCACATCGCCGTATTCGCTTCTTTGCCCCGAGCACGAGGAGCTTATTGATACCTCGTATCTCCAGCTTCGTTTTGCTCTTGAGAACAGGAACGTAACATATCTCGGCTCGCTTGTTATCACGCTCATCACCACAATGTTTGACTACCTTGAAGAAAATTGGGAGATGCTTTGCGACGATATCGAAAAGGGAATAATCAATCCGAATATCAAGTGCACTCCCGAGCTCAGAGCCAAGTATTCAAAAATGTTCAAGCCCAATCCCTCAAGAGCCGCAGAGCTCAGAAAGGAATTTGAAAAGGGCTTTGATACGCCTATCGCTCCGAGAATCTGGCCGAAGCTCGTTTGGGGCTACGGCATGATGGGCTCGAGTCTTCAGGTTTATATTGACAAGCTTCGCAAGTCCGTCGGTGATCTTCCGCTTCACAACATGGGCTATGCCGCGGCTGAGGGCTTCTTTGCCGCTCCCGTTGAGCTGAATGTTAACGACTCGGTTCTTCTTCCTCATTGCATATTCTTTGAGTTCCTTCCTATCGAGGAGGGCGAGGATCACGCAAGAGACGATGTCAAGCCGCTTCTTATCAATGAAATTGAGGTCGGTAAGGACTATGAGCTTGTTGTTTCCAACTTCTCGGGTCTTTACAGATACAAGATCGAGGACGTTGTTCACGTTACAAAGATGTATAACAACACTCCGAGAGTTGAGCTTCTTTACAGACAGAACCTCAGCATGAATGTTGCCAACGAAAAGACAACGACTCAGATGGTTGAGTATTCCGCCGCAAAGACAGCAGAAAAGGCAGGCGTCGGCTTCAAGGGCTTTAGCTTCTATCCCGACTATTCGACCAAGCCGCCTCGCTATTGCATGTTTGTTGAGCCCGAAAAGCCCGTTGACGAGGACACTCGCAGAAAGATGATTGAAATTCTTGACGAGGAGCTCAAGGGCGTTAACGAAAAGTATTTCAAGTACAGACGTTGGGGCATGCTCAGCGAGCCCGAAATTCTCATTCTCAAAGAAAAGAGCTATTGGGACTACAGAGAGTCGCTCAGAGCAAAGGGCGTTGTGCTCAATCAGATCAAGCCTGTAACCGTTATCAACTCTCCCGAGAGAGAAAAGTTCTTCTTCTCGCATGTTGAGACGGAGAATTCACTTACTCTTGATGAATACAACAAAACAAAAGCAAATGTTTAAGGTGATAAAAATGAGTAAATTATTGAAAAAAGTAATCTCCGTTATACTCTGTATCGCAGTCGCTGTTACAACATTTATTTTTGTTGATTTTCCCGGCACAGCGGCTACGGCTGACGGAACGGACATTCCGCTCATCTACGTTCAGGGCGCAGGTATGCCGCTGTTCGTAAAGGATGAAAACGGCGAGGAACAGGAAGTTTTTCCCGTTACAATTCCCGACGGTTTTATTGAAAAGACCGTTAAAGAAAACATCGGCGTTTTTGCAAAGGCAGTTCTTACTCAGAAATGGGAGGAGTTCGGCAATGTTCTCGGCGATGCTCTCAGCGAGATTTATTCGACGATAAGCCTTGATGAGCACGGAAAAACGCAGAACGGCGTTTATCTTAAATGGACGTGGAATAAAGATAAACTGAACGGCAAAAAGTCACACGGAAAATATCCGACCCAGAGATATACATTCAACTATGACTGGAGACTCGATCCCTACGAGAATGCAGAGATCATGCACCAATATATTGAGGACGTTCGTGAGGTCACTGGTGCAGACAAGGTTGCATTGAGCGGCAGATGCCTCGGTTCCTGCGTCACCATGGCTTACATGGAGAAATACAACGCCGAATATATTTCGGATTATATTCTTTATGCAAGTGCGCTTGACGGTGCGACCCAGTGCAGCAGATGCTTCGCAGGCAATATGTACATTGATCCCGACGGAGTTGAAAGAGTTATGTATGACCTTCAGCTCTCAGAGGACGACGTTACAAATCAGCTTATTCAGTCATTTGTAACCGTTTTCAACAGAACCTACGGTTTGGACATCACCTGTGCGGCGATAAATAATGTTCTCAAGAAAAACTATCTTGAATTCATGCCGCAGGCGCTTATGAATTCTTACGGCACATTCCCGGGCTATTGGAGCATGGTCAACGACCGTGACTATGAGAGAGCCAAGGAAACCGTATTCCATAATGCCGACATGGAAAAGTATGCCGATTTTATCGAGATAATCGACAACTATCATTATAACGTTCAGGTAAAATCGAACGAGCTTCTCAAGAAGTTCGCCGAAGAGGGAGTCAACATTGCCAACATCACAAAGTACGGCTATCAGACCTATCCCGTAACGACAGAAGCGGATATGATAACCGATAATATTTGCAGTGTTTACGATGCTTCAAAAGGCGCAACAACAGCAACGATCATGCAGGGCTTTGACGATAATTATATTGAAAACGCAAAGCTCAACGGAACATACAAGTATATTTCCCCCGATCGTCAGGTTGACGCTTCGACATGTCTTTTCCCCGAAAGGACATGGTTCGTTAAGAACATTATACACAGAACTTTCCCGAAAGCCGTAAACAGATTGATTGACGCAATCGTAAACAACGGCAGTGATTTTACGGTATTCAGCGACCCCGAGCTTCCGCAGTACATGCTCTATGACAAGGAAGCAAACGAGATCACACCGCTTGTCACAGAGAATATGAATTGTGATTCAAGATATCACGTTACATTCATCGAAGCTTTCAAGAAGATGTGGAAGTGTATATTTGAGCTTATCAAAAGAAAATTCCAGCCAGCAGATCCAACCCCGGAGGTATAATTCATGAGCGCAAAAACGAAAACGGGACATGAGAGAATAGTTGAAACAGTAAAAATCGCCCTTATGGCGGCAATAATATCCGTGCTCGGACCTCTTTCGGTTCCGCTTCCATTTACACCTGTGCCTGTTTCGTTCACGATTATGGCTGTGTATCTCACAACCTATTTGCTCGGAGCGAAAACAGGAACGGTCAGCGTAATTATTTATATCCTGCTCGGACTTGCAGGTGTGCCTGTTTTCTCGGGCTTCACGGGAGGTGCGGCAAAGCTCGTCGGACCGACGGGCGGATATATTATCGGTTTTATCTTCATTGCCGTTATCGGCGGCATATTCGTCGATAAATTCAAAGGTAAGTTTTTATTTTCGCTTTTGGGTATGGCGCTCGGAACGGCTGTTTGCTACCTTTTCGGTTCATTATGGCTTGCGTATCAGGCAGGCATGAACCTCAAGCAGGCGCTTTTAGCCGGAGTTATTCCGTATATAGCACTTGACTGTGCGAAAATGATAATTGCCGTGCTTTTAGGCAAGCAGGTCAAACCGCTTATAAACAGATAAAAATAAAACTGTCACATCTTTCGGTGTGGCAGTTTTTGTTTATGCCGGCTTTTTCGTTCAATATTTACAGGAGAGCTGAGATAAGTTCCTGCTGACGTTTTAACAGCCTTCCCCTTTGAGGGGAAGCCTTGGTCGGTTTCTGCTAACTTAAAAAAATCAAAAAATTCACGTCCTATTCAGCCTCCACTTGAATGATTCAAGGGGAGGTGTCGCATGAGCGACGGAGGGGATAAAGATTAAACCGATAAAACCTTACTCCCTCAGTCAGCTTCGCTGACAGCTCCCCCAGAGGAGGAGCCCACTCTCAAAACGAATTGCATCAGTTTTTTTACGCTTTGCAACGCAAAGCCACCATTTCTTTTCACTCTTCTCTTTTATCTTTTCTCTCTAAAAAACAACCGCCCTCAATGAGAGCGGTCGTTTTATCAATAATTCAATTCAAGTGTGTCGGCAAATTTTTGATTGTAATAATTCTGAATGTAGCTGTATGTGAATTTTTCATCTTTCTGAACGTAGCCGTGCTTTTTGATTATTTCATCCGTACACTTTGAGAAGGGGAGGACACGGACATTTGCGTAATCCTCTTCATAGACCGTCACGGTCGGAATGAGCTTCGCCGATGAAATTGATATTGTACCTGCTTTTGGATCTTTTGAAACGGTCACATCTGCAATTCCGCCGAGAAAGCTGTCTGCGCTTTCTTCAAGAGAAATTACCTTGCCGAGTGACGGAATGACAAGCGCCTGCTCGCCGTCGCCGTTTGTCTGATATTCAAATTTTTGCAGGCCGTTTTTGCCTGTGCCGACGATTATGTCTGCGCCGTATTTCAAAAGCTTGGAGATGATGTCCTTCTGAGTGCCGGAAAGCTCGCTTGTTGTTTCGCCGTCCCAATGAACCGTTACGCATACAATATCCGAGGCGTTTTTGGCACTTTCAACAAGCTGTTTCATTGTGCCCTCAAGTTCGTCCGATGTTGAACGCCAATCGGAAAGATCGAGAATTCCTATATCTGTTTCCTCCGAAAGCTCGTAATCGCCGAGTGACTGAGTTATGCCGACAAAGGAGATTTTAATTCCGTTGACCTCCTTGACCTGCGGCTTCATCATTTCCTCTTTGTTTTCGTAAAGACCTGTCAAAAGCGCTTGATTTTCCTTGGCTTTAAAAAGGGCAATATCGTTTATTGCACCCGAAAGACCCATATCCATGATGTGGTCATTCGCTTGATTGAAAACATCAAATCCGAGGTCGAGAAGCTTATCGAGCATCTGATCCGGTGTGTTGAACTCGGGAGATGCCGAAGGCTCGTTTTTATCGTCCATAACGGTGTTTTGGCTTATCATTGCAATGTCGGATTTAGAAATGATTTCTTTAATTCCGTCATAAGCGGAAGAAAAATCGTATCCGCTGCCGCCGGCTTTTTCGTTTGCCTGCGAGTAGACGGTTTGGTAAACAACATTGTCACCTGCAATCATAAGTCTTGCACTGCTTGCCGTACCCGACGCTACGGCATCGGAAGCAGTTGTTTCTTTATCGCCGCCTGTATAAACGGCGCCGTTCTTTATTCTCGACTTGTCAATTACTATCATCATTGCGCTGACAACAATTGCGATGCAAAGAATACAGTTTATTCCTATCAGTAAAACTTTTGACTTCGTCCATTTGAGGTTATCCTTCATGTAAACATCTCCGTGAAAAAATTCCTATTTATTTTATCACAAAGTTATTTTTTTTGCAACTACACAGCAGCTTTCTTTATAATAAGGCAAAAAATAAAAGGCAGGAACAATGAAAATACAGCTCAGAAACCACGGTAAAAAGCTCAGTTTAAATTGAACGATTTTATAAATATGACCGTCAAGCAAATTTTTACTTTGCTTTATCGCCGTCCACGCTCCGAGCTTTGGGTTTGAAGAAAAAAGATATTCGGCAATAAAATATTTCTGCATGGCAATGAAATAAAATATCGCTCCGCTGAGTGTGAGCAGTACCGTTCCGCCCGAAAGCGAAATAAAGAGATAAAGCTCAAGTCCGCCTGTGCCCGAAAGGTAGTAGATCGACCAAAGAAGTATTGCCGCAGGCAGGAAGAATACGGCCGCCCACATGAATTTCACAAGGAATAATAATGCCTTGAAGCAAAAAGCACGAAACGAATTCTTAGGTCTGAACCAAAAGAAAAATCGCTTGGTAAAGTTCTTTTTATTTGCCGTTATGCCGCCGTACCATGCTTTTTCGCCGACAGAGACGGAGCTGTAAACAAGCAGTACGCCAAAGCTCAGCAAAATAAGAACAGCAAATACGGCTATCGTTGCACCGAAGCCGAGATTTTGCAAAATGTCGGAAACGAATATCATTCCGAAGCTGACAGCCGTCATTATGGCGCAGAATATGACGGAAAATAAAACGATTGACAGCGCTTTTCCTTTTTTGCCCTTTATAAATGCCTTGCTTTCCTGCTTTATCAGTGCATTTTTCATAAAATCACCCATGGAAATTTTTGCCCTAAAAGTACGGGTTTATACATAAAGCTTGTTGCAAAAAAAGATTTATCAGTGTATAATCATTTCATTGACAGAGGTGACGATATGAGCAGTTTTGAAAAAAAGATATCACTTATAATACCGTTTTACAATTCGGAAAATACTTTAAAAAAATGTCTTGAGTCTGTTGCCGCACAGACTGTTGACAAGGAAGGTTTTGAAGTAATTCTTATCAATGACGGCAGTACGGACGGTTCGGAAGAAATTGCCAAGACTTTTGCGAGCGAAAACACGTTTGCGACGATCATAACTCAGCCGCACGGCGGTTCGGGGGCGGCGAGAAACAGCGGAATTACTGCAGCAAGGGGAAAGTATATCGCTTTTCTCGATGCCGACGATACACTTTCCGCCGACGCAATGAAAAAGACTGTCGAATTCTTTGATGAGAACGAAGATAAGACGGATATAGTTGCTTTCAAGCTTGTTCCGTACACGAATTCGGGCAGAAAAAAGTGCGATTTCAAGTACGAAAAGCGCACGACGGATGTATATGATTTGAGCGATGAAAGCAATAGATTTCTTTGCCCGAACGGTATGAATATTGTTGTCAAAAACAGGGGAGACGAAAATATTCTTTTCGATACCTCGGAGGAATGTGACCTTAAGGCGGCGGAATATTGCATACAATGTGCAAGGGATAAAATGACCGTCGGCTATGTTGACAATGCTGAATACCGCAAATTCAATAACCCGTCGGGCGAGAGCAAGGCTTTGAAATGCTCGATTTATTTTGACCGCTTTATCGGCAAGTGGGAGGATATTTTTGCAAGCTTTGAAGCTGTTCCCGATTTTGCGAAGTCGCTTTTTATTGAGGATATGCTCAACAGAATTTCGGGAGATTATCTTCTCCCGTATCACATTGAGGGCGAGGCTTACCGAGAGGAAATCGGCAGAATTGAAAAGCTTCTTGAATGCGTTGATGACAGTATAATAATTGATTTCCCCGACGCACCCTTGATGAACAAATATTATCTTATTGCGATGAAATACAAGGGCGATATTGACGCCGTAACGGATGATAAATTGAAGCTCGTTCACAGCGAAAAGGTTTTATACGAAGCCGAAAGCATAAAGCTTGTGCTGACTAAGTTCAAGGCTCGTGAAAGCGGCGTTGAGGTCTGCGGATATATTTCTTCTCCGATATTCGATTACTGCGAAAAGCCGACGCTTCTCCTCAGGGAGCGCAGTGAAAATATACCGCTCGAAATTAGCGAATGTTCGTTCTGCTATGACGGCGCAAAAATAAAAAACAACACCGCTTGGGGCTTCAGAACGGTTATTGAAGCCGATAAACGGAAATCGTTTTCATTTACCGTTGAAATAGGTGAGAGGTCGTACCCGATTGATTTTGAGTGCGGCGAATGGGTTCCGTTCAGCAAAAAGAGAAAGATTTTCGTTATGAACGGCGTTAAATGCAAGATGAGCGACAGATGCTTTATACTCGAAAAGGCAGATAAAAAAGCGGAAAAGGAGTACAAAAAATCCGAGCTTAAAAGATATTTCAGAGCGAATAAAAAAGTCTTTGCGGTTCGCTTTATAAATTATTTTATGCCGAAAAAACGCATTTGGCTTTATCATGACTGCAAGGGTGTCGGCGTTGACAATGCATACTATCAGTTCGTGCACGATTTTTCAATTGACGACGGGGTTGAACGCTATTATGTTGTCAACGGCTCAATTGACGCCGTGAGGGATAAATTCACACCCGAGCAGCAGAAATATTTGCTTGCGTTCCGCTCAACGAAGCATAAGCTTATGTATCTTAACGCCGAAAAGGTCATTACGGCGTTCATTGAAAAGGAAAATTATTTGCCTTACTTCAGCGATATTTACCCCGAATATATAGATCTGTTTTCGGGCGATGTGTATTATTTGCAGCACGGCGTTTTGCATGCACATCTCCCGTGGAAATATTCGTATGACAGGCTTGATGTGACAGGTGAGGTTGTTTCAACAAATTACGAGGTGAAGAATTTCACCGAAAATTATTTCTTCCCGGAGGAAGCTCTCATCAAGAGCAAAATGCCGAGGTACGATTATTTTGACATTGACGAGGGCAAGACGAAAAATGTCATTCTGTTTGCTCCGTCATGGAGGAAATATCTCATCAGCCATAAGGGCGAGGGCGGTTGGTTTGCCGACAAGGACAAGTTCGTTCAATCGGAATATTATAAGAAAACGCAGGCATTTCTCAACAGCGACAGGCTTGTCGAAATCTTGGAGAAAAACGATTGGACGCTTGAATTTAAGCTTCACCCGATTTTTGCACCGTATAAAGATTGCTTTGAGCTGAAATCGGACAGAGTGAAATTTGCCGACGGCAGGGCTTCCGATGAATATAAAATCTGCATTACAGATTATTCGTCATTTGTTTTTGATTTTGTTTATCTCAACCGTGCGATTATATATTTCATGCCCGATTTTAAGGAGTTCAAGGCAGGCATGAACGATTACAGGGAGCTTGATATTCCGTTTGAAAAGGGCTTCGGCGAGTTCACGCAGAATGAAACGGAGCTTTGCACGGCTTTGCAGAAGATTATTGACAATTCCGGTGAACCGATAAGTCCGTACAAAGAGCAAAACGCAGATTTCTTCTTCGATAAAGAAAAAGATGCCTGCGACAGGATATATAAATTTATTGCTGAATGACTATTAAAGGTACAATTCGTTGGGTCAGATGCCCACATCGCACCGAGAAAGTCTGATGAAATTACTTTTGGCGCAGAAACTTCGTGGCCTCCCTCTTGAGGGAGGTGGCACGACGAAGTCGTGACGGAAGGAGTTTAAGTCTGATAAAACTTCACTCCCTCAGTCACGGACAAGCCGTGACAGCTCCCCCGGAGGAGGAGCCCACGCTTTATGAAAATTCAGCAGACTCTTTATAAAACCCCTCAGTCAGCTGCGCTGACAGCTCCCCTAAAAGGGCGCCGAGCCGATTTTCTGCCGACCTCGGGTCGATGTAGGCTTTGCAACCTCGATTACTTCGATAAGAATTTGGTTTGCTTTATAATATCAATAATAACATAAATGACAGAAAAAACCACCGGCGTATAACCGGTGGCTCTTTTTAACCGTTCTGTTTTGCGTATGCCTCGGCAACCGCCTTGGCAAGCTGATCGGGGCAGGATGTGTTCTTGAAGCCGCAGGTGATGCCGCCGAGCTTCTTCTCGATATCCTCGACCTTCATTCCATCGACTATTGCGGAAATTCCCTTGAGGTTTCCGTTACAGCCGCCCGTGAATTTAACGTTTCTTACAACGTCGCCGTCAAGGTCAAATGTAATGCGAGAGGAGCATGTGCCCTTTGTTTTGTATTCATATGTCATTGCTTTGTACCTCCGAATAATTTCTGGAAATATGATAATTCAATTTTAATTATTTGTCAAGGTCAAAGCATTATATACATCAGCGCCATGAGCAAAAGCATGTCTCCGCCGTCTCCCGAAAGCAGGAGCATCATTGCGATTATAAGCTTCATGTCACCGTCGAAGAACATGCCGAGCGGATTATTGAACATCGGTTTATTGCTCGGCTCGTGCCTCGGCGGAGCTCTGAATTCAGGCTCGGGCGGTGGCGGCGGACGGTGATTGAATTGCGGCGGCGGAGTCGCACGCCTGTACATCTCCTGAGCTCTCATTATTGCCTGACGCTCGGCGGCATTGAAATCCTGTTGCGGCATAGCTAATCATCCCGATCTGTTAAGTTGTTGATCAACGGTAAAATTTCAAGTAATTTAAGTATTTGTATCGCTTGGTCGGCTCTCTTTTGTCTCTCCGGGCTGAGGTTGGGCTTCAGGGCTTCTATGAGCTTACAGCGCCTGCCCGATTCGCCGTTCATCGCTCCCATTATTTTTGTAAGCTTGCCTATCATTTTCGGGTCGATCGAGGAAAACATATCGGCGCCCGAGGGCGGCGATTTTTTCTCATTCGCTTCGTTTCCCTTACCGAAAACGGCTTCGGCTGTCGCTTTGAGTCCTTCTATGTCATCGGGAGTGAGAGACGAGAGAATTTCGTTAATGTCCATCTTTTTTGCCGTTCAGCTTTTCCATAATTTTCTGAGCGGCAGGGGAGGAAAGAACCGCATTTATCTTATCCCTGTCGCTGAGAATTTCCCGGAGCTCGTCTTTTTCCTCCGCCTTGAGTCCGCTTATCAGCTTGTTTGCCTGCTTTTCGGCGTCTGCCTTGTCAGACGGTGCAGAGAAAAAATTCGGAAAATTGTTATTTGCCATTTACACTCACACTCCAATGATTTATAATGATTATATAATTATATTATGAAAGGTGTTGTATGTATGCGCCTGCTTGTTTTGTCCGATTCGCACGGAAGAAAAAATCTCTTGCTTCAAGCCGTTGAGCTTCATCCCGAAGCCGATGCGGTGATATTCCTCGGCGACGGCGAAAGGGATATTGAATTTCTCAAGGAGCTTCATCCCGAGATAAAGCTTTATGCCGTCTGCGGCAATTGCGATTTCAATTCGTCACTGCCGCCGTTTCTTTTGGAAAAATTCGGCGGAAAGACCGTCTATGCCGCTCACGGGCATTATGAGAGCGTCAAGTATTCCCTTGCCGTTTTGATGCAAAAAGCGCATAACTGTTCCGCTTCTATAGCATTATACGGGCATACGCATGTCCCTGATACAAAATATGAGGACGGAATTTGGTATGTCAATCCCGGTTCGGTCTCGGTCGGCAAATACGCAATGGTCGATATAACCGACAAGGGAATCATGCCGATTCTCTGCGATTTATATAAATAAAGTAATAAACCTCCGTTTAAAGGCATAAATTAAATTAGCTGATAAACGGAGGTTATTTCTATGTTTGTATTTTCTTTCAAGGCGAACAAGCCCAAGCTGATTATTGCACTTTGCGTTGTTATCTGCGTTCTGATTGCCGGAACGCTTGCCCTCAGCGGCAGAAAAAAGCCCGTTGTCAATGACGGAGCAATAAATTATAAGGCGAAAACCGCTTCCGACTGCATTTCCTTTCTTTCTCAGTTCGGCTGGACGGTCAACGAGGAGCCCGTTGAGGTCAGGGAGGTAATAATTCCGTCCGAGTTCAACGATACATATGAGGCTTACAATGTAATTCAGAAAAATCAAGGGCTTGACCTTGAGCCTTACAAGGGCTTTAGAGCTAAAAAGTGGATTTTTGAGGTAAAAAATTACCCCGATTATCCTGCCGACAGCGGATATATCAGGGCAACGTTATTGGTTTATGACGGAGCCGTTATCGGCGGAGATATCTCGTCGATCGAACAAAACGGCTTTATTCAGGGCTTTGAGTTTCCAAGCCAAAACATGAATGTTACGCCTTCTTCTTCGCAGGCAGCTGGGCAATGATTATCGCCGTGAACATGACCGCACAGCCGATGTACTCAACAACCGTCATGCGCTCGCCGAGAATGATGAACGAGAAAATGACCGAGAAGACGGATTCGGTGCAGAGAAGCATGCTTGCAAGTGTCGGTTCTGTGTATTTCTGACCGATGATTTGGAACGTGAACGCACAGCTGCAGCTCATGATACCTGCATAAAGAATAGGAACTGCGGCTTGCATGATTCCGTCCATGCTCGGCTTTTCAAAGATGAACATGAGTATGCACGAAACAACGCCTGTTACCATGTACTGACCGCAGGAGAGAACGATAGCGTCAATCTTTGAAGCGTATTTGTCAATGACAATGATGTGCAAAGCGAAGGCTATTGAGCAAAGCAGCGCGAGAATTTCGCCCTTGCCGAGTCCGAATGACGATGAACCGCCCATACAGATCATATACAGTCCGCCGACGCCGAGGAAAACTCCGATCCACGTCGTGAGGGGCTGTTTCTTTTTATATATTATAAATGAAATCAGCGGCACGAGGAGCATGTATAAAGCTGTGATGAAACCGACCTTACCGGGCTCAATATAGTCAAACGCAAACTGCTGGAGGTTTGAGCCGATGCAAAGCATTGTGCCGACGATGAGGATACCTTTTATATTGTCCTTTCGGCTTGACTTCTTTTCGGCAGGGGAGAGCTTGACACTGGCCTTGTTCTTTCTGCTTCGGAAAAAGATAACGGGCAGGAGCACAATTCCGCCCAAAAGGCTTCTGATTCCGTTAAATGTAAAGCCGCCGACATAGTCCATGCCCTGCTTCTGTGCAACAAATGAGAGACCCCAAATTATTGCGGCGCTGATAAGCAGAATTGGACCGATTATTTTCTTCTTGTTTGCCATCAGATAGGATTCCTTTCAATTTGAACTGCCGTGTGAGTCTAAACTCACAAATATACATTTTATCAGCCGAGTGAGGATATGTCAAATAAATATTTGATTTTTTTTCCTGATGTGGTATAATATTTTTGCTTTTAAAAATGTTTTTTCACGGAGGAATGAAAATGGCTGTTTGTAATGTTATTTCACACCGCGGTTCAAATAAAATCGCACCGCAGAACACTCTGCCTGCTTTCAGAAAATCCATTGATTTTCACGCCGACGGCTTTGAGACGGACGTTCATCTGACCTTTGATGGCGTTCCGGTTATCTGTCATAACTATACTATCGACGAGACCTCGAACGGAAAGGGTCTTATCACAAATCAGACGCTTGATTACTTAAAGACGCTTGACTTCGGCTCGTATTTTCACAGAGCCTATAAGGGAACGAAAATTCCGACACTTGAGGAGTTTCTGAAGCTTTGCGAAAAAGCTGAACTCAAGGTGCTCAATATCGAAATCAAGCCGCCGAAGAACAAGGACTATTCCGTTGTTGCGAAAACGATAAACATGGTTAAGGCTCACGGACTTTTCGATAAGCTTCTTATTTCAAGCTTTGACCCGATCGCACTGACAACCTGCAAGGATATTGACGAGAATTGCAAAACAGGCTTTCTCTACAGTCCGAACAGTCCGCATTTTTTCAGAATATACGGCAGAGAGGTCGATTTTGCAAAATGCATCGGTGCGGACGCTTTGCACCCGTACCTTTGGCTTGTCGATAAGCAGCTGGTTGAAAATGCTCATAAAAATAACATGGCGGTCAACCCGTGGACGGTCAACAAGGAGAGGGATATAAAGCGTCTTGTCAGGATGGGCGTTGACGGCGTTATTACCGATGTGCCAAATGTTGCAAAGAAAGTAATTGAGGAATTGTAAGAGAAATATATCAGAAAGCGGCTGTAAAATACGGTCGCTTTTTCCTCTGTTTTTTAATAAAACATTGTTGATAATTGTCTGAAAATATGTTAAAATTATAAAAATTCAGCTATAAAATGGGGGTTGTGCAAATGAATTGCTGCTGCAAAAAAAGCGATTTGTCGCTTATTAAGCCCGTGCTTGACGAGTACGGCGATATTGATGGCAGTCTTATAACCATTCTTCAGCATGCTCAGGATATCTACGGCTATCTTCCGACCGATGTGCTCTATTGCATCGCCGATAGGATAGGTGTTTCTCCTGCCAAGGTTATGGGCGTTGCAACATTCTATTCTCAGTTCAGGCTCAAGCCTGTCGGCAAATATCTTATCATGCTCTGCCAGGGTACGGCGTGCCACGTCAACGGTTCGCAGAGAATCGAGGCGGCTATAACCCAGGAGCTCGGCATTGCCGACGGCGAAACGACCGACGACGGACTTTTTACGCTCAAAAATGTTGCATGTCTCGGTTGCTGCAGTCTTTCTCCCGTTATGATGATAAACGGCGAAACCTACGGAAGTCTCACTCCGTCAAAGACGGTTGAAATTCTCCGCAAGCTTAAAGAGGAGGGCTGAAAATGAAAATTGTTGTAGGCGAGGGCAGCTGCGGAATTGCCGCAGGCGCCGCAAAGGTTTATTCGGCAATCGAGAAGCTTCTCGGTTTGACAGCTTCGACGCTGACCGTTACAGGCTGTATAGGCATGTGCTTCCTTGAGCCGATCGTCGATATTTATGACGGCGGCGAATTGAAAAAGCGTCTTGTCAAGGTTCAGCCCGAGGACGCAGAAAAGATTATCGCATATGTAAACGGTGACGAGAACGCCGTTGATGATATTGAAATTTCCGACGATGACAAGCTTTTCCTTGAGAAGCAGACAAGAATTGCGCTTCGTCACTGCGGAATTATAAATCCCGAGGTTATTGACGAATACACGGCACAGGACGGCTACAAGGCTCTTGAAAAGGTGCTTAAAACCATGACTCCCGAGGAAGTTATCGAAGAAATAAAGGTTTCGGGTCTCGCAGGTCGTGGCGGCGCAGGTTTCCCAACGTGGTTCAAGTGGAATGCCGCAAGGCAGTCGCAGGGCGAGACTAAGTATCTCATCTGCAACGCCGACGAGGGCGACCCCGGTGCGTTCATGGACAGAGCCGTTATCGAGAGCGATCCGCATAATCTTATTGAAGGTATGCTCATCGGCGCATATGCTATCGGCGCAAAGGAAGCCGTAGTTTACGTCCGTGCGGAATATCCGCTTGCGATCGAGCGACTTAAAGAAGCTATCAAACAAGCCGAGGAAAAGGGCTTCCTCGGAGAAAATATTATGGGAACAGGATTCTCATGCAAGATGAGAATCAAGGCAGGCGCAGGAGCATTTGTCTGCGGCGAGGAAACGGCTCTTATCGAATCCCTCCAAGGTGAGAGAGGTATGCCGAGACTCAAGCCGCCGTTCCCGGCTCAGTCGGGCTATTGGTACAAGCCGTCGAATATCAACAATGTTGAGACCTTTGCAAATGTTTCATGGATAATTCTCAACGGCGGCGAAGCCTTTGCTGCAATGGGAACCGAGGGCAGCAAGGGTACAAAGGTATTCGCTCTTACAGGTAAAATCAAAAAGGGCGGACTTGTTGAAATTCCGATGGGCAAAACGCTTCGAGATGTTATTTTTGACATCGGCGGCGGAATCAAGAACGGTAAAGAGTTCAAGGCGGTTCAGATGGGCGGTCCCTCGGGCGGATGTATCCCTGCCGAACTGCTTGACACAGTAATCGACTATAAGGCGCTCGGCGCAACGGGTGCTATTATGGGCTCGGGCGGAATGGTTGTAATGGACGAGACGACCTGCATGGTAAGCATGGCGCAGTTCTTCCTCGATTTCACAGCCAAGGAGTCCTGCGGCAAGTGTATTCACTGCCGTATAGGTACAAAGAGAATGTTGGAAATTCTCAACAGAATCGTTAAGGGCGAGGGCAAAGACGGCGATATTGAGCTTCTTGAGGAGCTTTGCTATTCCATCAAGGATGGCGCACTCTGCGGTCTCGGTCAGACTGCTCCGAACCCCGTTCTGACAACCATTAAGTATTTCAGAAATGAGTATGAGGCTCATATTAAGGATAAAAAATGTCCGGCAAAAAGCTGTCCCGACCTTTTGGCATACACCATTGATGCCGACAAGTGCCGTGGCTGTACGCTTTGCGCAAAGAAATGCCCTGCCAATGCGATTTCGGGCGAGATCAAGTCGGCACACAAAATAGATCAGGATAAGTGCATCAAGTGCGGCTCATGCGTAAATGTCTGCCGCTTCGGTGCAGTTAAGGTAGATTGAGAGGTGATTTGAATGGATAAAATTAAAGTTACGATAGACGGCAAAGAGCTGACCGCCGTAAAGGGTCAGACTATCCTTCAAATTGCCCGTGATAATAATATCGAGATTCCGACGCTTTGCTACATTGATGAAGTCAAGGCTTACGGCGCATGCGGACTTTGCGTTGTCGAAGCGGAGAATATTCCTAAGCTTCTCAGAGCCTGTGCAACCGTTGCATCGGACGGAATGGTTATCAAGACGGACACTCCGAGAGTTCGTCAGTCGAGAAAAATTGCACTTGAACTGCTCATTTCCGACCATACGGGCGACTGCAAGGGTCCCTGCTCGCTGAATTGCCCCGCAGGAACGGATTGTCAGGGCTATGTTAAGCTCATTGCAGAGGGCAAATTTAAGGAAGCCGTTGAGCTTGTTAAGGACAGAGTTCCGCTCCCTGCTTCAATAGGTCGAGTTTGTCCGCACCCGTGCGAGACAGCCTGCCGCAGAAAGCTTGTTGAGGAGCCTATCTCAATAGCTTTTCTCAAGAGCTTTGCCGCCGATGAGGATTTGAAATCGGGTAACAAATTTATGCCCGAGGTCAAGGAAGCAAGCGGAAAGACTGTCGGCATAATCGGCGGAGGTCCGGCAGGACTTACGGCGGCATATTTCCTCGCTGTCAAAGGTCACAAGGTCACAATATATGACGCAATGCCGAAGATGGGCGGTATGCTCAGATACGGAATCCCGCAGTACAGACTTCCGAAAGAGGTGCTTGACGCCGAGATAAGCTCAATTGAGGAGCTTGGCGTTGAGATGAAAAATAATGTTAAAATCGGCAAGGATATTACGCTTGACGAGATAAAGAACAGTCACGATGCCGTTATTGTCGCAATCGGCGCATGGACGAGCAGTTCAATGGGCGTTGAGGGCGAAAGCCTTGACGGCGTGCTCGGCGGAATTGATTTTCTGCGTTCGGTTGCAATGAAAAATCCCGTTGATATCGGCAAAAAGGTAGCAGTTATCGGCGGCGGTAATACGGCGATGGATGCCTGCCGCTCGGCTGTAAGGCTCGGTGCGGACGAGGTTTACGTTATCTACAGAAGAACGAGAGCCGAAATGCCTGCCGAAAAGATTGAAATTGACGAAGCGGAGGAAGAGGGAGTAATCTACAAGTTCCTTTGCAATCCGTCGGAAATTATAGGCGAAAACGGCAGAGTTAAGGCTGTTAAGCTTCAGAAAATGAAGCTCGGTGAGCCTGACGCAGGCGGACGCCGCAGACCCGTTCCAATTGAGGGCGAGTTTGAGACGATCGAGCTCGATACCGTTATCATGGCAATCGGTCAGAAAATTAACATCAAGGGCTTTGAACAGCTTGAACTGACTAACAGGGGCAACATTGCCGCAGACGAAAGGTCGTTCAGAACCTCTGTTGACGGAGTGTTTGCCGTCGGCGACGCAACGAACAGGGGAGCCTCGATCGCCATTGAAGCGATAGGCGAGGCGCAGAAGGCATCGGAGGTCGTTGACAGATATCTTCACGGCGAGAATGTGAGCTATAAGAAGACGTTCGTCGTTGAAAAGACCGTCACTGCCGCCGATCTTGCGGACAGGGAAAAGTGTGCAAGAGCGAAGATGCCGCAGCGTTCTCCCGAGGAGAGAAAACACGATTTTGACGAGATAAATCTCGGTCTCACTCCCGAACAGGCGATGAACGAAGCTAAGCGCTGTTTGCGGTGCGGCTGTCACGACTATCACGAGTGCAAACTCATAAGATATGCAAATCAGTACGATGTTCACCCCGAACGTTTCGCAGGCGATAAGCATAACTGCCCCAAGGAGCAGAAGCTTGTTTGCATCGAAAGAGATCAGAACAAGTGTATTCTTTGCAATCTTTGCGTTCGTGTCTGCGACGAGGAGGTCGGCAAGGGCGTACTCGGACTTGTCGGACGAGGATTTACGACGGTCATCAAGCCCGAATTTGACTCGGCGGAGACTGTTGAATTCTGCAAGAACTGCCGCAAGTGCGTTGATGCTTGCCCGACGGGTGCTTTAAAATCATTGTAAAAATGTTGTAATACTGAATTTTTATACAAATTTCAACCGAGAAGCCGTAAAAAGTTTCTCGGTTGTCAATATTTTTTGTGACGATAAAAAACGAGCTGAAACGAGAAAAACAGAGTATTTCGGAGTAAAAAAGAGTATTTCAAAAATCATTCAAAAAAACCGATGATTTCATACAGAAAATTTGTAAAAAATTGTTGACATTTGCGAATTTCTGCACTATAGTATATATCAATATCGAAAGGAAAAATTTATTTGCATATTTCCGACTGATATTTATACCGTATTCGGTAAAGAGAGGGGCTGCATAATTGGAAAACAACGTTATTATTGACCTTAAAAACATTTCGGTCAAGCTGGGAGATGCTCAGATACTCGAAAATCTCAGCATGTACATTCGCGACAAGGAGTTTATCACCTTGTTAGGACCTTCGGGCTGCGGAAAAACAACCACACTTCGTATCATCGCCGGATTCCTTGAACCGGACAGCGGAGAGGTTGTCTTTGAGAATAAAGTTATCAATGGTGTACCGCCTCATAAGAGACAGGTCAACACCATTTTTCAGCGTTATGCGCTGTTTCCGCATTTGAATGTTTACGAGAACATTGCGTTCGGACTTCGTGTCAAGAAGATGAAGGAAAAGGAAATCAGCGAGACGGTTAAGGAAATGCTTAACCTCGTCAACCTCAACGGCTTTGAAAGACGAAATATCAATTCTCTTTCCGGCGGTCAGCAGCAGCGTGTCGCAATTGCACGTGCGCTTGCCGTTAAGCCGAGAGTTCTCCTCCTTGACGAGCCGCTCGGTGCGCTTGATCTCAAGCTTCGCAAGGATATGCAGGTGGAGCTTAAAAACATTCAGCAGAGACTCGGCATAACGTTTATATATGTCACACACGACCAAGAGGAAGCTCTTTCCATGTCTGATACAGTCGTTGTTATGGACGGCGGCGTTATTCAGCAGATAGGCACTCCGCAGGACGTTTATAATGAACCCAAGAACGCTTTCGTTGCCGACTTCATCGGCGAGAGTAATATCCTTGACGGCAAGATGCTTGAGGACTTTAAGTGCTCGTTCTCCGGCGCACAGTTCCAATGTCTTGATAAGGGCTTCGGCATCGGCGAGTCGGTCGATGTTGTCGTAAGACCCGAGGACGTTGACATTGTTCCCGTCGAAAAAGGTATGCTCAGCGGTACGGTTACCTCCGTTACATTTAAGGGCGTTCATTTTGAAATAATTGTTGATATCGGCGGCTTCAAATGGATGATTCAGACGACTGATTATGAGCCTGTCGGCAAAAAAATCGGTCTTGACATCGAGCCTGACGCTATCCACATCATGAAGAAATCCAAATATTCGGGACTGTACGGAGATTACAGCTCCTTCAGCGATGAACTCGAGCATCTCTCCGACATCGTTGAGGAGGAATGAGCCGTGAAAAAAAGGACTTTAACTCAGCGTCTTTGTGCCGCTCCTCACATTGTTTGGTCGGCAATATTCATTGTAGTTCCGCTTATCATGGTATTCTACTATGCCTTTACGGACAAGTCGGGCGCATTTACTCTTGATAATGTTACACGTCTGACCGATTACACAAGCACGTTTTTGCGCTCCTTGTGGTTCGGTATCGTCGCAACGCTTATTTGCCTTTTGATCGCTTATCCTTTGGCTTACATTCTTTCGAGAATGAAGCTCAGAGCGCAGAGCACAATGGTAATGCTTGTTATGATTCCCATGTGGATGAACTTCTTGCTCAGAACTTACGCATGGATGACTCTGCTTGAGGATTCGGGCGTAATCAACAACATACTTGCAAAAATAAATATCGGACCCTTCCATATGATAAACACCTCGGGTGCGGTTATATTGGGAATGGTTTACAACTTCCTGCCGTACATGATTTTGCCGATTTATTCCGTCATGACAAAGCTTGACAACAGCCTTGTCGAGGCGGCGCAGGATCTCGGCGCAAACAAGCTTCAAGTTATCAAGGACGTTATATTCCCGTCAACGCTTTCGGGTGTTGTTTCGGGCGTTACAATGGTCTTTGTTCCGTCGGTCAGCACATTCTATATTTCTCAGAAGCTCGGCGGCGGCAGCTTTGCGCTCATCGGCGATATCATCGAAATGCAGTTCCAGGTTTCAAACAATTTCAACTTCGGAGCCGCACTTTCACTCGTTCTTATGATTCTAATACTTATCTGTATGGCAATTATGAATAAATTCGGCGATACTGAGGAAGCGGGAGGTGTTGTAGCATGAAAAACAGCAAGCTTCACCCCGCATCGGGCATATATCTTGCACTGGTTATGCTTTTTCTCTACCTGCCGATATTCATGCTCATCGTGCTCTCGTTCAACGGAACGAACAGCACCAGTGTAATTCAGGGCTTTTCCACAAAATGGTATGTTGAGCTTTTCAGAGACAGCGCAACGATAAATGCCTTGACAAATACGCTCATTCTTGCTGTTACATCGGCAATTACAGCTACCGTTATCGGCACTCTTGCCGCAGTCGGAATCGACAAGATGAAAAAAGGCTTTGTTAAGTCGAGCGTTATGACCGTTACAAATATTCCGATGATGAATCCGGAAATTGTTACGGGTGTTTCGATGATGCTTTTGTTCGTGTTCATCGGCTCAATCCTCGGCGCAAGCGGAGTTCTCGGCTTTTGGACGCTGTTCATTGCTCATGTAACGTTCAGCCTGCCGTATGTTATTCTCAATGTTCTGCCAAAGCTCAGACAGACGGACGCAAACCTTTCGCAGGCGGCCCAGGATCTCGGCTGTCCTCCCGTTAAAGCGTTTATCAAGGTCGTTCTTCCGTCGATTCTTCCGGGCGTTATCGCAGGACTTATCATGGCATTTACGCTTTCGTTTGACGATTTCATCATCAGCTATTTTGTCAGCGGTCCTAAGTTCCAGACGCTTCCTATCAGAATTTTCTCCATGACGAAGAAGCGTGTTACTCCCGATATGTACGCACTTTCAACAATCATGTTTATCGTTATTCTTGTTCTCCTTGTTCTTGTCAATGTTCTTCAGGCGCAGGGCGACAACAAGAAGGAGAAGAAGGGCGGTGCGGTAAAATGATGAAGAAGATTATTTCCGTTTTGTTCGCCGTTATCGTTATCGCTCTGAGCTGCTCCGCTTCGTTCGGCGTTGCGGCAAAGCAGATTGACGTTTCCAAGCTCAAGGGCACGGAAATCAATGTTTACAATTGGGGAGAATACATCTCCGACGGTGCCGAGGGTACGCTCGACGTAAACAAGGAATTTGAAAAAGAAACAGGCATCAAGGTCAATTACACAACCTACGATTCCAACGAAAATATGTACAATAAGATCAAGGGCGGCGGAGCGAACTACGATATAGTTATTCCGTCTGACTATATGATCGAGCGCATGATAAACGAGGATTTGCTCGAAAAAATCAACTTCGACAATATCCCGAATTACAAGAACATCATGCCGAAGTACAAAAATCTCTATTTCGACCCTAAGAACGAGTATTCCGTTCCCTACAATGTCGGCATGGTAGGACTTGTCTATAACACCAAAATGGTTGAAGGCACACCCGACAGCTGGAGCATTATGTGGGACGAAAAGTACAAGGGTCAGGTGCTCATGTTCAATAACTCCCGTGATGCTTTCGGTATCGCACAGTTCCTTTTGGGCATTGATATCAACACGACCAATGTTCAGGATTGGGAAAAGGCTTACGAAAAGCTCAAGGAGCAAAAGCCCATCGTTCAGTCATATGTTATGGACGATGTTTTCAATAAGATGGAGGGCGGCGAGGCTGCAATAGCCGCATATTACGCAGGCGACTGCATCAGCATGGCGGAAAATAATCCCGATCTTGCCTTCGTTTATCCGAAGGAGGGTACGAATATTTTCGTCGATTCCATCTGTATTCCCAAGGGCTGTCAGAATAAAGAAGCGGCTGAGCTTTACATCAATTTCATGCTCAGAGAGGACATTGCACTTGCAAATGCCGAGTATATGTGTTATGCTACTCCTAACCAAGCGGTTCTTGACAACGAGGAATATTCGCTCAGGGACAACGAAATGCTCTATCCCGACGAGGAGCACACTCCGCCGACCGAGTATTTTCACAATCTCGATTCCGAGATGCTCATGCTCATGACATCGCTTTGGGACAATCTTAAAATAGAGGGCAATAATGACAGGTCTGTATATATCGGACTGATTACCTTTGCCGTCATCGTCGTTGCATATTTTATATACAGGGCGATCAGGAAGAAAAAAAGAGAAAGTATGTATTGATTTAGTCGTTGACGGGTCGGCATGCTTCTCCGAGAGGTGTAAAAGATGAAGAACACAGGCTTCATAAGGCTAATATCAATTCTTTTGTGCGCTGCAAGTATGCTCGGCGTGCTTTCGGCTTGCTCGTCAAAAAAGGAACCTGTTAAGGCTAACACGAATAATACAGATTCGCTCGTTTCGATTAAATGGATAATTGCTCCGACTATGGAGTACGAAGCGATCGAGCCGCTTGTCAGAGCCGACTATAACGACAGCACAAGACATTATGATATCAGCTATGCCGACTGCTTTAAAATCAAGCAAAACGGAAAGTACGGAATCATTGATTATAACGGAAAAATCGTTATCAAGCCTAAGTATGACAGCATTGTCGCTATCAGGAACAGCAAGGATTTTCTTGCCCTTAGCAAGGGCTCCGACGGCGATACCGTGCAGACCTATATAGATTACAAGACTTTTTCAACCGAGACGGCTTACAGGGAATATAATACGCTCAGATATGAGTATCTCTGGAGCTCAACGGATAATTCCGCCGTTTTTGTTCAGAATGATAACGGCGAAATCTACAAGGATGATTTAAAAGCGTCCTTGCCCGAGACTGTGCGTGGAGTTAAGGATGTTGACGGAAAATATGTTTCCGACGGCACCTACGGCTTATATATCAACGGCAGAAACGTTATGGGCATGATCTACTCGGGCGCAGGCTGCTTCTCCAACGGAATGGCTGCTTTCAAGTCAAACGGAATTTGGGGCTACATCGACTCCAACGGAAAAACCGTTCTCCCGTTCGGCTATGATGCCGTTAAGGGTTACAGCGCTTTCGGCGGCGAGGATACTCCCTATGAGTGCTTCGACGGTTATGTAACCGTCACCAAGGACGGCAAATTCGGAATTTACACCAACGAGGGCAAGGCTGTCACTCAAATGATTTATGATTGGGCAACTCCTGTTGTAAGCGGCAGAGCGTATATCTGTAATGACGGCAAATGGGGTCTTGCTTCGTTTGGCGACTCCTCGGACGCTTCCGCAAGAACCGAGGCGGCAACCACAACCAAGCCCGAAACAACGACCGAAAAGCCGACCGAGAAAACAACCGAAAAAACTACTTCTGCCGAGACGACAACGGCTGAAGGCACGGGAAATTATACAGTAAACACCGACGGACTCAAGCTCAGAACAGATATAGGAACTCAGAATGATATTATTCTTGAGCTCAGCGAGGGCACGGTTCTGAAAATCGACCGTATTTCCGACGGCTGGGGTCATACATATTATGACGGTAATGAGGGCTGGGTAAGCCTTGATTATCTTGACAAGGAGTAAAAAATGCTTCAGCGTCTTGATAAAATTATCGCCTCTCAGGGCAAATACAGCCGTAAAGAGGTTCAGGAGCTTATAAAAAGCGGAGCGGTCAAGGTCAACGGAATAACGGTTCGTGACAGGGGAGCGAAGTCCGACGATGAAAAGGACGTCATTTCCGTTAACGGCGAAAAGCTTGATTTTCAGCGATTTGTTTATATCATGCTCAACAAGCCTAAGGGCGTTGTCAGTGCAACAAACGACAGGAACGAAAAGACCGTTATCGACCTCGTTCCGAAGGAATATAAAGGCAGAAATCTTTTCCCTGCCGGACGGCTCGACATCACAACGACGGGCTTTGTTCTCATCACCGACGACGGCGACTTTGCACACAAAATACTTTCGCCGAAAAACCACATCGAAAAGACCTATGAGGCACGCCTTGCCGAAAGAGTAACGGATGAGCAGATAAAAAAGGTATGCGACGGAATTGAGCTCAAGGACGGAACAAAATGCTTGTCTGCAAAGGTGAGTGTTATTGAGAATACCGATGAACCGCTTGTCGAAATCAAAATCTGCGAGGGCAAGTATCATCAGATCAAAAGAATGTTTGCCGCCGCAGGCAACGGTGTGATCGGTCTGAAGCGAACTCAGATGGGCGGGCTTATGCTTGACCCGAGCCTTAAAGAGGGCGAATGCCGCTTGCTTGCTGCTCATGAGGTTCAAATGATAGAAAACGGATAAATTCCGGAATGTTTAAGCTTTTCGGACATATTATATTTATTAAATAATGTATCACATCGGGAAAAGTCGGTTTTAACAAAATGCTTGACTTTTTCCGATGAATACACTATAATAGCAATATTGCTGTACTTTGGTGTTTAAAGTACAGGCTTTTGTCTGTATCACGACCAAAATACCGAGTAATTGCATTGAAAGGATGAAATTTATGGCACAGGAAATCTTGCTTACAGCCGAAGCTTACAAAAAGAAAAATGATGAGCTGGAATATCTTAAAACAGCGGGACGTGACGAGATAGCCGAAAGAATCAAAGAGGCCAGATCATTCGGAGATCTTTCAGAAAACAGCGAATATGATGAGGCATTGAACGATCAGGCTAAAATGGAGGCTAAAATCGCTCAGCTCGAAAATGAAATGAAGAACGCTAAAATTCTTGACGAAAGCGCAATTACTACCGAGGCTATTCACGTCGGTTCAAAGGTTAAAATCCGTGACGTTGAATACGGCGATATCGAGGAATACAAGATTCTCGGCGAGAGCCAGGCAAATCCCGATGAGGGTATCATTTCGGATCAGTCGGCAGTCGGTAAGGCACTTATCGGCAACAAGGTCGGAGATATCGTTAATGTTCATCTTCCGAACGGTAATGTAATTGCCTTTGAGGTTCTTGAAATTTCAATATAAAATTTCAATATAAACATATCGGGCGCAGGCTTAGCCTTACGCCCGCTTTGACTGTTAAAACTTTTTGCTATGAATGGAGAGTTGAATATGGCAGAAGAAAAAAACACTCCCGTTGTTGAGACAGAGGAGAACACCAACGAACTCAGAAAAATCAGGGTTGACAAGCTTGTTGCGCTTCAGGAAGCAGGCAAGGACCCGTTTCAGATAACGACTGCCGAGCAGTCGGCTACAAGTGCGGAAATTACCGCCGCCTTTGAGAAGCTTGAGGCAGAGACAAACGAGCTTCCCGAGGATCAGAGACCCGAGCAGGTCAGAATTGAGGATGTAACTCTTTGCGGCCGTATCATGACCTGGAGAGATATGGGTAAAGCCAACTTCATCGACATTACAGACCGTGCAGGACGTATGCAGGTTTATGTCAGAATGAACGATATCGGCGAGGACGAGTTTGCCGAGTTCAAAAAGTGGGATATCGGCGATATCATCGAGGTAAAGGGCTTTGTTTTCAGAACACGCAGAGGTCAGATCTCCGTTCATGCGCAGAACGTAAGACTTCTTTCAAAGTCGCTTCTTCCGCTTCCCGAGAAGTTCCATGGACTCAAGGATACAGACACAAGATACCGTCAGCGTTATCTTGACCTTATCGTTAATCCCGATGTTAAGACGACTTTCTACAAGCGTTCGCTTATTATAAAGAAGATTAGAAACTTCCTTGACGAAAAGAACTTTGTTGAGGTTGAAACACCGATTCTCGTTTCAAACGCTGGCGGTGCGGCGGCAAGACCGTTCGTTACTCACCATAACTCGCTCAATGAGGACTTCAAGCTCAGAATTTCACTTGAGCTTTACCTCAAGCGCCTTATCATCGGCGGCATGGAGAGAGTTTATGAGATCGGCAGAGTTTTCCGTAACGAGGGCATGGACACAAGACATAACCCCGAGTTTACTCTCATGGAGCTTTATCAGGCATATACGGATTATCACGGCATGATGGATCTCACCGAGAGCATGTTCAGATACCTCGCAACCGAGGTTTGCGGTTCAACGACCATTACCTACGGCGACAAGGAAATCGACCTCGGAAAGCCGTTTGAGAGACTCACAATGACCGACGCTGTTAAGAAGTATGCAGGCGTTGATTTTGATGCAGTCAAGGACGATGCCGAAGCTAAGAAGCTCGCTAAGGAGCACAATGTTGAATTTGAGGAGCGCCACACAAAGGGCGATATTCTCAATCTCTTCTTTGAGGAGTTCTGCGAGGACAAGCTCATTCAGCCGACATTCATCATGGATCACCCCGTTGACATTTCTCCGCTTACAAAGAGAAAGCCGTCGAGACCCGATCAGGTTGAGCGTTTCGAGCTTTACATCAACACTTGGGAGATGTGTAACGCATATTCCGAGCTTAATGACCCGATTGACCAACGTGAGCGCTTCAAGGCTCAGGACGCTGCCGCAGCGGCAGGCGACGAGGAAGCTAACCACACCGATGAGGATTTCCTCACCGCTATGGAGTACGGTATGCCTCCGACAGGCGGTATCGGCTACGGTATCGACCGTCTTGTAATGCTTCTTACAAACAGCCCGTCAATCAGAGACGTTTTGCTCTTCCCGACCATGAAGCCGCTTGATTCGGACAAAAAGTACGACAAGCCCGTTCAGACGGTTGCTGAGGAAGCAACAGAAGAAAAAGCCGCTCCCGAAGTAATCGACTTCTCAAAGGTCGAGATTGAGCCGCTTTTCAAGGATTATGTTGATTTTGATACATTCTCAAAGTCGGATTTCAGAGCAGTTAAGGTTAAGGACTGCGTAGCTGTTAAGAAGTCGAAGAAGCTTCTTCAGTTCACACTTGATGACGGCACGGGCGAGGACAGAACGATCCTCAGCGGAATTCACGCTTATTATGAGCCTGAGGAGCTCATCGGCAAGACCTGTATCGCAATTACAAACCTTCCGCCGAGAGCTATGATGGGCATTGATTCCTGCGGCATGCTTCTTTCCGCTATTCATGAGGAAGAGGGAGAGGAAAAGCTCCATCTTCTCATGGTAGACGACCACATCCCGGCAGGCGCAAAGCTTTATTGATTATAACATGACTAATGGGCAGTCCTTATGGATTGCCCATTTTCTGAAATGTACGAAACATGATCGAAGCTTGTTGAAGGAGAATAGCTATGGATAATATAATTTGGTTCATTATTATGATTCCTTGCAGCGCTTTATTTACAATAATCGGAATTTATGCATGGAACAGGAAAAAGCCTATGTGGTTTTGGGCGGGTTCAACCGTAGATGAATCGGAAATAGCTGATATTTCTGCTTATAACCATGCTAACGGGCGAATGTGGATCGTTTTTTCCTTGCCGCTATGGGTGTCAACCTTTGTCGGTTCATGGAATGGAATAATTGCACTTATTCTTATTGCCGCTGATTGTGTTATCGGACTTCCGCTTCTTGTGATTGTATATAAAAAAATATATGCGAAATATAAAGCTTAAACAAATTTCGGCTTTTCTGCTTGCCTTTTGAGAGGAAAAAGTTCGATTGTGATTGTCTGCTATTTTAGACGATAAAAATTAAATCGAAATTTGAGTGAAAAAAAGTTATGATAAGAAAAATGCAGAAAAAGGATATAAACAGAGTCGCCGATATATGGTTAGAAACCAATCTGAAAGCGCATAATTTTATTCCTGCTCAATATTGGGAAAGCAATTTTGAGGCGGTGAAAGAGATGCTGCCGCAGGCTGAGGTCTATGTCTATGAGGACAGTCAAGGAATCCAAGGCTTTATAGGAGTGAACGGCGAATATATCGAGGGCATATTTGTTTGTGACGGAATGCAGTCACAAGGTATAGGCGGGCTTTTACTGAATTATATAAAGAATAAAAGAACTGAATTACAGCTGAATGTGTACCGAAAAAACACACGGGCAATAAATTTTTACCAAAGAGAAGGGTTTAAATTTCAGTGCGAAGGTTTAGATGAAGCCACGGATGAAAAAGACTGTTTGATGACATGGCGGCAAGTATAAAATTAAATTTTTATAAATAAGTTTTGTTAAAAAACAGCCCACAAAGCCGAAGCCTTGTGAGCTGTTTTGTGTTGTGTAGTACCTAAAATTAAAGAAGCTCGTGAGCCTTTGCGTACTCGTAGAAAGCCTGAAGGCTTCTGAT
Organism: Bacteroidaceae bacterium; assembly: GCA_963631735.1. GTDB lineage: Bacteria > Bacillota > Clostridia > Oscillospirales > Acutalibacteraceae > CAG-488. The sequence continues at coordinate 224 of CAVGRW010000006.1, read as the reverse complement.
TCTCGGTGCGCTGAGGGTTGAGCCTGCTCTTGTTACGGTCGTGAAAGGAATTCCCTGAAGCTGAACGAGATACTTTGCGCTTGCATTGAAGCCGCTGTCGATAGCGCAGTCAAGGAGAATGATCTCGTTAAAGGTCTCTCTTGCTTTCTTCATATCCTTCTCTACAAAGTACTCGTCATACATCTTGCGGAAAAGATTTACGCCGCATGAGGTCGGAGTTGCAC